>SUTS01000021.1 GCA_015152555.1 Cyanobacteria bacterium SIG26
CTGTTATAGTTTTTATATTATTATTATAACAATTTTCCCACCACATAACAAGAGGGGGGGGTAAATGTCGCTACCAACCGTGGTATAGTTTGGTCAACTAATGTGCTCCGCATGGGGGGGGTAAATGTTGCTACCAACCGTGGTATAGTTTGGTCGACCAATGTGCTCCGCACGGGGGGGTAAATGTCGCTACCAACCGTGGGTTAGTTTGGTCAACCAATGTGCTCCGCACGGGGGGAGGTAAATGCACCCTTCCCTGGACGGTGCAAAATGAACATTATATTTTCTATATCCCATTCTCGAGAATAACATGATGTGAGTATGGGATTGGATGGGGTGAATCATGTCGACCCATCTCTGGGATTTCTAAACTAGCATACTCCTTAAGAAATCCTTTTCTCTCCCAAGAAAAGATAGAGTTTATTTCATAAAATCAGATCTGGAATCAATTTCATGTAATTGAATATTATCTTCATACTCAGCATCGCTGCCTTTAATATATTCATAAGCAATTTGAGCAAAATAATTAGCTACAATTGAAAGGTTTATAACAAATGCGCCTGAACAATAAGCAACAAAACAAAAATTATCAAATGGCAGATTAAAGAAAAAATACAAATAAAAAACAGGTCCGACAATTATAAGATTTGCTATGGCCAACTGCGGTATAAATAACAAAAAAGCCAACAACACATCAATACAAGACTCTGAAATCAATTTATAATTAAACCCTTGAGAAACCTTCATATATTTCGCAAATGACAAATACGCCGTCAAAACAATAGAACCCAATATAGCCCAAACTACTACAGTATAAATCACTTGGAAATTATCAATCTCAACAGGTATAACAAATTTTGTTGTTAAAAAATTACCGATAATACCGCAAACAAGCGAATAAGGGATAAGAACTATTGCCGACAATATCACCGATTTTAATATTGTAAAAGGGTTAAAAGTAATAATTTCACACCTATTCTTACGTACATTATTTATCCCGACAGTTAATAGGGAAAAATAAAAAACAGCACACATAGCAGCGTAAAAATTCAAGATTTCTGATTTACCGGTCAAATAACCTTTTGCTAATAAATAAATAGGAATAGCATATACAAAAACCTTTAACCAAACTTTATCTTCATTTAAAGCTTCATTAAACGCGTCAATAGCCGATGCCATAATATTTCTCCTATACAATTAACCTTGAATTAAACGCTTTAATTCGGCAGGTTTTGAAGATTTAGCCAACGCATCTTCAATAGTTACCAAACCAGCCTTAAACAATTCCGCAAGTGCAGCCTCCAAAGTTTGCATACCTGCACCTGAACTTGTTTGAATTGTAGAATAAATCTGCGCCGCTTTTGCTTCACGAATCAAGTTTGCAACAGCAGGAGTTACCACCATAATTTCTTGCGCCATTACACGACCCTTTCTAGTGCCGTCAGGTTGACGCTTTGGCAAAAGTGTTTGCGAGAATACTGCAACCAATGAGTTTGCCAATTGAACACGAATCTGTTGTTGTTGACCTTCCGGGAATACGTCAATAATACGGTCAATCGTTTGAGACGCTGAAGAAGTATGCAGAGTTCCAAACACTAAGTGACCTGTTTCAGCAGCAGTTAATGCCAATGCAATAGTTTCGTGATCACGCATCTCACCAACCAATATAATATCCGGGTCTTCACGAAGAGCAGATTTCAATGCATTTGCAAAAGACCTTGTATCCATACCTAATTCACGTTGATGTATAACACTTAATTTGGATGTATGAACAAACTCCACAGGATCTTCAATTGTTAAAATATGCTCAGCTCTTGTTCTATTGATATAATCTATCATAGCGGCTAAAGTTGTTGATTTACCTGAACCTGTAGGGCCTGTTACCAAAACCAATCCACGAGGCTTTTCAGCAATTGTCGTTACAATTGGAGGCATCCCCAACTCCTCAAGTTGTGGAGCTTTTGTTGCAATAGTTCTGAATGCAGCAGCATAACAACCCTTATCTTTATAGAAGTTCACACGAAAACGTCCTAAATTTTCAACACCATAAGAAAAATCCAATTCCCATTCTTGCTCCAAATGACGTCTTTGTTCATTTGACATCATCGGGAACAACAAAGACTCAACATCATCAGGTGTTAAAGGCTCATAATCCAAACGAATTAGCTTACCATCGATACGAACAACAGGTGGTAATTTATTTGAAATATGTAAATCTGATCCACCTTTTTCAACTAATTCTTTTAATAAATCTTCTATAATCATAATTACCAACCATCTTTCACTATTCAGAATAATTTAATATTGCATCATTTTCATTCGACGCTAATTCAATAAGCAAATACGTCATATATGCACCTAAAGCAACGGCTTTTGGATCTAAATTAGTTTTATTTGCAGCCTCAATAATAGCCGTATTAATTTCAGGATTTTCATCCTTTATATAATGAATCATTTTTTTTCGCCAAGTCGGCATATCTTCAAAAATCTCATTAAACGCTGTATTTGCAATATCTTCTGACACAACAGGTAACATAATCAACCCTTTTCTCTCATCTTATTCTACAACCCTAGTATACACTAAAATTTGAAGGTTGTCTATAAGCTAAAAAAAATCATGTGTTTGAAGTATAATATCAATATGAAAATAAAGTCGCTGGATTTAACAAATTTTAGAAATTGCCTTGAATTATCTCTTACTTTTGATAAATCAAAAACACTTATTATTGGGAAAAATGCTCAAGGCAAAACTAACATTTTAGAAAGTATATATTTCCTTTCAACACTTAAAAGTCCAAGAACATCAAATATCGCCGAATTTATAAATTTTAATAACACTTTTTTTAAAATTGAAGCTGATATTTTAAAGGCAAACACTGATATTTCATTATACTATGCTTATAACAACGAGAAAAAAAGAGAAATAAAAGTAAACCTCACGAAAGCTACTGTCAAAGATTTTAAAACTGTGGTCAAAACAGTACTTTTTTCATCAAACGACTTAATGCTTTTAAGAGGTGCACCTCAAGACAGGCGCGACTGGTTAGACAATGCGATTTCTCAAATTTATCCTGCATACGATGACAGATTATCAAAATACGACAAAATACGAATCCAAAAAAACAACTTTTTAAAAGATTGCGCAAAAACAGGAACAATAAACAACGCACTCCTAGATGTCTATAACGAACAATTATCAATTACAGGCAGTAACATTATTTTTATAAGAAAAAAATACCTTAAAGAAATAGAAAAACTTGCGCAACAAAAACATAAATCTATAAGCGAAACAGAAAATTTATCAATAAAATATGATTGTTCTTTTTTAAACGCTAACGAAGAAAACGAAACTATAGAAAATATACAATATAAATTTCTTAAAACGCTTGATGAAAAAAGAGCTGAAGAAATAAGACGTTGTCAAGCTTGTGTTGGCCCACATAGAGATGATGTGATTTATTACATAAATAATCAAGAGGCAACAAAATTTGCATCCCAAGGACAACAAAGAACAATAGTTTTAGCTCTTAAACTATCCGAACTCGACATAATAACCGACAAAACAGGCGAAGAACCTCTATTATTACTGGATGATGTTTTAGCCGAACTCGATGATGTAAGACAAAATTATTTATTAAAATCCATAAACAAAAATACCCAAACAATTATAACATCTGTAGATACATTACTTTTTGAAGACGACTTTTTAAAAGATGTGCAAATTTATAAAATTGAAAACGGCAAACTTATATAAGCTTACCGTCTTCATCTTTTTAAAATCAATTTTATTACTCTTTAATAGTCTTTGTCACAGCAACTGCTGCTAACAAGCACGCCGCACCGATATAAAATGTGTATTCATAATGATGATTTATACCAATTTCTGAAGTTATAACAGAAGCATTTATTAACCAGCCTACCAAAGTACAAACAAAAACCTGTGGCCCAGCAATAAATATATTAAAAATCCCCATTACAGACCCTTCAGTACCAGGCTTAATATACTTAGACAACATAGCAAAAGGCAACGCGCAAACACTCGCCCAACCAATACCGGATAACGCCATAAAAATCAATACCGCAACCGGACTGGTTTTAAAAAATGCCAAACCTAAATATGCAACGGCCATCGATAACATAGAAAAAATATGAACCTTCTTATTACCCCATTTCTTAGCAAAATTACCTATAGGAATAGCAACAAGAAAACATACCAAATTAAATACAGCCAAACAAATTAAAGCATAATTTTGCGCAGTATCCTTTAATGATTGCTCAATAACCCCAGACGCTATATCCGGAACATTATAAACCGTATGTATTACAAACGGAGTAATATAAATCAACAAACACATCATCCCAATCCAAGTAAAAAACTGCATAGTACATATTTTCTTGACCTCAGGAGATAACAAGAAAAATTCTTTTAAAGATTGCCAAAAACTAACATCCGTCTTATCTTCTTTAATATTTTCCACATTTAACGTACTTTTTTCTTTAATAGTTAAACAGGTCCATACCATAGCAAGAGTGAATGCCA
>SUTS01000018.1 GCA_015152555.1 Cyanobacteria bacterium SIG26
TGACGGTTCATTCAAGACATTCAGCGCGTAAACAAATATAACGGGATAAAATCCCGATAAAATAAATATTTCCTTTCCCTTTTTCCTATTGATTTTCCAACGACTTATCCAATAAGTCGTTTTTTTTGGGGTAAATGTAGGGGCTTTGGTTTAGTTTGAAAAACCAACGCAAAATAACCGAGCAGAGGCACGAGCAAAGCGAGAGACGAGCACGTGTCAACGGAAACGTTGAGTTTTCGTTGCAAGTGTGAGCGGTGCCGTTTAATGCGAGCGCGTAGGGGGTAAATATAGGGGCTTTGCTCACATCGGCTCAAGATGACAACCTAGCAAATAACCACCCAATATTAATCCCCAATGCAACAAATTATATTAATGTAATAAATATCGTAAAGTTTTAAAAATATGCCAAAAAAAGGGGCAGCGTAGCTGCCCGTTATCTAAACTATCTCTCTTCTCATACCAAAAATTCTATTGTAAAGATGTTCTCCACAAAGAATCATTAAACTTGTTTTGTTGTGGTGTAGCATCTGCTGATAATGTAACATTGCTTGGAGCAAATACAAATACTAAATCACCAACTTTTTTAGGACTACCGTTAAGAGCTTGAGATGCACCGCAAACAAAATCAATTGTTCTTTGAGATTGTTCTTTGTCTAACAAGTGCAAGTTAAGCATAACGATTTTTCTATCTTTTAAATGTTGAACAATAGTAGCAGCATCGTCGAATGAACGAGGTTCGATAACGATAACTTCGTTTCCGCCTCTGTTGATGCTTGGGTGGCTAACTACTTTAGTTTCGTTGTGTTTTTCAATTGTTGAAATTGGGGTGTATGAAGGTGCGATTTCTCTCACTGCGTTACCATCTTCATAGTATTCATAACCGTCTTCGCCGTATTCATCATCTTCTGTTAATGACCCAAATGGGCTATTATCAATAATTGTGTCTTTTACAAAATCATACATTTTTCTGAAGCTATCTGCTATTGCTGCCACCGTTTTTCCTCCGTTTATTTAAATAATTTTCTACCTACCCTAAGCATTGTCGAACCTTTTTGAGCTGCTATAACATAATCCTGACTCATTCCCATAGAAATTTCTTCTAAATTGCAGTCAAACCTTTTTTCTAACTCATCTCTAATTTCAATAATTTCCGTAAATAACCTACCGATTTCGAACTCGCTTATTCCAAGAGGAGCCATATTCATAACCCCTTTGATACAAATCCCGTCAAGTTGTTTGATTTGTCCAAAGTATTCAAATATTTCATCTTTTGATAATCCAAATTTTTGTTCTTCATTGGCATTATTTATTTGAAGAAGTATGTTTTGAACTTTCCCGATTTCTTTTGCGTGTTGATCAATGCATTGTGCAAGTTTTATTGAGTCTACTGAGTGGATGTAATCAAATGTCTTTACGGTTTGTTTAACTTTGTTAGTTTGCAAATGGCCGATAAAGTGGAAAGTTGAATTTTCTCTTAATTCTTGCGGTAATCTTTCAATTTTTGCGCAAGCTTCAACCGTTCTTGATTCTCCAAAGTCACGTAATCCTGCTTTGTATGCATTTATCATCGCATTCTCATCGAAATACTTTGTTACTGCAATTATTCTGGGTTTACAAGGTGCGATTTCTTCTTGTATTTGTAAAAGATTTGCCCTAATTGTCTCGTACATAACTTCACCTCTACAAGAAAAACTGCCCAAAACTTGAGCATAATTTAATTGTACTCTAACTTTTTGGCTTGTCCAAAATATTTATTTGTATAAAATTTTTTCAATAAACAATATGCCTGAAATCATGTCAGTGACATGGTTTGCGCCTTGTCTGCAAATTCCGGCTTATCTTTACATTTCTTTACATTAGCATGCTCTATTTTATCTAAAACGCTTATCACAATTGAAAGGCATGCTAATTTATTTGATTACATCAATAAATGGATTTAGTAATTTATTTTTACAAAAAGTTATCTTACCTGTTTGGCTTATTTTTTATCGCAATTATTTTTGTTGTGGTAAAATAAATTTTGCAAAGGATATCAGTTTATGAACATACCTAACAATTTCGGAATTGCATTTATTCTTACTGTTTTAGCGGGTTTGACCACGGCTATCGGCGGTGCGATTGCGTTTGTTACCAAAAAAGATAATTTAAAAGTTTTATCAGTTGGTTTGGGATTTTCTGCGGGTGTAATGATATTTATTTCACTTGTTGATATAATCCCCGGGGCTGAAACTTTATTGAAAGAGCATTTTCCAAGTGTTTTTCAGTGGCTTGTTTTCGGTGGATTTATTTTAGGTTTGTTGATTTCTATATTAATTGATTATTTTTTGCCGGATCACGTTGATACAGAAGATTTGTTAAATCCTGATGCGCCTGAGGAGGCTCAAAAACATCATCATTATAAATTAAAAAGAGCGGGGTTATTGACGGCAATTGCTTTGTGTATCCATAATTTTCCGGAAGGTATGGCGACTTTTTTAACCACAACTCAGGATATAACTCTAGGGATTTCTGTAGCTATTGCAATTGCGATACACAATGTACCAGAAGGAATTTCTGTTGCTTTGCCGATTTATCATGTAACCGGTAAAAAACGCTATGCTATGTTGTATGCCGCATTATCAGGCATTACTGAACCAATTGGAGCGTTAGCCGGAATGTTGCTTTTTGGCTTGTTGTTACCTCAGTTTTTGGTTGGTTTTTTAATGGCGACTGTTGCCGGTATTATGACTTATATTGCTTTTGATACCTTGTTACCTTTAGCTAAAGAATATGGAAATTGGCATTTGTCTATCGTGGGTATTATTTCCGGAATTTTATTTATTTGGTTAAGTTTAATTTTAGTTGGTTAATTCAATTTCTGAGTTCGATTTATTAATTTAATTAAGTCCTATTTGTGTTGTTTTGTTGCGAAATGTAACAAATTTTTAGGAATTTTAGATAAAATATTAAAGTTTCTTAAAAACATGCCGTAACTAATAATGTGAGTAAAAAATAAGGAGAAACCGAAATGGCAATCGAATTTAACAAATTTAACAACGGTTATAACAATTATAACTTTGCTATTGCTGCCGGTGCGTCTAAGGAAGAAGTAAAGAAGGCAGAAGAAACAAAAGAATTAGAAAAATCTAATGCGGAATTTATCGGATTAGAAGATGAAACAGATTTATTAACTCAAAATGCACAATATGCGTATGTAACACAAGTCGGCAAATTTACATTAGCAGATAAAAAAATGGCTGATGAAACAAATGCTATATTAGCTGCATTGGGTTATGATTACAAGGTGTCAGCAGCGCAAGTCGCGAGTGTTGCGAATGGTTTTAGAACGGTTGTAGAACCTGGCTTGAAAGTTGCTGAAGACGGTGCCGTTGCGGCTCATATTCAGGACCCCAACGGCCCGTTTGCGGATTTGTTCGCGTAAAGACTTATAAATATACTTACTCACACATTTTACAAGGTTGATTAGGCTAATCAGCCTTTTGTTTTTGTATTAGTATGTCTTGTTTATGTTGAAGTTTTAATAATGCTTGTAAAATTTGAATAGAACGAGAAATACCCAGTTTTTTAAAAACGCTTTGTTTTATTTTAAGGTATTGTTTTTGTTCCAAACCAAACCATTGTGTTATAGTTCTGCTATTGTGACCGGAAATTAACATTAATAAGATTTCTTTTTCCAATTTGCTGAATTTGATAACCATAATATTAATCCTCCAAATTTAAATTTATAAGTTTATTTGTAACGATATATAAAGCTAATTGTTGTCTGTTTTTAAGTCCAAATATTTTTAAAAGTTTACGAACTAAATATGTTACCTTATTTTTGTTCCGTAGGTAATATTTATTTGCTATTTCCGTATAAGTAAACCCTAATACTAAAAGCCTTAGTATATCTGAGTTTGCATACTGTTCTAATATCCCATTTTCTTCATATTTCATATAAACCTCTTTTGTTCTGTTGGTAAATAAATATTTACCGCAAGTAAACTCTCTATTTATATAATAATTTATATTTTTAAGAAAAAGTGTAATAATAATTCCCTATGTTTTTAAATTGTACTTTTGGTAAAAGATACACATACTAATGGACAATAGATAGATTGTAAAATTCGGTTTAAGGTAAGGGTATGACATTGAAACGTTTATTTGGAAAACACTTAAAAAGTATTAGAGAGTCGCATGGTTTAACACAACAAGAATTTGCGGAATTGGTCAATATGCAACCAAATTCTATTGGACAAATTGAAATCGGTTACAAGGCGGTTTCTTTTAGTACATTAGAAAGATTTTCAGAAAAATTAAATATGGATTATAAAGAGTTCTTTGATTTTGAGGGTGTAACTCAAAATGAGAATTATTTATCGGAAGCGTTGGCAAGTGAGTTACGTAATTTAGATGCAGAATCACAAAAATTTGTTTTGTCTTCCGTAAAAAATATGGTTAAATTTATCAAAAATCGCAATATTTAATTATAAAATATAATTTGCGTAGATTTTAGCTTCTGCATTTCTGATTATGGATTTTGGAATATAGTCGACATTGTTGTGTTGTGCAATTTGTTTTATTGACGGAGAAGCTGATACAATTATTATTTTTGTTTTGGAATAGTATTTGTTATAGGTTTTTATTTGTTCAATAAACCATTCTCCAGCTAGTTTTGGTAAAAAATCGCTTTCCATTTGTAGGTCAGTAAAAATTGCGCAATATGGATTGTCAATAGAAGCTTCGATTTTAGCAAGTCCTTCACGCGCTGAATTTGCCGTATCTATTTGTAATTTTTCAATATTTAAGTGTTCGATATTGTTTTGATGAAATCTAATCCATCCGGGAATATCATCAACGATTAAAACTTTTTTCATAAAGTTTATTCTACAAAAAATTATACTATTAGTCCAGTTATTTGGGTAATATGGTTTTTTATTTGAATTTTTAAACTGGATTAAAAGGAGGTTTGTCATGAAGTTTAAATATATTTTGGCTATTATCGGTGTAATTTTAACTTTTGCTGAGGTACAAGCAAGAACGCCTAATGAAGCAGTAGAGTTTTTCAATAAAAAATATGCAATGTATGCAAATAATTATAATGATGCATTGCTTGATTTGTATTCTCCAGATGTGAAAATTATCAGAGAAGTGGTGAAACCGAGTGGTGAAACGGTCGATGTAGTTGTTCCGGCGAAAAGATATTTTACGGAATTGAAAATTGGGCAAAAAACTGCTAAACTAAGAAAGTATAAAAATAAATATAGAAATATTAAAGCTGAAGAAGTGCCAAATGGTATTAAAATTAGTGCAGAACGTCAACCTTCCAAGGAAAATTATTGGTTGAAAATGTATCAAATTTTAGAGGACACGGATTCAGGATTTAAGATAAAAGAAGAAATGATGCAAACAAAAGTTCAGTCGTTTCTTAATCAACAAGAAAAAGGTGAATGATGAATAAGTTTAGATTTTTAACAGCAGGTGAAAGTCATGGAAAGTGTTTAAGTGCAATTATTGAAGGCGTTCCTGCGGGTTTGAGTATAGATATAAATTTCATAAACAGTGAACTTGCACGTCGTCAACAGGGTTATGGTCGTGGTGATCGTATGAAAATAGAACAAGATACGGTTGAAATAACTTCAGGTGTGAGGTTTGGTAAATCTTTAGGTTCCCCGATTACTTTGGTTGTGAAAAATCGAGATTTTGAAAGTTGGCAAAAAGTTATGAGTGTTGCCCCTGAAGATATTACAGATGAAAGAGCTTTTTCTACATTCAGACCCGGACATGCTGATTTTGCCGGTAGTGTAAAATATAACCAAAAAGATTTACGCAATGTTTTAGAACGTTCAAGTGCCCGAAAAACTGCCATCGAAGTTGCTGTTGGTGCATTTGCAAAATTATTATTGAAAGAATTGGGTATTGAAGGTAGTTCAAAAGTTACTCAGATTGGTTCTGCTTGTTGTGCTCAGAATTTCGAGGGTGAAATCGATGTTATTCGAGGCAAAGGTGATACTGTCGGCGGTAAATTTACGGTAACTTATACGAATTTACCGGTAGGTTTGGGGTCTTATGTTCATTGGGATAGAGGAATTGACGGTAGACTGGCGCAAGCGGTGATGAGTATTCCTGCGATAAAAGCTGTTGAAATTGGAACAAATCCTTTGGGATATTGCGGTAGTCAGTACCATGATGAGATTTTTATTGAAGATGGAAAAATCACGCGCCATTCAAATAATGCCGGTGGAATTGAAGGTGGAATGACAAATGGTCAAGATCTTGTTATTTCAGGTGTAATGAAGCCGATTCCAACAATGAAAACTTCGCTAAAAACAGTTGATGCTCAAACATTAGAAGAAACAGAAGCTCATTTTGAACGTTCAGATGTTTGTGCAGTTGAAGCCTGTGCAGTAGTCGCAGAAGCACGAGTTGCTTGGATTTTAGCAGACGAAATACTACTTAAATACGGCGGTGACTGCATAGATGAGCTGAAAAGAAATTATTACCAATAATTATTATTAAGCTTTTTCTTGAGCAATACCAGTTTGATAACCAGGAACAACAAGCGCTAATGGAATTATTCTACCCAATTTCGAACCCAATGATGTTTCTTTGTTCATCATAGAAATCGCCATACATAAATCGTCTACGTGTGGCGCAAAATCACTTGGTTTTATATTACGTTCAACTTTTTTATTGTATAATTTTTCGTTTATAAGATTAGAAACTTTGTTGCCTAAGTATATGCCAATGCCCAAGAACAATGCTGTTAGTCCTGCATTTGGAATAACTTTCATAAATTTGTTGAAAGTTTGTGCGGCTTTTGTTGTACTTTTTAGTTGTGGCATTGCGTTAATTAATTGTTTTTCGAATTTATTATACATTTTAGCTCCGGCCCAAACACAACCGACAGGAACTGTGATGTTTCCTAAATATTGGCTTAAAATTTCGCGTTTTTTTGCTCGTAAATTCTTCTTATCATCAACCAAAGCTCCACCAGCAAAACCACCTGCAATAGAACCGGCTGCAACGGCTAATATTTGAGGAGCTTCAAATTCAATAACTTTATTTACAGGTTTGTATTTAAATAAAGCCCAGTCTTTGATAGGTGTTTTTAGGATTTTTGCAGGATTTAATGAAAACCCTTTTCTTTTAGCTAAAATCATCAAAACAGGGGTCATTCCTGCGACTGATGATGCTGCGACAACTGCTTTTTGTTTTTTTGTCAAGTTAGATTCAGCACCGTGACCATTAAAGTTTTTATTTTCGGTTACGGTTTTTGGTTGGTATGAGTTAATATTGTTTGCGGAAATCTTTGTAATCATTTTATTATTCTCATTTTATGTTTTTATTAAATCTGAACAAAAAAAATGTTGCTAGCAAATTTATGCCTCTTTAATATTTGTAACATATTCGAACAAAATATGCGCAAAATCTTGATGTTTGTAACAAAATATTAAATGAACCCCATATAAAAGCAAAAAAAGATATTTACAATCATTTTAACATTGTCAAAAGATTTTGAAAGTATACTTATGTCTATAAAAATTCCAGCGATAAATACAAGTAAAATAAATTCAAGAAACCTTGTTAGGCAAGTAGCTAGCAATGGATTTTTACCTGTTATTGCATTGGAAGCTTGTGTTGAAGCCGGAAGAACATATCAAGCGTATAAAAGAGGTGGGTTTGATGAAGCTAGAGAGCGTATTACAGAAGAATTTTCCGGCGCGGTATTTTGGCTTGGCGGTGTAAAGGGTTTGAATTGGCTATTTGAAAAAATTGGTCAAAAAATAAATCATTTACCTAATATTAATGTCCCAACAGCAAGTGACGAAGTTCGTAATCCTTTACAAAATTATTTAGCTACAGAACGTAATGTAAAAAATGGTGCACAAATTTTAGAAAGCACGATGGCTAAATTTAAATTCGTTAAAGTTATTTCAAGTGTAATCGTCGCAAACACTTTGATTGGGTTGGTTTTACCTAGAATAAACCAAGCCATTACACGTTCTTATCACAAAAATAACCCATCAAATAATTTAGAAAGCAATAAACAAATTGTTCCACAACAACTTATTGCAACACCAACAATGGATTCTTTTTTAGCAAAAACGGATTTAGAGAATGATAAAAAAAGAAATAATAAAGATATTTCATTTGGTTTTAACTGGTTAGAAATTGCAAGTAAATTTGAAAATGATAGAAATTGGCAATTGATATCCACAGATGTTGGTACGTTCTCCGGTCGTGCAATTTCTGCAAGAAATAACGATGAAAGAGTTGAAATCTTAGTAAGAGATGTGGGTTCTATTTATTTCTATATGTTTAATATGAGCAACATGAACAGATGGTTAAACCAAATCGAACAAAAAGGCATTGGCTCAAGATTGGATCCTGTATCTGCAGAATTTGTGACGAAATATCTTGAAAATTACCTTGAAACATGTCAAGACAAAAAAGTCGGGGCAACTCAATTTGCACAAGAGGTTCTTGGTAAACAACAAGATTTATCTGACGCGCTTAAATCTAAGTTCACCGGTGATAAAATTAAAATTATTAAATTAGAAGATTTCCAAAAAGAATTGAAGAATTTAGTTCCTGAAGCAGAATATGCAAAATTCGAGCAAATTGCTATAGAAATGTCAAAACTACAACCACAACTTCAAGGTAAGTCAAATCTTACACAAGGTCAAGTAAAAGACATTTTAGATGGTGGACATATTAATAATCCGGAATTCTTAAAAGGATTTTATCAAAACAGATTTGGCAAATCGTTTATGCAAAAATATGAGTATGTTGCCCAAAGTGAATTAGATACTATTAAACAAGATTTAATTAATTACGTAAAATCAATTATTGCAAATGCTCAAAAAACAAAATCCTCTGAAATTACCCAAGAATTATTGCGCAAAGCTTCTAGCCATAATTTGAGAATGAACGCATTAAATTGGGGTGCAGGATTCTTGGTATCAGCAGCATTCTTGTCAACATTCATCCCAAAAATACAATATCAAATTACAAAATGGAGAACAGGGTCTGACGAATTCCCTGGTACTGCTGAATATAGACAAGAACAAGCAAAATCAGTTGCTTAATATTTAGTCTATCTATATGACAAATTCTGAGAAATTATTGCATATAATGATAAAATGGATGAGTTGTCGTTAGAACAGAAATACGTTGATTTTATAGAGGAACTTATAAGTCAGGTTGAGGTAATGTTGCCTGATGATGTAAATGAGCTGCAAAAAAATTATTTAATCAAGAATATAAAAAAATCTGCAACCTTAATGGCGACATCAATAGTTGATACAGAAGAATTTAATATTTTAGATTTTGAAGGGCAATGTTTTTATATCCAAGTAATTGCGGAATGGTCTTTTCATAAAGAAATAGACTTATTTCGTTCAGGAATACCTCCAAAATATTGGAAAGTCGTAATGCAAAAAATTTGGTATACTATGTGGGAAGTTATGTATGCTTGTGTAAAAAATGATGCTCCGCAAACTGTTGTTTTGACCTTGGTGGAACGTTTTGTAAATAGGAGTTATGAAGCTGCTGTTGAAGAGTTAAAAGATTATAATCTTATAGACGGAACTATAGAAGAACAAGCTAAAGAACAATCAAATATCGATAAAATGGCACAAGAATTAAGAGTGGTAAAAAAGATAATTGATGGGTTTAAGATGTTTATAAAAAAACTCATTTTGGTTTTGGTAATTTGTGCAGTTGTCTCTTTCTTAATAATTAAATTAAAAACACTGGGTATAATATTGATAATGAGTTGGCTTGTAGCATTTCACTTAATCCCGACCGTGAAGAAGTAACTTGTTTTGCGCAGAGGTGGATAAAGGGTGGGGTGATGGTAATTTCCCTTCCCCATCCGGGGCAGGGAGTTTTTTTACTCTTGCCAAAATATTTACCCCTTGTTATAATGAATGAATAAGAATACGGAGGATGAAATATGGCAAAACGCAGATATAGTAACCTTTTCGGGGGGGGGGTAGCCTCTATTAGTCTTGTAACAAGGCTTTCGACTATTCTCCGTAGTGTAAAAAATAACGAATTCTGTCATTTTGAGCAAAGTCGTCATCTTGAGCGGGGCCGAGAAGATGGGCGAAGCGGAGTGTGCCTGTTTAATGTGAGGCTCCGCGAAAGATCTCATATAAAAGCTGCGTTTACGTTGCCGGAAATTCTTATAACAATTGGTATAATCGGTATTGTCGCCGCAATGACTGTGCCAAATTTAGTTTTGAAATATCAGAAGTCTCGTGATTTAAATAGATTAAAGAAAGTATATGCGGAACTTGTTCAAGTTTTCCGTTCTGCTTCTCAACATGTAAATTTGTATTCTGTTGGTAATGATTGGGAAAATACTAATGAAGTTGTTAATGCTATAAAACCTTATCTCCATTATTCAAAAGCTTATGACATGGTAAATGTTTATAGCGCTTCAAAGAGTATGTGCTATGAGCCCGGTAAATTTGTCTCTAGTGTAAAAGGTTCCGGAAGTTATGTTTGGTTAACAAAAGTGGGTATATCCAATCCTATTGCAGGTAATACTGCATCAATTCTTTTAAATAATGGTGCGTGTGTTGGTTTTAATAGACAAGGAAAAACGGATAGAACAATTATTTTAGATATAAATGGGCCAAGTCAACTCCCCAATATGGTAGGAAAAGATGTGTTTTTTTATATGATAAATAAAGATAATATGTTACTGCCTAAAGGTTTTGATTTGAAATATTCTCAAATAACATCATCTTCAAGTTCAGGACATGGGTGTGCTTGTGATAAGGTAACTAAAAAATGTGGTGCCGGAATGTATTGTGCCGCAAGAATATGGCGTGATGGTTGGCAAATAAATTATTATTAAATGTTGAAAAATGCGCAAAAAAAAACCCTTTCTTAAGAAAGAGTTTGGAATCTTTTTCAATTCCTCGTGTAGAAGGTTAGTGTGTAGTAGGTAGTGTTTAATTTATGTCTCGTGTTTATTTAATCGATTTAATTGCTTATCGCTTACATATTAATAAAGTATTTTTGGAGTATATAATTGCTATATCTATAACATGTTGTTACAATACTTAATAGAATATTTTTTACACTTATTCTGGATAACTTTTGTAGTAAAATGTACTTGTTATGGAAAAGAAAACATTATTTAGTGAACAAATAGTAAATATTGGCGCGGATTGTGTCGAAGATAATTATATTATGGCGATTGAATCAAGTTGTGACGAAACAGCTTGTGCTATTGTTAAAAACGGGAGAGAAGTTGTTGCAAATATTGTAGCTTCACAGATAAAAACGCACGAGAAATTTGGTGGAGTAATTCCTGAAATTGCGGCTCGTGAACATTTAGATTCAATAAATATTGTTGTAGAGGAAGCATTTGAACAATCTGGATTAACACCTTCAGATATTACGGCTTTTGCAGG
This sequence comes from Cyanobacteria bacterium SIG26, assembly GCA_015152555.1. Lineage (GTDB taxonomy): Bacteria > Cyanobacteriota > Vampirovibrionia > Gastranaerophilales > Gastranaerophilaceae > Zag111. The sequence continues at coordinate 11,415 of SUTS01000018.1, forward strand.
AACCGTAGGCCCTGGGCTTGTCGGTTGTTTGCTAGTTGGTTTAAATGCTACAAAAACTTTGGCATTGGTTCATGACAAACCGTTTATTGGTGTGAATCATTTAAACGCACATCTTTGTGCAAATTATATTGATACAGATTTAAAACCTCCATTTATGGCGCTTTTAGTAAGTGGTGGCCATACGCAAATAATTGATGTTGAATCATATTCAAAACAAACAATTATTGGTGAAACTATAGATGATGCTGTTGGGGAGGCTTATGATAAAGTTGCGCGATTAATTGGTTTGCCATATCCGGGAGGTCCAAGATTGGATAAATTAGCGCAAGAGGGTAATCCAAAAGCGTTTGAGCTTCCTGAAGGTAAAGTAGAGGGGTATAATTTCAGTTTCAGTGGTTTAAAGACTGCTGTTTTGCGACTTGTAAAATCTTTCGACGGTAAAGATTTACCTGTAAATGATATTTGTGCAAGTTTTCAAGAGTGTGTATCAAAGACTTTGGTTAAAAAGTTGAAAAAAGCGGTGGAAGAACGCGGATATAAGCAAGTGGTAATTGCAGGTGGTGTTGCTGCAAATTCAGAAATTCGTAAAAAGGTATTTGATTTGGAAAACGAGGGGTATAGGGTTTGCGCTCCTGCTATGAAGTATTGTACGGATAATGCTTCGATGGTGGCTTCTTGCGCGTATTTTAATACCAATACTTTTGATGATATTGATGTTGAAGTATTTTCGCGCGTTAAATAATCTTGTTACAATGGTTTACTCCCCACTTGATTAGTTTTTTTGTTGGTGATAGTATCGACATGTTATAGTAGAGAAATGTTACACAATAAGAAGGAGTAAAAACTTATGGTAAATGTAGCAATTAACGGATTTGGTAGAATCGGCCGTAACACATTAAGAGCCGCTATCAGAGAAGGTATTTTTGAAAAAATTAATTATGTAGCAATCAATGACCCAGGTTTAACACCTGCAAATGCTGCACACGTTTTCAAATATGACTCAGTAATGGGTAGATTTGATGGTACAGTTGAAGTTGTTGAAGATGGTCTTGTTATCAACGGCAAAAAAATTAAATTTTACGCTGAAAAAGATCCAGCAGCTTTACCTTGGAAAGAATTAAACGTAGAAGTAGTAATCGAATCAACTGGTTTCTACACAGATGCTGAAAAAGCAAAAGCTCACATTGCAGCTGGTGCTAAAAAGGTTATCATTTCAGCTCCTGCTAAAAACGAAGACAAAACTATCGTTTTAGGCGTAAACGAAAACGAATATGATCCAGCAAATCACAATGTAATTTCAATGGCATCTTGTACAACAAACTGCTTGGCTCCAGTAGCTAAAGTTTTGGATGAAAAATTCGGTATCGTTAAAGGTTTGATGACAACTGTTCACTCATACACAGGCGACCAAAGAATCTTAGATGCTGGTCACAAAGATCCTCGTCGTGCTAGAGCTGGTGCTTTAAACATCGTTCCTACAACAACAGGTGCTGCTAAAGCTGTAGCTTTAGTTTTACCTCAATTGAAAGGTAAATTAAATGGTTTCGCTATGAGAGTTCCTACTCCGGACGTTTCTGTAGTAGACGTTGTTGTTGAAACTGAAAAACCTGTAACAGCAGAAGCAGTAAATGCTGCATTAAAAGAAGCTGCTGATGGTAAAGTATTATGCTACTCAGAAGAACCATTAGTATCTTCAGACTTTATCGGTTCTTCACAATCATCAACTGTTGACGCTGCATTGACAATGACAATGGGCGAAAACATGGTTAAAGTTGTTTCTTGGTATGATAACGAAATGGGTTATTCTACAAGATTGGCTGAAACTACATTGATGGTAGCTTCTAAATTATAGTTTATAGTTTAGTTAAAGGCTTAAAAGCACTCGCGGTTTGCGGGTGCTTTTTAATTTGTGATTATAAAAAAGTTAAAAATTTATTATTTTATAAGTCTTGGATAATTTTCGTTATAGAAATCGCCAAATCTGTCTTCCAAAATTGCTTGACGGCATTGTTTTGCAAAGTTTAGAAGATATTGGATGTTGTGAATAGATAGTAGAGTTGCAGCTGTTGCTTCTTGGCATTTCCAGAGGTGTCTGATATATGCTCTTGAGTGATTACGGCAGGCATAACAATCGCAACCTTCAACAAGAGGTGATGCATCATCTTTGAATTTTTCGTTTTTAATATTTGCTTTGCCGTCAGGTGTAAAGAATGAACCGTGGCGAGCATTTCTTGTTGGAAGAACGCAATCAAACATATCAATTCCGCGTATAATGCCGTCTAACAAGTCTTCAGGTGTTCCAACACCCATTAAATATCTTGGTTTGTTGTTTGGTAATAATGGTGCTGTAAACTCTACAAATTTATTCATAATATCTTTTGGCTCCCCGACGCTAAGTCCGCCGATAGCATAACCTACAGCATCAAATGTTGAGATTACTCGAGCACTTTCCTTTCGCAAATCTTCATAAAACGCGCCTTGAACAATTGGGAACAAAGCTTGTTTAGGGTTTGTTTTAGCTTTAAAACAACGTTCTAACCACCTGTGAGTACGCTCCATAGCAGCTTTTGCGGTATCATAATCACAAGGGTATGGTGCGCATTCATCAAAAGCCATTATAATATCAGCCCCGATATCTTGTTGAATTTCCATGGAAACTTCGGGTGATATAAAGTGTTTTGTTCCGTCTTTAGGGTCACGGAATTCAACACCATCTTCCGTAATTTTTCTTAAGTGAGCAAGAGAAAAGACTTGGAACCCGCCGGAATCTGTCAAAACAGGTTTATCCCAGTTCATCCAACCGTGAATCCCACCAAACTTGCGGATACGTTTTGTACCTGCTCTAAGGTAGAGGTGGTACGAATTTGATAAGATTATTTGAGCTCCGGTGTCTTTAATTTGGTCACTGGTTAGAGATTTTACAGATGAGTTTGTGCCAACCGGCATGAAAATAGGTGTTTCAATCTTGCCGTGCGGTGTTGTTAAAATTCCGGCACGAGCTCCGGTTTGTGCATCTTCGTGTAATAATTCATAACTAAAATAATCTTTTTCGTTCATAAGTTGATTATATCATGAATAAATTAGGACGTAATAGCTTGTTTGTTGGTTATAAATGTTAAGAGGTATTAATAAATCATTTGTAGGTTGAAGACATGTAGAAAAAATGTTATAATGATTATTATAATGTGAATTAAGAATAACAGAGGAGATGGAATATGGTGAAATTCAATAATAGCAAGCGTTTAGGGGGGGGGGGTAACCCTTAAAGCCTTATCTCTAGCGGCTTTGGTAGGGATTATAAGTTTAGGTGGTGCGCAAAAAGCTCAAGCAGAAACAACTCCTACATTAGGCGAAAAGAGTGCTTACACTATTAAAACAGGCTCTGAAACTGATTACACATATAAAACTACAGATGTTGATGGTGTAAATAGCTATCACAAAATCGAATTAAAAACCCCTTTATCTTCATCAAACTCAATCACTTGGACAGAAGCGACTTCTGCGGGAGCAAATACTATTAGTGTACAACTTCCTCATAATGATGATTCTGCAAATCCTGAAATCAAATATTATACTTACTCTTACACAAAACCCTCTGATTACACCACAGCAACAGACCGTGTAACAGATATATCAACTGCAAATGTTGATAAAGTCTTGTTTCAAGGCTTGTCCTCAAGTGATAGTGGTGGTGCGATATACAATACTGCTGATAATTCAAACGTAAATATAAATGCTGATTTCATAGGTAACTATGCTCGGTCTGGAGGTGCGATTAGTAATTATGGTAAGATTGGTGATATAACAGGCGGGTTTATTGATAACTGTAGCGGAGCGATTTCTAACTTAGGAACCATAAATTCTATCACTGGTGATTTTATAAGTAATTATGAGCAGGGTGACTATGTTTGGGGCGGAGCGATATATAATGGGTATGCTGCTTCAATCGGAACTATAAATGGGAATTTTGTAAATAATCGTATATTATCAAATGCAGCTTATGAATTACATGGTGGTGCCGTTTGGAATGGTAATCGGGGTGGAATTATTACAACTCTTACAGGGAATTTTATTAAAAATTCTGCAAGAGTTGTAGATGGTATTGATCCATCAGGTGGTGCTGATATGCTAGCTGGTTCCATTCTTCAAGGGGGTGCTGTATATAATAATGCAACAATAGTTTCGTTATTAGGTGATTTTATTGATAACGACGTATCATATAGTAGTCGTAGTTGGTTTACTGGATTCGCATCAGGTGGTGCTATTTATAATGATAAGAATGGGGTTATTACAAATCTAGCTGGGGATTTTATTAAAAATTATGTGTCTGGGAAAATGGAATTTCACTCTAGTGGAACCGAAGGAGGGGCGCTTTTTAATAGCGGCGAAATTAATACTATCAGGGGTGCGTTTATAGAAAACTATGTATTAAATTATTCTGATGACGAATGGTTTAATGCAACAGGTGGTGCAATATCAAATAAAGGTAATATAAATCTTATTGTTGGTAATTTTATTGGAAATCATCTTGATTCAATTGTCAAACCTAATGGTTTGGGTAACCAAAATGGAATAAGCAGAAGCGGAGGTGCCATTTTTAATTCGGGAGAAATAAATAAGTTAGAAGGCTCTTTTATAAATAATTATGTTACTGCTAATATTTGCAATACTTTAGGTGGGGCAATTTCTAATTATGGCGCAATAGGTTCAAAAGATGCCGAGGGGAATCTTATTGGAGGGATTACTAATTCATCATTTATAAACAACTATGCTAAATCAGAATCTGGTACGGCACAAGGTGGTGCAGTTTGGACAAATAATGATTTGAACTTTATCTCAGACAATGGAATAACAGAATTTACAGGAAACTACACAGAATCAGCAGGCGTTAAAGACGATAACGCAATATGGGTTAATTCGACCAGTGCGACTTTAAAGTTTGAGCTTAAAAATAACGGTAAAACTATCTTAAACGATAACATTGATGGCGCTACTTCATCCTCAACAGATAATGAGGGAAATACTGTTATTGATGGTTACAATGTTGACATTACAGGGGATAACACAGGTACATTCTATTTGTTCAATGATATTCGTAATGCGGATGTGTCGTTTGCAAACGCAACTGTTAATACTATAAACAACCAAGTTTATGTAAATAATTTTAATTCATTAACAATCAATGCTGACACAAACTTCGTAGCAGATGTTGATTTAGAAGCCCAAACTATGGATAGATTCACCGCAAATTCATATGGTCAACATCAAGGCAAATTAAACGTTGTAGGTATGAACCTATTAACAGACGCTCCTGAAGATAGAGAGGTTACAGAAATCTATTTTGCTCAACAAGGGTTAAAAGACAACGTAGCTTACGGTGGAGCTGAACTTCCGCACGACAACTACCAAACAACATTCTACACCCCAATATACAAATACAACGCAATCTATGACAACCGTGAAGATGCAGGTTACTTCATGTTCACAAAAGGTGACAAAATTTTTGTTCCAACCCCAGATTCAGGTACAAATGGCGGAGGCTCAACAGGCGGAGGAACAAGCACACCTATTGTTACTCCATCAGGCAACCCTTCTGATGCGTTTAACCCTGCTGTTTTAGGTTCTTCTACTTCAGCAACGGTTGGTGCACTAGGTACAATGAACACTACAATGCATTACGCATTCCAAAACGCAGAAAACTTTATGCATATACCGTACCTTGAACGTATCGCACACCGAGACAGAAACAAATATGCGCTATCTCCAACAGGGGATGCTACAGATGTGGGTACATTCTCACCACTATTTAACAAAAAAGACTATGGTAGCGCTTGGGTAAAACCTTATGCAACATTCGAAAACGTTGCACTAAAAAACGGCCCAAAAGTAAGCAACATTACATACGGAACATTAATCGGGTTTGATACAGATATCGAATCTATTAAAAGAGGTTGGGATAGAACCTTCACAGGCTATATCGCATACAACGGCGCATCTCAACGCTACTCTGGTGTTGATTCTTACCAAAACGGTGGCTTAATCGGTGGAACAATGACTCTTTACAAAGGTAACTTCTTCAACGCCACAACCTTGAGTGTTGGTGCTAACGTTGCAAGCAACTCAACAATGTATGGAAATGATAACTACACAATGCTTTTAGGTGGTATCGGTAACAAAGCCGGTTACAACTTTGAAATTAAAGAAGGTAAATTAATCTTCCAACCAAGTATGTTGGTTTCATACACTTGGGTAAATACATTTGATTATACAAACGCAGCAGGCGTAAAAATTGAAAACGATCCACTTCATGCAATCCAATTAGCTCCAGGGGTGAAACTTATCGGAAATACTAAAAACGGCTGGCAACCTTATATCGGCGTCAATATGGTATGGAATTTGATGGGTAAATCAGATGCAACAGCAAACGGTGTAAGACTTCCTGCAATGAGTATTAAACCATACGTTCAATACGGTGTTGGTGTTCAAAAACGATTCAAAGATCACTTTATGGGCTTTGGACAAGTTATGGTTCACAGTGGCGGCCGTAATGGTGTAAGTATTAACGGTGGCTTTAGATGGGCGCTTGGACACGATTGCAACTGCCAAAAAGTTGAAGGCAAAGGATTGTTTAAATTTGCTCGTAAAAACAAAGAAATCGAAGCTCAACCATACGATATGATGTATCGTGGCAACCAACAATTTGGGTTATACAATCGCAAAGTTATAAAACAGCTTGCGTCTGTTGAGCGTACAAAAGCGATGAAGTAGTAAAGTTGTTTAGATTAAATATAGAGCAGGCGCAGCCTATGGCTGCGCCTGTTTTATTCTTCTTATTTTTTTATTGTATGTTTTCAATGCCTTGAATAAAAGTTTTGTTTGTTATAAACTTTTCTTGTGTAAATTTTATACTTAAGAGAAGGAGAACTCACATGAGTGAAAGAAAATTAGTTGGAACAAATGAAATGTTCAAAAAAGCATTAGAAGGCGGATATGCTATTGGTGCTTACAACGTAAACAATATGGAAATCTTACAAGGTATTGCAGAAGCTGCTGAAGAAACTCAATCACCTATTATCTTGCAAGTTTCTGCAGGTGCTAGAAAATATGCAAATCAAACATATTTGATTAAATTAGTTGAAGCTGCATTAGCAACAACTACAGTACCTATCGCATTACACTTAGACCACGGTGCTGATTTTGAAATTTGTAAAGCTTGTATCGATGGCGGTTTCTCATCAGTTATGATTGATGGTTCAAGATTCCCATTAGAAGAAAATATTGCGTTAACTAAAAAAGTTGTTGAATATGCTCATGAAAGAGGAGTTTCTGTTGAAGCTGAATTAGGTAAATTAGCAGGTGTTGAAGATGACGTTAAAGTTTCTGCAGCTGATTCTACATACACAGATCCTCAAGAAGCTGCTAGATTTGTTAAAGAAACTGGTTGTGATTCATTGGCTGTTGCTATTGGTACTTCACACGGTGCTTACAAATTCTCTGGCGAAGCTAAATTAGACTTCAAACGTTTAGAAGAAATCAAAAAAGCTGTTAATGAAGCTGTTGGTTATGACTTCCCATTAGTTCTTCACGGTTCATCATCAGTTCCTGCTGAATTTGTTGCTAAATGTAATAAATTCGGCGGCAAATTACCAAATGCTCAAGGTGTTCCTGAAGAAATGTTGGCTTATGCTTCTAAACACGGTGTTGCAAAAATCAATATCGATACAGACTTGAGACTTGCAATGACTTCTACAATCAGAGAGTTCTTTGTTGAATTTCCTGAAAAATTTGACCCACGTGAATACATGGGACCTGGTAGAACTGCTGTTAAAGAAATGGTTAAACACAAAATGGTTGACGTTCTTGGTACAGCTGGTCACGCTCAAGACTAATTACGGTTTTATAATTAAAAGTGCTTGTTTCAATCGAAATAAGCACTTTTTTTTATTCTTTACTTTCAGTTCGTTTTTCTATAAAATGTAGTTATGATTTATTTTTTCTATGGGGATGAAGAATTTAATATCGCGAATGAAATCAAGAAATTTAAAAGCAAGCTTGATAAAGATTTTGTTGAAATGAGTTATAAGTATTATAACAATCCGAAGTTTCCAGATTTAATTGCAGCATTAAGGACTCAGCCGATGATGTTTGGCAAAATGCTTATTGAAATAAATTGTTTATCATATTTGAGTGGAAAAAATAGTGAAGATGGTGGTTTTGATGATAAACAAATAGATCAAATTTCACAGGCATTAGAGGATTGTGGTGAAAATCTGGATGTAATTTTTGTGGCTCAACTTCCACCAGATAGTCAAAAGAAAATTGATAAACGAAAAAAAATATTTAAGTTATTGTCGAAATATAATGCCCAAGAATTCGCGCAAATTCCATCGTATAAAACTGCTGAATTAGAAAGTTGGATTAAAAATCAAGCAAAATCGAAAGATTTAAAATTGTCAGATGATGTTGTATCAGAGATTTTAATTCAAATTGGTGCGAATTTAAGAATGCTTGATTCCGAGTTGGAAAAGTTGAAAATTTTTGCCGGTAAAAATAATGTCACAAAAGATATGGTTAAAGAAATTTGTGTGACAAATGAAGATTTATTTGTTTTTGCAGATTATTTGGTCGGTGAAAATAAGCAAAAAGCACTTGAAGAATATCAAAAATTGCTTACCAAAAAACACCCACTAGAGATACTTTCGGTACTTCATACACTACTTCATGGCAGAATTCAAATAAAGGCGTATGCTACGAAATATTCGCCGGATGATATTGCTAAAATGATTAATATGCATCCATATCGCGTGAAGTTAGAAATTCAAAAATTAAAAAATACTACTTTAAAAAATCTTGTTAAATTGAAAAAGAATTTGACAGATGCAGAGTATAGAATAAAGTCAGGTCAAGCGATGTTGGATTTGGATAAGGAGGTTGAGTTTGCAATATTACAATAGTGAGATTTCAAATAAACTTCCAAAATTATACGAGTATTTTTGTGATAGTATAAATGACTCTGATAAGAATATAAGTCATTGCCTATTATTTTGGGGACCAGATATAACAGTTCAGTGTGAGTTGGCGTTAGAAGTTGCGCGATTATTGAATTGTTCAAATGATAAATCACAAAATTGTGAGTGTTTGAATTGTAAGTGGATAAAAGAACAAGCTCATCCTGCTGTAAAGATTTATACGAGATTAGATTTTAAAGAGGCAGATAGTGCCGGTGATGATGGTGAACCTACAAAAGGGAAAAAGAATATCAATATAAATCAGGCAAAGACCATAATAAATGAATTAACAGTTTCTAGTGACTATCATAGAGTTTATATTTTTTGTGATAGGGATGAGGATGGTAATTTGTTGCCATTGAATCAGATGAATTTTCCTGAAGCTACATCAAATGCTTTGCTAAAGACGTTTGAGGAACCTCCAAAGAACACTACATTTATATTTTTAACAAAAGATAAAACAGATGTTATCTCAACTGTTGTCTCTCGCGCTCAGGCGTTTTTTGTTCCATCTGTTGTGGAGCAGGGTTATAATTATGAACTTGTGGAAAATGTTGTTTCTGATTATTGGCAAATTGATAGAAATCAAGTTTTAGAATTTGAAAATAATTTATATAAATTGATGAGTGAGAATGATAGTAAAGAGGTTCTAACTCAAATTCAGAACTATATGCTAAACGTAATCAAATCTAATTCTGGCAATAAACAATTATTTTATAAATTAGCAAAAGATATGAAAGCTGTAGAAGATGCCAAAAGGCAACTTTCACTCACACCTGCAATGAATACACAAACTGTTATTGAGAATTTGTGTTTTAAGATGATTTTATAAACTATATCGAATACTACTTAGACTGCTTATTTTTTAATTTTATATATGAACTTAAAATAATATTAAAATATTCAATATCATCATCACTTAAATCTCTTAATTTTAAAATTATTGCTTTCAATGAATTTTTCTCCACTTTTTCAGAGAAATTAAATAATTCATTATAAGAAATATTTAAAAAGTTATGAATATTTTCTATTGTTTCTGCAGAAGCAAAACCTTGTCCATTTTCAATTTTAACTAATGAATTTCTATGAATACCAAGTTTTTCCGCAAATTCCTCTTGACTATAAGAATAAGCTTTTCTAAGTTCTTTTATTTTATTCCCAAATTGTTTTTGTAAAGACATAATATTAGTTTAGATTATTAACTATTACCTAACCATAATACTATAGTATGCAATAGTACGCACTACTATATACAACAAAATTCCCTGGTTGGGTAATTTTTATTAACTAAAAGTATTATACAATTATTTTTAAAATTATACTACAAATCAGGAGATGTAATAAATACTACACTATGTATTATGAAAGTTTTATTTAATCGTGAAATCAAAAATTACAAATAAATATTTTAGGTAATAAAATTTGCCATAAAAGAAACTGCTGTGGTATAATCACATCAAATAGACAGATTGGGAGAGAATAAATGGATTATATAGAAATTTTAAAACAATTCGCGTTTGTAATAGTTGCTTCATATTTAATCGGTTCAATTCCTACAGGATATTTGATTGTTAGATTGTTTACGGGTCAAGATATCAGAACAATTGGTTCAGGCTCAACCGGTGCAACCAATGTGAAACGCGTAATGGGCAAAAAATGGTTTTTTGTTGTAATGATATTGGATGCAATTAAAGGTGCGTTACCGGTTGTGTTAACTGCATTGTTTGCAACAGCGTTGCACAAATACGGGGTGTTGCCTGTAGTTGCTGCAATTTGTGCTATTTTAGGCCATAGTAAATCTGTATTTTTAAACTTTACGGGAGGAAAATCGGTTGCTTCAGGTGTGGGTACATTACTTGCACTAAACTGGCAGGCTGGCATTTTGATAGCTCTTGTTTGGGCTGCTGTAACTTGGTTTTCTAAATATGTATCATTAGGCTCAATTGTCGCTCTAGCTTTGGCTCCATTTTTTATGTGGCTTTTGAATGCTCCTGTTGCATATATTGTGTATGCTTTGATTGCTGCAATTTATGTGATTTATTTGCATAGAGAAAATATTAAACGTCTTAGAGATGGTAACGAAAATAAGGTTCGTAATTAGTATACCCGATTGTGTATATATTTTTCCTGATAGAAGGTTTAAAATATTTAAAAATATGAGGTGAATTATGATTTATGAACTAGATGAGACTAATTTTGATGAGCATACAGCTAAAGGGTTAAAACTGGTAGAGTTTTATACTACTTGGTGTACATATTGCCGTAATCAACGGATTGAGTTGGAAGAATTTAAAAACTCCGATATTTGGATCGGGATTGTTGATGCTGATGAATCACCGTCACTACCGAGACGATATGGTGTAAATGGGTTTCCGACTTTTGTGTTATTAAAAGACGGTGAAAAGATTGCCGAATTTGTCGGATTTCATCAAAAATCACAACTTTTGAATAAGTTGATGAATTATATAGTGTAAGAAAAGGAGAAAATAATGTTTCAAGTTTATACATCAACAGATAAATCATCGTTATCAAAAAAGTTTGTAGGTGAATTTAAGGATTGGGATGATGCTATGGATTGTGCTGAGCAGGCTATTGAGGGTAAGGCTGGGCTTAGGTATATTGTTGAAGAAACAAATGGTACAGTTGATAGTTATGGAGAACTTATAGCTTCTGTTGTTGCAGAAAGTGATTTTAACTAGGGGTAAATATAATGTTCCTTCCCCATCCGGGGCAGGGAGTATTCGCATCACCCCATCCCCAACCCCCGAATAATGGCTAGGGTTCACCAAAAACTTTTGTAACAAAAACTTAACAAATCCAAATAAAATCCTAAAGTTTTTAATTAAAATGCCGTAATACTACATGAAACGATGTACAGTTACGAAATTATGAAAGGAAAGCAATGGGATTAGCAGCATCACAAGCAAGATTACTAACCATCACAGCTCGTAAAGCTGACTGCGAATTCATGTCTATGAATTTGTCTCATCAAAAGCTTGCGCTTTCTCGTAACATGGAACGAGTTTCCGATGAGTATCAAAAGGCATTGATGGCAACAAAATTGGTATATGATTATCAAGCAACAGGTCAAAGCGATATGAATTTAACTTATGATTTGTTGATGAGTCCATCAATATACAATGACTATTATCCAAAAATGGTTACTGATTCTAAAAACAGATGTGTATTAAACTCTGCTTATGCGGCGGCTGCAAGGGCTGCGGGTATTCCTGCCGAAGGTTTGATAGGTACACCATCTTCTGATATACGTAACAAGTTTATTCAAGCATTAGCTAATAACAATGTTATTACCTCATACGCAGCAGCGTCTATTCAAGCTGTAACTTATGGTAATTCTGTTGGTTTAGGTAACACAATTTCTGCAACCGTGGGTACTGAACAGATTTCTTATGAACAGTTGATAGATTTATTAAAAACTACTCAAGGTTCTGCAGATTATGGCTTTACTTTAGGTATGAATTATTCTGCGGATTATAGAGCTGCAATGGGTGAAGATCCGCATAATGAGGGTGGTGGTAATAACAAAACATCATATTTTCCTACGAGAGTAGATAATGGTGAACATTTATGGATATATTCTGGTGGAGAATTGCAATCTCATTATAGATCTGGGTCGTCATCTGCGTCAATGACTTTGGTAGATTTATTGGATTCTAATAAAAAATATATATATGGTTTAGAATCTGCAGAGGGTTCTTCTTTACCGGTTCAAGATGCTGCGTATCTGCAGTATCATTTGGTTGGTGATCAAAATTCCTTCTTACACTGGATGTCTGACCAGTTCTATAGTATATTGGGTGATTCCAGTGCTCAAAGTAACTTAGCGTTGCAATATGCAGAGGATGCTATTTTTGATTTATTGTATCCTAATAGCAATATACAAGATTCGTATTCTACTCGTTATTATAATACGAAACGAGATACCAGATCTGCTAATAGCCGTGCAGATGCATGGATGTTAGAAGAGATTGGTACTAGTGTAATTAATACAAAACGAGATAGTGCTAAAATGGGTGAAGTAAGAGATGCGGCTGATGAATATATTGGTATTACATATAAAACAAGTAGAGATAAAGATAAAGGTGACAAATCAAGTATAGCTCTTGATTTGAGCACATTAGCACAAGTGTATTTAACAGCTTATGTTGAGTATATGCAAGGTGTTGAAAATACAAGTTACAGATATGATAAAGGTAAGATGTCTTACGCTAATTTGTATGACCCTAATGAAGATGATTTTACTTTCACAATTGCGTCAGAATCTGTAATCGATGATGGTGGCAGTGATATGACAGCTCAGTTTTATGATGCTTTATTCAACCAAATTTGTATGAACGGTTGGACTGAAAACGCTCAAATTGATGATCGTGAATATATGACAGAAATGATGAAAAACGGTATGGTATTTATTTCATCAATGAGTGATGACGGTTATTATTATCAAAGCAGTTATTCTAACGATAAAACGGTGATTGAGGTTGCTGATAATGAAGCTATTGCTCAAGCTGAGGCTAAGTATAGTGCAGAAAAAGCTAAAATTGAAAATAAAGAAGATTCACTTGATTTGAAGATGAAAAATCTTGATACTGAGATTTCTTCATTAGATCAAGAGTATAATACGGTTAAATCGCTTATCTCAAAATCTATTGAAAAATCTATCAAGCGTTATGAAGCATAGTTGTCATGTGATTTGTCATTCTGAGCGGGGGTAAATGTATTGTTGTTGATAGCCTTTGCAAAATCGTCATTCTGAGCGGGTGTGAGCAGAGGCACGAACGTAGTGAGAGACGAACACGCGTCAACGGAAACGTTGAGTTTTCGTTGCAAGTGTGAGCGGTGCCGTTTATTGCGAACACCGAAGAAGCGAAGAATCTCTTATTATTATTTTATACAATTTTACGAGATTCTTCGGGCTAAAGCCCTCAGAATGACGAAGGTCGAACGAGGCGGAAAGATTCCAATATATTTACCCCTCAGAATGACGAGGGATGAACAAATAGGAATAAAGCCCAATATTTTACCCCTAGAATGACAGTCCATCCAGGGAAGGGAGTATTCGTGTCACACCTTCTCCTAGCCCTCACCCTAGGAAAGGGGTTTGTGTGAGACTATTCCTTTAGTGTGTGATGTGATATGAGTATTCCTGCCCCGGATGGGGAAGGTGGCGGAGCCGGAAGGGGTGATTTGAGTTGAACATAGCTTCTGAGGACTTTTCACATCACCCCATCCCCACCCTACCTCTCAGCAAAACAATACTTAATTGTTTTGCTTCGGCAGAGTCCATCCAAGGAAGGGAAAAATTGTATCACCCCACCCTCTTCCTAGAAGAGGGGAATTCTCGATACCTTACTTTTACCCATCACCCCACCCCTCTCCATCCACGGCAGGGTGGGAGTATCCACCCCTTACGTCATCTCTATTCCCTTTCTAGATTAGGGTGTTTAAATTATTTGAATTTTAGATACAAAAGTTTACTTCAATTGAGATATTTTTTATTGTAAAATTCTTTTATGGATATTTCGGAAGTAAATGTTTTATGGAATAAGGTTAAAGATGAGCTCGAGGTAAATATTCCTGAGCATGTTTTTCAAACGTGGGTAACTCCATTGGAGGCAACAGATTTTGAAAATAATACGCTGGTAATATTTTCCCCACATCCGATGGCTGTAGATATTTTAAAAAAAAGTTGGTCTGCGGATATAAAATCTGCGGTCAAGGCTGTATTAGGTGATGAGGCAACTTTTTCATTGTCTTTTGACGCGGATTATGCTGATAAATACATCAAAGCTCGTAAAAAAGAGTTGTCAAAAATTGTTGCAGGTCAAACAGAAGAAGATAAAAAAATTGAAGATGCAAAACTTTCTTTGGCTCAAATGCAGTCTGATGCTAATCTGAATTTGAATCTGAAATTTGATAATTTTGTTGTCGGTGAAAATTCAAAATTTGCTTATAATGCTGCTTTTTCTGTCGCAAATAATCCTTCTAAAAAGTTTAATCCGTTATTTATATACGGAGCTTCCGGTTTGGGTAAAACTCATTTGATGCAGGCAATCGGTCATTATGTTATATTTAACAAGCCTAATCTAAAAGTCCGTTATATCAGAATGGAAGAATATTTTAATGAGTGGGTTAAATGTTTCCAATATAACGATAACCCTAATGTTAAGAAAAAACAGGGTTGCAATAATACTTTGATGAGAAAGTTTCATCAAAAATTCCAAAATGTTGATATTTTATTGATGGATGATATCCAATTTATTGAATCTAAAATGAAAACGATGGAAGATTTTTTCTCAACATTTGAGGCTTTGTATACTAATAATAAGCAAATTGTTATTGCATCAGACAGGTTACCAAAGGATATTCCGACATTAGATAATCGATTAAGAACCCGTTTTGAAATGGGGCTTGTTGTGGATATTGTTCCTCCGGATTTTGAAACAAGGTTTGAAATTGTTAAAGCTTATGCAAAAGAATTAGAAGTAGAAGCTGATGATGATGTGTTTGAATATATTGCCGATAATTTTGTTAATAATGTGAGAGAATTAAAAGGTGCGTTTAATAAAGTTAGTGCTTATGCAGAATTTTCAGGACTTGGTGTAACGTTAGCCTTAGCTCAAAAGGCTTTGAATTGCGAGGTCCGCAAAAAAGAAATAACTGTCGAAAAAATCGCTCAAGCAGTGGCTGATTATTATGAATTGACGATTAAGGATTTGAAAAGCACTGCAAGACAGCAAAAAATTTCGCACGCAAGACATTTGGCAGTT
The DNA here is from genome assembly GCA_015152555.1 of Cyanobacteria bacterium SIG26. Classification (GTDB taxonomy): domain Bacteria; phylum Cyanobacteriota; class Vampirovibrionia; order Gastranaerophilales; family Gastranaerophilaceae; genus Zag111. Next base: position 27,211 of record SUTS01000018.1, read on the forward strand.
TATTTGGCAAGAGAAGTATTGCAAATGAGTTATGAATCAATTGGGGAGTTTTTCTGCAAAAAACATACAACAATTATGTATTCGTGTGATTTAATTGCGGATAAGATTAAAACAGATAGCGACATTTGTCGTGTGATTGATGATATAAAATCAGCGTTGAAGGGGTAATTTAATGTACGATTATTTTAAGGGATTTTTTGCACATAAAATTTGTAATGCAAAAGGCTGTTTTGCAACAGTTGATGTTGGTGGTGTCGGTTATATTTTAGAGATTATGGATAGAGATTTTGCCAAGCTTCCTGTTGTTGGTGAAGATGTAAAATTATATTCAGTATTAATTCACCGTGAAGATAAAATGGCGTTGTGTGGATTTCTAAAGCGTGAAGATAGAGATATTTTTAATATTTTGACTTCTGTTTCCGGAGTTGGTTCAAAAATGGCTTTGACTTTGTTAAATTCATTTGATGTAAGTGATTTGGTCGGTTTTGTTTTGGATGGTGATTATAAAGAACTTACAAAAGCTAAAGGTGTCGGGCCAAAGTTGGCTCAGAAAATTATTTTGGAATTAAAAGATAAATTAACGTCTTATCAAGAGTCTGCGCCGATTGAAAAAATTAAATCCGTAACGACAGTTAATCCTCAAAATATCGAGGATGCACAACTTGTAATGTTATCTTTGGGTTATGCAAAAGATGAGGTATCAGATTCTATTTCCAAAGCTGTGCAAAAAATATCTTCTACTGCTTCTGCAGAAGAAATTTTAAAAGAAGCTTTGAAAATTTTGTCGGTTTAGTTAGTCGTTATAATTGTTTAATGTTTCATTAACTAAATCTAAAAATTCATAACGCATACCAACAGGTGTCATAATTTCACAGTCAGATGCATATCTTAAAAGTCTGTTCATTAAATTCTCCGGAGATTCGTTTTTATTAACGACTATAATACTTCCGTCACTTAATGTTTCGCTTAAATATTCACCTTCTTTGTATTTATAATTTTTGGCAAGACGATTTTTTAATTTATAAACAACGGTTAGTCCGCGCGTATTTTGATTTTGAATTTGTGGAGTGTTTTCTATTAGTAAGATATTTGGTAATGCGAGTTCAACATTTTGTTTTTTCTTTGTATCATAAGCTAAAAGATAAGCGTATTTAGAGCCAAATAAAACTTCTTTTGGTATAAAAAAAGAATTATACGGTTTGTAATTTTTTAAATACGTGATTTTTGTTAATCGACCATCTTTACACAACTTTTGGCATTGTTCTATTTGTTCTTTACTATCAAGGTATTTGAACGCAAAATCATAAGATTTATCTATAGTTAAATTGTCATACGTGTTTTTATCTTCATTGTTCATTCTGAGATTGATTTTTTCTAAAAATTCGCTAATGCTTTCAGATAAATCTTTGTCCGGAAATTCGTTTACAAAAGATGCAAATATGCTTAACGCTTTAATATCTTCCAATGTTAAATCCAAAGAGTATAAGCAACTTTTAAGTCGGTATTTGCTTTTGTGCTTTTCTACTTTTATGCCAAATACTTTTAAAGTGTTTGTATATTTGTTAAGTGCAACGTGTAATCCGTTTGGATTTTTTTCGTAGTTTTCTTTTTCTAAATCGTCTTTAAAAATTTCCAGCACTCTATTATAATCTGCGTTATCTTCGTAAAGCAGTTGTAAAAAACGAAAAATTTTATTGCAACCATCTATTTTAGTTTTCTTTGACAATGTATTCCTCTTTGATTTTCTTTAGTTCGTTAATAATATCGGCTTTGAAATTACTTGGGTATAAAACCTTACATTTGCTTGCATGAGACAATACTCTTTGCATTGCCTCAAATTTGCTTTTTGTAGTCATTTCAATCAGATATTTGGATTTGTCTTCTTGTATGATTTTTTCACAATCAAGTAATTCGATTTCTATGTTTCCGTCTTTAAAATAATTATAACCGACAATAATTTCCGGAACTTCAATTGTTTTATTTTCGATATTTACACTAACAATTTTAATTATTCTATTTACAAGAAAACTTGAATATGATTTATGTTCTGAGCTGTTACCAAACACATATAATTTACCATTTTTTATTTCCAGTTTGTCAACAGCCATTGTGATATTTTTATGTCCTGAACGCGGAGAATTGTATAAAAATGTTATTTCGGTACTGTTTTTAGCATAATTCATTAGATTTTTTATTATATTTTTATCAATATTACTTATTGGAGAAACATTCATCAGTGCAATTTTTAAATCTTCGTTATTTATATGCTCAGAAATTTTTGAAAAGAAGCTTTGTAATGCTAATAAGTCGTTAATATCAATAGACTTAGAAATGATTTTAAAAACTTTAATAATACTTTTTACTTGTGTTTCACTAATATTTAGAGTAAACGGGTGTGCATCCAACACAAATAGAACCTTAGAACCCTGTTTGATTTTACTGATTTTGCAGCCGAATTCTTCTAATGTATAAATATAATTCCTTATTTGTTCGGGTGAAACGGTTTCTTTTAAGTATTCGTTTGTTGCAAAACTTTTTTGAATTTCTTTGTAAGTTTTAGGTCCTTCAGAAAGCAATGAAAATATTAGTATTGATTTAAACGCAGTAAAAGACATCAGGTTATAAGTTACAGTATTTGTTTTTAAAAATTCTTTCATAACTTTTCCTTTTGGCTTCCTTAAATCCCAGTCTATCACAAATTTTCAGGATTTTCCAATTGCAAATTGTCATGCTTGTATCTCATATACTAAATTTACATTGTCAAATAAAATTTGTCGAAATTTTTACATGAATTCATTAAATTTTCTTCATTAAGTTTTGCTAACACGATTTTTACCTACTGTTTCAAGGGGCATGGTCAAATGTAAAATTTTTGTAGTTTTTTGTTACTTGTTTTTCGGTTACCTTAGCGATAGATTTAAATACATAAGGAAAGCCGAATCAAAGAAATAATGGCTACCAGATTAGTGGAAGGGTTATTGGTTACTTATTAGTTGTAAGTAATCGTCAGGCATAAAATTAAGTTGGACGTATGAAATAGAGGTGATGGCAAAAAGTCCACAAGTAGGGAAAAAGAGATTATTGAGGTAAAAAGTCGTAAGACTGTATGATTAGGGATATTTTAATATATTAGTTTACATCTAAAAAGTTTGTATATCTAAGTTATTTGGGAGAAAAGTAAAGACTTTTAGAAGAGAGTTAGTAAGGATAGTTGTAAACTTTTAATTAGCTTGTACTTGCAAAGGTACAGGCTTTTTTATATATTAAAACTATGTCAGAATTAGAGGTTAAAAAAGTTATAGCATTAATGTCTGGAACATCTTGTGATAGTATAGATGCTGGTTATTGTGAGGTTTATCCTGACAAAAGTGTGAAATTAATCCGTGGGATAAATTATGAATATCCCGAACATGTAAAGGCTAAAATTTTTCAAATATTTAGGGGCGAAGCTTCGATAAAAGATATTTGCCAGATGAATTTTGTCATTGGTGAATGTTTTGCAAATGCGGCAAAAATACTTATAGAAGAATACGGCAAACCTGATTTTATATCGAGTCATGGTCAAACGGTTTATCATTATCCGTTTGATGAAAGTATTGATAATTTGAGTATGAAAAGTACGTTACAAATTGGAGAAAGTTCTGTGATTGCGCAACGTACAGGTTGTATGACTATTTCGAATTTTCGAGAAGCAGATATAGCACAAGGTGGTCAAGGAGCACCTTTAGTTTGTTTTGCGGATGAGGCTTGGTGGGGTAAAACACGTAATTTGCATAAAAATTTTGCGATACAAAATATTGGTGGGATTTCTAATGTAACAGTTGTTTCTCAAGATTATGAAACTTTTGGGTTTGATACTGGTTTGGGAAATATCATGATTGATTATTGTATGAACAAATATTTTAATGAACCGTATGATTACGATGGAGAAATAGCATCTTGTGGAGTGATTGCTGATAATTGGTTGGAGTGTTTGTTACAAGATGAATATTATTTTATGGAAGCGCCAAAGTCTACCGGACGTGAGTATTTTTCACCGCAGTATATAGAAAATTGTTTAAGATTTGCGCCTGAGGATCCGAAAGATATTATAGCAACGGTAACTGCACTTACTGCAAAATCAATAGCACAGGCTTATGAAAGATTTGTGTATCCAAACGTTGGAATACATGAAGTTGTAGCTTGTGGTGGTGGTGCTTATAATAAAACGCTTATGGGCTTTTTGCGTAAATATTTACCTTCATATATAGATTTAAATACCAGTGAAGATTATGGAGTTTCGATTAATTTTAAGGAAGTAATGGCGTTTGCATTACTTGGTTATTGCACGTATTATGGAATCCCAAATAATTTGCCGTGTTGTACGGGAGCAAAACGCAGAGTTGTTTTGGGGAAAATAACGGGGTAAGTATAAATACTAAATCTTCTGTTATGGAGATTCAATAATATATTAAGTTAGCATATTGGATTGAATTTCGTTAATTCTTGCCAAATTAGCATTCAATTCAGCTTGTTTTTCATTCCGTTTAGTTAATGCTTCTCTTTCTTTGTCACTAGTTGCACTGTCGTTAAAATCGTACTTAGTATTTAATTCGTTAATTTCTCTACTTAGAGTTTCATTTTTTCTGGTCAGTTTTTCTATTTCTTTTTGTTCCTCTCTTTGCATTTTAGCCAGACGTTCTCTTTGTTCAAGAATTTCGGATTTTAATGTTTCCATATCTTGAAGGTGTGTGTCTAATGCATTTTGAGCATTTTCTACTGCTTTTTCTTGTTCATTCAATTCTGCCAATTCATCTTGTTCACGTATTAATTGTTGTTCTAATTTAGCATATTCAGCTTTCTTTTCTGATAAGGCTCTATTTGCGTCATCTAAAGCTTTTTGTTTTTCTTCTAAATTTTGTTCAAGTGCTTCAAATGCATCTTTTCTAGCCCCTAGATTATCTTTGGCTGTTTGGAGTTCATTTTCGGCATTTTGCAATTCATTATTAGCTCTATCAAGGTTTGTCTTAGCGGTATCTAACTTCTGTTCTATTTGTGCTTTTCGTTGTTCTGCAGCTTGTAATTGGGCAGAAACTCTTGCGTATTCAGGACTGCTTGCATCTAGTCCCGCTAAAGCACTTTTTAATTGGCTAATATCACTATTAACTTGTCCTAAGGAAGCAGTTAGAGAATCAACCTCTTGTTGTGCAGTCGAAACGGCATCTTTTTTCAATGCAACATTTTCTACAGCTTTACCGTAAGTTGCGTCCGCTTTTGTTATCTCATCTAAAGCATTTTGCCTATCAATTTTTGCTTTATCTACATTACCTTCAAGTTTGTTGATACATTGCTCACCCTTAGTTTTCAATTCGTTCATTTTTGTTTCAATATCGGTTATACTACTTTGAACAACTCCTTTTCTTTGAGTAATTGCAGCTTGATTGGCTTTAGCCGTAGTGATGTTATTTTGTAAAGTCTGAGTTTGTCCATCCATATTTTGATATTGGATTTCAGCAGATTGAATACAACTACTTAAAGCCATCGAATTTGAGGCCGCCTTCATATCATTAATTGAAGAAGCTACAACGCTGCTATTCAAACTACCAGCCCCGGCCCCCTTCGGTTCAAGCTGATCGACAGCAGATTTGGTAGTATTTTGTGTATTACCAATAACACCTAATTTGTTAAGCATACCGAAAGTATTGTTGATAAGATTACCCACAA
>SUTS01000005.1 GCA_015152555.1 Cyanobacteria bacterium SIG26
TGGAACGTAACTCCCGACATAAATATGGGAGAGGTTCAAGCCCTAGCTCAAGCGTGGACTGCACCTATTGCTCAACAACAAGCAGGACAACAGTTTAGCCAAGCTAATTCCGGCGTAACTGCAATAAGAACAAAACTTGATTCACTATTATTAAGCGAACACGCAACAACCGAAGATAGAGAAAAAGCAAATGAATATCTTGCTAAAATTGATAAATTAGAAAAAGAACTTCAAGAATTAAAAAACAATCCGGAAATAACGGCACAAGAAGTTTTTGACAAATCTTTTGAAATAGAAAAAGAATTACGCGCTATTGCTACAAATGTTGGCGAATTAGCAACAAAAGTAAATCAAGCTGCGCAACAAGCTCAACAAGTGCAAGAACAAGCGCAAACCAATGAGTCTCAAGGGATAAGCTCACAATCTGCAACAAATTCAAATTCTATAAAAACAGATTTGAATTGTGAACTAAAACCAGGATTATTTAAGGGTAAACTTGCAGGACACGAAGGAACTGTTGTAAGACTTTCAAAAAAATACGGAGTCTCACCTGCTCTTGTCGCATCAATTATTGGTTTAGAATCCGGTTGGGGAACAAGTAACCTAGCTCAACATAACAACTTTGGCGGATATCGTGCGGCAGGAGATTTAGGCAAAAACGCAAAAGGTTTTGGATATTTCTCAACAGTAGAAAAAGGTCTTGAAGCAATGATTAAAAACTTGGCATCTTATTCAAGCCGATATAAAGAGGTTAAAGCTGTTGATTTTGACAATTTAGATGCTATTGCTAAACATTATTGTAGCGCAGAATGGGCAGGACGCGTAAGAAACATGTATAACAGTCGTGTAAAAAATTACTTAGCATAATTATTTATATATAAGCTGATAAGGGGATTTTACAAAAGCGTTGCTGAGAGTCGGTTGCTCGAAGCTTACGCTTTCATATGCAACTTGTTGCTAACCCATAAATTTTGTCAACTACAAAATTTATGGTTCAAAGACACAATCAGCTTTTAAACATTAATTATACACATCCAACGTTCTCAAAGTATTTTAAAAGCTGATAAGGGGATTCGAACCCCTGACCTACTGATTACGAATCAGTTGCTCTACCAACTGAGCTATATCAGCTTATATTTGTATATTGGCAACAATCACCAAAAATAAAAATACTTTTACAGTAATAATTATACTCAAAATAGCTAAAATAAACCATAATTTAACCCAAAATCTTTGAGAACGATTGAATTCTTCAACAGAAGACCAAGATTTAGAATCCCAGGCCCATTTATTACCGACACACCCAAACCAAGTAGAAATTAATAATGGACCGACTAGGGGGATTAAGCAAGCAGGGAAATACAACAATGTAATATATTTACCATGAAAAATACCCCAAATCCAATTTAATAAAAACGCACCCCAATTAAACTTTTTTAAATTTTGTTCCATAAAACCGCCCATTATCTTGTAATAACAATAGTTAATGCACCTTGCTCGTCGCCATAATGTGAAAAGGTTATAGTTTCATATTTATACGATTTTATAAGCCCTTTTACATCACAAAACTGAACTCTCGGATGCTTATATGAATACTTGAAAAATTGTCTATCTGTATCATTTACAAGCAATAACGTTTTTGATTTAAAAAACGGTCGAGTTACTGTAATTTTATCATTTTCTATCTGAGAAATTTTAACAATTTCAGCTTTTGGAAATATAGATTTCAATTCTTCGTCAGACAATAGGACTTGAACAAACTGCTCGTCTTCATAAATCACTTGATAATATTTCAAATTATTATTATCGACGGCAATCAATTTACCATCTTTTAAAAACTCATAATTAGAAGTTAATGTCGCGGCAATTTGTTTTTTGTCAAGCATTAAGTTAGTCGTTTTATAAATGTTTGAAGACATTTTCTTGGTCAAGGTAATAGTGTTCAAACTCATTGATTGATCTGTCTGATCATCAATATCTCCATCTTCTGAACCCGATAAACTTTCATCTACTTGGTTTACAACTTTTTTCTTTTCGGGCTTTACAATTGTATCAGACCAAACTGCATTATCAACATCATACATAATTTTTTCATTGTGATACACAATATCAGAAGGATTAAATGCAAATCCTACATTACCAACCATCAACAGTACAAAAACCACGAGCTTCAATATGTACTTTTTCATTAAAAAACACTCCCTTTTGCCTTAATACTAATAAAAATACCACAAAGAGCAGAAAAGTACAATTAACTTCCAAACGATTTTCTATGAATATGGTTATATTCATCAATTTTATCCTGAATTTCGTATGAAAGAACTTCTTTTGTTTTTTTATTCAAATCTTTAATTACATACTTTTCTATAGAATATTTAGGACCATAGAGGAATTTACCCAGTTTGTTAAAGGCGCGATGTAATTTATATTCAGCCACATTTTGAGGTGTCGGCTCAATAAGCATATTTATCGCTAAATAATCAAAAGGTGTACATCTGGTTACATCCAATGTCAAATTTCCATTTCTATCAGAACCCAAAAAGATATCATTTGGATTTAATTGTCCTAAACCATAGGAATACTCCAACTTTTCCTGATTATCCTTTGACAATCTATAAAATGATGATTTTAAAAATGTTTGGCCAAATGAAATATTACTAATTTTCATACAATGTATAAAACCCGTAAAAATATTTTTTGCTAGGAGAAATTATTTATATATTCAACCAAAATATTATTAACTTTTGCAAAAACATCATTCCAACCATTATTTTCAGATGCCTGTATAGGCTTAACCGAGTCATACCAACCGACATTTTCACCATCAAGTTTGTACCATCTATAATTTGTATATTTATTAAATAAACCTAATGTTTTAACGCCTAATGCACCTGCCAAATTCAAAATGACATTATCTGTTGAAACAACAACATCCATATTTTTAATAGCACAAGCTGTAGCGACAAAATTTTCAAAAGTTTGCCCTAAACTATTAACACCATCTTCGTCGTAACCGACTTGAAGCGAATAAAATTCTATATTATCTGATTTTAAAAGATTTTTAACTTTACGAAAATCAATATCACGTCCGTTATAATTCGCATTTCTATCACCGGAATATGCAAATCCTACTTTGAGTTTTGACGTTTTTTTCAAATGTTTTTTTGCATAATCTTTAATTTTAGCTTTTGAAACATCTATATAACCATCCACAAATGGTATCTCCTTTACGTTTGTACCAAGCGCATAAGGAGCATCAAGCAAGGCGATACTAACATCATATTTAACATTATCAGCTTCAAACATCGACTTTGATAAGACAGATATACCTTGCGAAATTACTTTTGATTTTTTTATCAAATCATATACTTCATCTTGCACAACGAATATAATTTTTTTAGCTAGATTCCTTAAAGCCGGTACAAACCTACAATACATAAAAGTATCACCAAAGCCCTGTTCATAATGCACTAACAATATTTTGTCAGATATATCCGATTTAAAATCCCACTTTTTATCAATATCCCTTAATGGATATTCCAAATTTTTATCACAAGTTAAAAATCGATGAGAAAAATACTTATGACCTATCTCAAATTCTCCACAACTTATCAAAAACGCTCCGTAATTATAATAATCGGTTTCTGTCGGATTATTTGAAAGCAACTCTTGATAATATCTATTGGCGTTATTTTTATCACCTAATTTGTCATAAGCAAAAGCTAAGCCGTGCAATGTTAATCGCTCTTTTGGCTTTATGTTATAAGCCTTTAAGAAATAATACACCTGATCTTTTAAACTTAAATCTCCGTATAATTTCGCATACAAACTAGCCAAAATCGTATATACAACCGACTTAGTTTCATCAATTTCCGTATATTTTTCGTAGTATTTTATAGCATTTTTATAATCTTTTAATTGTAAATTATAAAAATTACCTAAAGTTAACAACAATAACGGTCTATTAGTTTCTTTTTTTTCATATAGTTTTAAAAATTTATAAGCCAAATCATTATTACCTAAATTTGATAAAACAATTGCTATTTGATAATAGCTGTCAGAAGGCAATACAGATTTCACCATAAGAAAACGAAACATAAATAAAACATCTGAATATTGCTCATTAGCATTTTTTTCTTTTATATAATTGTGCATCACACCGAACAAATTTTTCTTCATTGCCTCAGGTGCTTCTTGCCTCATTGAAACAAATTTTTTATACACAAAAAAAGATTCATCAGTTATTGTATAATCTTCTGATGAAATTTGCTCCAAAAATTTATCAAAAGCAAACAATAAATCTGAAGAAATTTCATTTTCTTCAACAGCTTTAGTATCTAAATTAAATAAATATTTAATCTCTTCTATTAACATAAAAACATAATAACATAGGTTTAAATAAATTACTTAATCCGAAAATAGGAATTTATTACAAATTTGTAATAAATTATAAAAATTAGTAGCAAAAAAAAATCTTTACTTGTATTATACATAACAAATAAACATGTATTTTATAAAAAAACTATCACTCTAACCGGAAAGGATTTTGCACAATGATTAGCCCTATCTCTTTTGGCTCAAACATGGATATATATAACGATTATTATAAGAACTTACGCCACGACCAAAAAGTTGATTTTGAAAATTTTAATGGCAGAAGAACTATTAAAATTTATCGAGGTGACACATTTTTAAATAAAATCACAGAAAAACTAGATCCTAAAAAACCTTGGTTTTTTATTCGCTATATGCTAAACAAAGGTACAAAAAAAGAACCAAACTTAGTAGACACATCTTATTCTTTCAGAGGTCCAGGCGGAAATCTTATAGTTCACCTCAATGAACCTAACGGCATCGAAAGAAAAGGAGTAACTCTACATGTACATAGACTTGGTTTCGATACATTCAAAAAGCAATTCGACAGCCTTTCTGACATGAGATCAAGCAAAATTTTCCAAGAAAAATTAAAGCAAGTTTTAAATAAACCCGATAAAAATGTTATCAAATATCTTCTCTAATAATCAAGTTTAATCTTAATCCGTTCGACATCACTAAAATCGGACGGATTTGATTTTTTAGTTGTATTCGACAACAACATAATCGCTGAAACCTTTGCATATTTACGATTCGTATTTTGGGGGAATAGTGTTATATCATCATACTGATAATTTCTAATCAATTGAACAACTCTATCCTTATCTTTCTGCGACAAGGACATTGAAAATACTTTTATATTACTAATTTTACCAGTATTATCAACTTCAAAAGAATACTGGAACCAATCACCATCGTTGTATTTATCTAATTCTCGTATAGATAAGCTATCATCCAAAATCCTATTTACAAAATTCGATTTCCATGTACTCCAATCAATATTTTTATACAAGTAACGGGGCTCTCGTTTTCTCGGATTTTTACTTTCTTCAGCTATTTTTTTTGCTTGATCCAAGGCAATATCCAAATGCGAATCATCCAAATTCTTATGTACAATTCCACTTTGTTGTCCATCAAATACAATAGAATTATCCTCGGAATTTATTTTTGAATCACTAAAAGTAACACTACTATTTATAAAATTATCAGTATAATCTACAGACAAATTTGAATTTGTAGCATCAATTTTAGAATTATTAATATCTGTTTTAGAAACCTTAATATCCATCTTAGCAGGATTTTTCACAAATTCCGCAGACTCATGACCTAAATTTACATCACTATTAGAAAACTTCACACGTTTTATTGTAGATGAATCATCTAACGATAACACAAACGTTGTCACAAATACAAAGATTATTAGACATATAATCCATCCATTTTTATTCATAAACACCTAATCCAATATTGACAACAGATCTTCATAGTTATGTATTTTATGAATTGTTGCGCTTAACAAATGAGTTTCCGCAATCAACAATGCAGTAGGAACAAGAGCAGTTACAAAACTCAAAAACATTCCCTGAATATCTCCACCAATTTCGGTGATAAAATACGAAACGTTCATTGTGAATTCAATGAGAATTATAAAACAAGCAATGAACATTACTATAAACTTTTCACGTTCCAAGCTTCTTATAGAATCCAAGCCCAAAACAGTTACACCGTGACTATTATAATCATGAAATCCATCAAATTTAATAATTTCAGAACCTTTTATTTGTTTGCCGATAGCAAAAGCCCTAACAAATAAAAAGAACGCAAAAATGATTAAAAAAGTTGCCAACACTAAAAACACAGGGCTAAACCTTAAACCGGATATTCGAACCCAATTTGCAGCCTCCGGAAAACATCCCGCCAAAGTATTTGACACCCCATAAGCCAAAAATGGAGCTGTTAAAAGTCCTATAAAAACTTCAACAACCATTTTCAACTGACTATTCACTAAATTATTTTTAACCGAGTTAATCCTGTTATCACTCAAAGAATTTACATATCTATAAATCAAAGATCGATAATCCTTCATAACAGTCTCAAAATCTTCACGATATTCACAATTCTGTAATTTTTGCTTATCATTTTTTATTTGAAATTTAAAATACCCACTTGCAATCGTAACAGTAGCCAAACCTCCTACAAACAATAAGGAAATAAATAAAGATGCAGCCACAAAGCCCGGTATAGATTTGTAATAAAACAAATTCATAACATAAGCAACAAATAAAAAAACACAAGAAACTCCGATAATAGTTTTTTGTGGAACATCTGTATCACCAAGCCTTCTTGCCTTTTTAAATTCTAACAAAGAATAAACTCCGATTTTTAAAATCAAACAAACAGCTAAAACAATCGCGGAAATACCCAATAAAAATCCAACATTAGTGGTTAAATTAAGTACGGATGAAGTCTTATCTATTTTCAAACCCAATAAAAAATTTGTTATACCAAACGATGAAACAACAGACAAAAGCCCTATTGCAATATTTAATAGAAATTGAGTCACAGCGACAGATTTTAGATTATTTTTCAAATCCATGATGCTAAAACCAATCTCTTTTATAATCGCAATTCTTCTTTTCTCGATAGTACTATCGAAAATATCTTTTGTACCTGCACTTGATGGGTATTTTATATTGTCCACAAATATCTCCTATGTATTAATTTATCTTCCAATTGCACTCAAGAAACGTCGCATTGATTTATTTGTTGTAATCTCATTACCAATAATCAACTTATTTTCACCCAATACAGGGGTTAATTTTTCTTTTACCATGTCCAATTTTTCCGGAGATGCAAACATAAACATCATCGCAAAATCCTGAGATTGATTTTGTACGTTAGAAACATCATTTGGCAAAGAGTCCCAATCAATTTGCTTATTTATATCACCCTCATTTTCAAGATCTCCGATAACAACAACTGCAGGAATATATCCCTCTTTATTCATGTTTATAACATGATTAAACGCCTTTTCTAAAGCTAAACCATAAGCCGTACCGTATTCAGTAGCATCAAATTGTGTAAATTTTTCCATTGATTTACGTATCTCGGAACTTGATTGCGGAGAGCCTTCATAAATTAAATAAGAATCCTCAGAAACTCTCAAAATTTTTATATGATCCTCGGGATCTAACATCGAACACAATTGCCTTATCATCATCTTTTCTGCCGGCAAATTCGCCAAATTCGAAGCCGATGAATCTACCACAAAAATAACTGCAGCTTTATGGAAATCATCAATTTTCAATTTTGATAATCCAAAAATTCCCAAAACAATAAAACTAATGAATATAATTCCAAAAATCACTATTTTAAACGTATTATTCATACAAGGAAAATACCATAAAAATACAACAACTGTAATCATATAAAAGTATTACTTAACAAACTTGTATACATTTATTACAAAAATATTAAATACGGGCAAAATTTACTAAAAAAAACACTTTATATAAGTAAGGTAGTAGTATTATTATGTAGGTTTAGTTTATGATAAATACAATCATAAAAGCAAGCGTTAAAATAGGTAAACCTATTGCCGAATGCAGCAAGGTCGCACTTAAAGATGCTAAAAACTGCAGATTTATTGGTAGGGATATTAATGCAGGAGTTAAACATGGTGCAAGGCTTGCAAGAATGCAAAACCAAAGCACCTTTAGCAGAATAGGTACACAAAGTATTTCAGTAGCCAGACAAACAAATAAGCACTTACCTGGTATTATTGCAGCAATCTCTCTACCAACTTTTGTTCCAAGCGCATTGTCATATCTTGCCGGAAAAATTCTCCAAAAGTGTTTAGCAAAAATTCTTTAATCCAAATTATTGATTTTAATATACATTTATAGACAAAAATATCTTTATTGTGCTATAAACACAATTGAGGAGAGTTATATTGAATAATTATACAAAAAAAGAGATTGTTGATTTACTTAAAGACGATAGCCAAACCCAGTGGATATTTGATACTGCTGATGGCGTCAGAAAACAATACGTCGGCGATAATATTCATTTAAGGGCTCTTATTGAATTCTCAAATATCTGTAAAAACAACTGTTTATACTGTGGACTACGTTGTGCGAACAAAAACGTGGAAAGATACAGATTAACCGAAGAAGAAATCATTTCTCACGCACAAAAGGCAGTTGAATTGGGTTATAAAACAATCGTTCTCCAAGGAGGAGAAGATGATTTTTACTCAAAAGATATTTTGTGTAAAATCATTAGTCAAATAAAAAACTTTGATGTTGCCGTAACATTAAGTCTTGGAGAAAAAACATTTGAAGAACTAAAAGCATTTAAAGATGCCGGTGCCGATAGATATCTGCTAAGAATTGAAACAACAGATAAAAATCTATACAAGAAGATGCATCCTTATATGGATTATAACAACCGAATAAAATGCTTAGAAAATATAAAAAAACTCGGTTATGAAGTCGGTACAGGATGTTTAGTCGGACTTCCTAACCAAACTTTCGACTCTTTAGCGGAAGATATTTTATTTTTCAAAGAAATCGAAGCAGATATGATTGGAATCGGTCCACTCATAACCCATCCTCAAACCCCTTTGAAAGATGAATGCAATGGAGATTTCAATCTTTCATTAAAAGTTATGGCTCTTACAAGAATATTATTAAAAGACATTAATATTCCAGCAACAACCGCAATGGAAACTTTGGTTCAAAACGGAAGGATTTTAGCCCTACAATCCGGAGCCAATGTCATTATGCCAAATATTACAGATTTTGAAGTGAGAAAAAAATATGAGATTTATCCTAACAAAAACACCATATTACAAGATCTGCAAGAAAATAAATCAAAAATAGAATCACTTATAAAAAGCATCGGAAGAACAGTTTCAAATGAGTACGGTTTTAGAAAAGGCGGGAAAAATGAGAGATAATTACCTATTATACTTGACCTTTATAAATAGAAAACTTGAAAAACATTTTGCGGACCAAGCCCCATACATATACTGCCACAAAGGTTGTGCAAGATGTTGCCAATACGGTGATTATCCGTTTAACCACCTTGAAATACAATACATTTTAGAAGGATTTTCAAAATTACCGGAAGACAAAAAACGAATAATACTTAAAAATATCGAAAAAACAAAACAAGAAAAAATAAATTTTCAAGGAGAACAATTCACATATCAATGTCCATTTTTAATAAACAATGAATGTAGCGTTTACGATTATCGAGGAATTATTTGCAGATCATTCGGACTAATATCTTCCAGAGATGATGAAAACTCTAAAATCCCATTCTGCGCGTACGAAGGACTAAATTATTCAAATGTATTAGACCCTGAAACAAACACCATTTCTGAAGAAAAATTTTTAGCTCTCAACATCGAACAAGAGCCTCTAGCGTACAAAGTTCGCTATAAAGATTTAATTAGTGACAAATTTGAAGAGGTTTTTAATTTAAAATTCGGAGAAGTTAAATCATTAATTGATTGGTTTATGTAAAATTTCGTGACAATTATGGCAAATTTAATTTTTAGCGACGTTTAAGCATATATGATTATTAATAATTTAACTTACCATATTTCTTTTCAATCAAATAGAAGATCTTACAAAGCTGGCCCGTTAAAAGAAACAATATATACTCAAACAGACGTCAACAGAGATGATTTAAGTTTTAAAGAATTAGCAAATATAATGTTTGAACTTTATAAAAAAGAGCCAAAAATAAACATCTATTGTGTTGCGTGCTCCGATGGTTCAGAACCTTACACTATCACCATGCAACTAAAAGAACATACACCAAAAGAATTTTCTCAAAAATGCCTGCCAATTATTGCTACAGATATTGATCCGACAATATTACGTTGTGCAAATTCTAAACGACTTAACATGACACAAGAAGATATAGAATCCTTAAAAAAAGATGGTATTGATTATACAAAGTACTTCGAGCCGGCAAACAAAAAAATGTATATTATGAACGACAACCTTGATGGGAAAACGACTACATACTTGGCAAAAGACAATATAAAAGATGATATTATCTTTGAGAAAAAGACAATCTTACAACAAGGCCGTGAAATTACAAACGAATATCCGAACGTATTTTCTTGCAGAAATGTTTTGGAATACATTGGTGACGATGATGAACAAGTTTATTACATTCAACAAATCGGCAAAAAACTCGCTAAAGGAGATCTGTTCCTTATCGGGGACTTTGATAGAGGAATAAGAAATATCAGAACACTACAAAATATGGGCTTCAAAGAAATCAGCAAAAACATATTTGTTAAAACTATATGATAACTAATTTATCTTTATATGCGCACCCATTTTTAATATTTTAAAACTACTTCCACAAATTAGCTCTTATAAATCTAACATGTTTTTTGAAAGCGTCACGTCTTGATTTGTAGTATTTACGTTTTTTACCAAATGTCAATTTTGATAAGAGTTTATATTTGTAATATTTACGGGAAATATAACCACTATTAGCACATAATTTTACATCTTTTGCGTACTTATCCTTTAATATTTCTCGTTCTGCAATAATTTTATTTATTGCATCAATTGTTTTATTAACGGGTTTTACGTCTTTTTTGAAAGCTTTTTCTAACCAATCTCTTGAACGTCCAACCTCTTTTTCTATTTTTTTATTAACTTTATCCCAATCTATAGGAGCAAATAATTTTGAAAAATCAATCTCTTCAGAATTCTCAATATCTATTGAATTATTTTCAAGACCCAAAAGATTGAATAAAGTTTCAAACCTTGATTGAGTTAATTTAGCATTCACAACTTGAACAAACGGAACATTAAATATAATTGACATAACCGTTGCATGATAAGAATCAGAAACCACAAATTGTGCATTTTTAAGATAACTCAACCATTGCTCCATTGAAATTTTACTATCGAAAATCATTTCCTTCAACGGTAAACCCTTCTCATCCGCTATTTTTTGAGCTATTTCTTTTTGAATTCCTGATTTTTTGAAATACGGTAAAGTGAAAAACGCAACATATTTTTCATCTGATTGATAATCTTTAGTCATCTCATCCAAAACTTTATGAGGGATTAAAAAAGCCCCATCAATCAATAATGTGTTATCCAAACCAAAAGAATCAATTATATTTGCCGCATCTTCTTCTCTTACAGAAATATCATCAAACTGAGATAGGAAATACTTAAACAATTCTTTTTCTTCATCAGTTACATCAGTTAACCCTGAACCAAAACTACCGGCATAAGATAATTTTTTATTACCACTTTTAACAAAATCCAACAAATATGTTGTTGAAGTTGTACCACTATGATGAGAATTCATTATTCGACGACGCCATACCTGATCTGAACCCACAATAAACGTTGAACAGATATCATTTAATGCACAAAAATCATCGTGTGTTTTAATAGGTTTTGTAAGTTTCAAATACTTATCTGCAAATGGTTTTGCAAAACTTTTTGAATAATTTTTATTTTGTTTTATATCGAAAATATAATTAATAATTCTTACATTTAAACCCATGTCCTCTAACAAGCATTGTAAACCAAAACATGTCAACATCGCACCATAATTGACAGCAGGCCATAAATTCAAAACCATACAATCACAAAAATTCTTTTTTTCTAATTTATTATACATTATTACCACCTTTTATTATTTCTTAAATATTTTTTGAATCAGAGTTTTCTTAGTTGGTTTAGCGCAACTTAAAGCCCTAATTCTTGATTTTGCAAAATCCTTTTTCAACCAATCTATTTCTGCACCAATTTGAATCAACGCATCTTTTCCTAACATCAATCGTCTTGGTAATTTCTTTTTTTCAACCTCTTTTATCATATAATCAATCGCAATCGGTAATTGATTTTCAAAATCTCGTTTAAAATTAATATAAAAACCTTTTAAATTTTTATACTCTTTAATTTCAGATTTCTTACTTAATGAATTTTTATAAATTTCTGTATTTTTAAAATAACCTAATTCTAATGCCATAACTCGACAAAATTTCCTTGTTTCATGCCAGCAAACAGATGCTAAGCCCTCAATTGCGTGTTTTGAAGATACATAAGCACTTCCAAAAGCTCTACAACTAATCCCTGATTGAGACGTATTACAAATAATTGTACCATTTTTATTTTTTCTAAAATGAGGCAATATAGCATTAATAACATTGAATGTACCAAAGAAATTAGTCTCCATAACTTCTTTCATGTGCTCTAAAGTTTCTTCCTCTAAAGTTACATTTGCGCTTATTCCGGCATTACTTGATAAGACATCAATCTTGCCAAATCTTTCAATACCTTTTTCAATTACTTGTTTAATACTTTCCGGTTTGGTAACATCCATAGATAAGCATAGAGCATTTTCATGGTTAAAATCCGGAATTCTGCGAGATACAGCAATTACATTATAATCTCTTGCTAAAAGTTCTTTACATATCTCATAACCAACACCACTTGATGCTCCGGTTACCAACCAAGTTTTTATTTTGTTTTTATCTATCTTTTTACTTTTTAACCACACTTTTCAATACCTTTATTACATTTTTGATAACATTCTTTGTGGGCTTTTTCTTTATTCTTTCTAAGCCTAATTGTTCATCTTCATTTGTTGTAAATACTTCAAACAATACGGGAGCTTTATAATCTTTGCTACAAAAGCTTTCAATCTGAGTACTGAATTCAGCCTTTGTTGTTGCTTTTAAATATGTAAAACCACAAGATTTTGCCCAATCTTCAACACCTTTTTTATAGTGACCTGCTGCAGCTATAAGTTTATCGGTTTTATTACATAAAGATTTTTCCAATAATTGATTAAGTCTAAATTCTTCACCTCTATTATTGTTAATAATAATCAATCTTAAATTATCTCCAAGGTGTCTTAAACCTAAAGCGTTCATATCATAGAAAAATGCCAAATCCCCAATAACTCCAAAACATTTTTTATCTGGATTTGCTACGGATTGTCCGATAATAGTCGATACCGGCCCATCAATTCCAAAACCGCCAACATTACAATTCACATCGATTGACTCATCTAAATTAAAATAATTCATACTGCGCAATGAATTCAATATTGCTAAATGTAATGAGGAATTATTTGGAATATATTTTGCTAATTGACTACAAACAAAAACATTACTTAACGGTAAATCCAATTCCGGTTCACAAGCTAAATTCGCCTTGATTGATGAATAATAACCATCACGAACAGTATTATTTGATTTTAACAATTCAAAGAAATATGACTCTTTACAATTAAAGAAGTTTTCCACAGGTTTACTTCGGCGACATTTAAAAACGCCATCTTCTGAAATTCGCCACAACTTAGACTTTTCAAATAATCCATAAAAAGCATACTCCCCGCATATTTCACCGATATCAATCATCAATTCTGGGAAATCTGTTCGTTCAATTCGCGATACAAACTGTGAAATTAATACTTTATTTACACCGTGATAATTGGAAGTATGATCACAAAGCACAGGAATATCATAAGATTTTGCAAATTCAGATAAAGCACATTGCTCCTTTTCCTTAAATTTATGATGAGCACCCACAAATACCGCAAACCTTTTGTCACACAATTCTGATTTAAGTTCAGAAAACTCATCTTCATAATACTTTGTAGTCCAGATATCTGTAGGTAATTTAACCTTGAATACATCATCATAAATAAACGAAGAAGGACAATTAATATGTACAGGACAATTTTTATAAACCGCCTCAAATAAAGCTACGTTTAACATTGTCAAAACCATTTCCTTATCAGAGGCTTCAGAAATTTTTGGCAAATTCACTGAAATATATGAAATATCATTTTGAATACTTTTTCTATCTACATATTGTGGAGATAAATTAAAATCATTATGAGCTGAATTATAAAAAGTTATTGCGATTATAGGAATTTTCCTATAATAAGCTTCAGTTAAAGCTGATAAATAATTTCTGCTGGCAGTAGCTCCGGTACAAGTAATCACAACAGACTGAGTTGTTTCATAAGAAATACCGGTTGCAAAATATGCAGCACTTCGCTCATCAACAACAGAATAACAAGAGAAAAAATCATCTTCTTGAACAACAGCATTAAACTTTGAATTTTGCATCCCTGGGCTTGCAACTATATTTTTAATTCCATAAGCCTTTAGCATCGAAATTAAATAATAAATAGTCTTATCATTACCTGAAATTGATGAACCCATATAGAAAAACTCCTACTTAAATAATTTTACAAATTTTGACTGAATATAACTATATTTTATAAAATGTTTAATACCTTTAAAACGTTTTGGACCCAAATGTTCACTCAAATCATGATCTGCGTCCAATTGCTTAAATACAGATTGAGCTAAATTATACAATTTGACTTTATCTTCAAATTTACGGTGTTGGTGCCTGAATTTTTTATAATAATGCAACACAGAATCAATATAATACGGTATAAAAGATGATAATATCCAGCTATTATCTTCTGACTCCATTATCATTTGATAATTTGAGCGCTTTTCATTTAAGTAAAGTTCAAATTTTCCGATATCATTTGCACCACTAGAAGAATCTTGGCGCGCAACTCTATAATTATACAAAACTTTATTTAAAACAGAAACAGTGTCCGCTTTTAATAAAGCGCCTATAGTAAATTGTCCGTCTTCACCAAATTTACCGTTTGAAAATTTTATATTGTTTTCTTTAAGAAATGATGTTTTATATATTTTATACCAAATTTCTCCGGTCACAATAAACGGTTTCTCAATATCTTTCAGTCTCAAATTCTTTTCATTCGTGTAACCCCAAAACCTTGACAACCTGCGAGAATCAATTTTTCCATAATCTTTGTTTTCGGAATAATTATAAACATTAAAAAATACAATATCATTATTATTATTTTTAATTTGGCGATAAGCATCTTCACAAGCACACAACTCGAACCAATCATCCGGATCGCAAAACATTATATACTCACCTGTAGCAGCTTCTATAGCAATATTACGACCAACACCCTGTCCCTGATTTACCTCTTGATTAATAATTTTTATACGATTATCTTTTTGTGCATATTCTTTTAATATGCTTAAAGAATTATCAGTAGAGCAATCATTTATACAAACAATCTCAATATCTTGTAAGGTTTGATTAATCAACGAATCTAAACAAGCCCCCAAATACTGTTCCACATTATAAACAGGAACAACTACAGATACCTTGGCCACTGACATGAATATATCCTCTTTCTTAATCAAAAACTACACTTAATTCCAAAGCTAATACACTAATACTATTTTAAACACATAGCAAAGTCAACAAATCACGCACTTTTTAACTGCTAATCAACATATTTACTAAGGTAATCAACGATATCATCTAAAAAGCGAACCTTGCAATCAATATCATCCGCCCCTTTATAATTAAAAATTCTTATAGGTAATTTTTGATTCCCATACATTTCAAAATGTACAATTTGATTTTTATTTTGCTTACTCACTTCTAACACATCATTCGGTAATTGCTGATCTAATTTTTTAGACAATGCCAGTACATCAACATCAAACATTGAAGGGATAAAACGTCTTATCTGAACCGGAGACATACCTTGAAATGATATATTATTTGTTTTATTTAACATGACCGGACCTTTCTTTATTTTAAAGAATTTCTACACGTTTATCGTCTACAATTTCTATCGGTTGATTTAACTTTTTAATATAATTGCAAGCCAAAACATTTTTATCAATATCAAATTTCTTCACAACAAAATCAGGATTTTTATTACTTTCTAAATATCCGTCTCCACCGGTTGCATAAAACTCATCAGCAGCCACTGAGTATTTTTTAGTAGGATTTGGATTATTTATATCAATTTTATGAACTTTATTCTTCTTATCAATAAACTCAAGCTCTAACAATTCGCCTTGTTTATTACCTTTATATCTCAAACCTGAAACTAATAAAATTCCCGGTTTGTTTGAACTCTTAGTAATTGATTTTAACCCGACTTTAATAGAATCAACAATTTGCTTTTCTGTCAAATCCAATATCATCATTTTGTTGCCAAATGGTGAAATATCCGATAATAATCTGGTATCAATAGGACCTTGAGAGAAACTACCTCTGATATTGCCGGCATTTAAAATCGCAACATCTGTATCTAACTCAACACGCATTGAATCTACAATCAAATTACCGTGAGGATTATTTTCAATAAGTCTGTTTTTAGGTTCTGGAACGGCTGCTTTTACTCTACCAATAATTTCCGGCTTTCCTAATATGTTTTCTACCGTATCTTTTATAAATAATGGTCTATTAAAAGCACGAGTTTTTATAACATTATTCTGAGCCTTTTTAATAACTCCATTTTTATCAAATGAAACATTTAAAATCCCTACATTTTCACCATCTTTACCTGCTTGAGTGATAATCACAGGTTCTCCGGATTTAGAATAGAAAAGATTTTTACCTTCTTCTATCCCACGGAATAAATCGTGTGTATGAGCACCAAAAATTATATCTAAACCTTCAGTTTCTTGAGCTAAACGTTTATCAATTTTTGTGCCTCCGTGAGATAAAACAACAATATGCTTTATTCCATCAGCCTTTAAACGATTTGCTTCATCTTGTACCATTTTAATCGTTTTTTCTGCATCATAAATCGTAAATGCTTTCAATGTATCATTCAATTTTACGCGTTCGTGCATATCAGGCGGTGCAATACCAATCAAGCCATACTTTACGCCATCTTTTTCCACAATGGTTGATTTTTGGATTTTGCCATTGATTTTTGAATTTTTATCAACATCTACATTTACCGCAAGCATTTTATATTTTGCATCATCCAATAATTTAACAAAATTATCCGGATTTACGATATCTAATTCATGATTTCCAAGAGCTGAAGCAATAAACTCGCACCAATTCATAAATTGTCCGGCAACTTTATTATGAACAAGTTCTTCACCTAAAATGGTGTCTCCGGACGAAACCTTAAATTTTGAGACTGATGAATTATCATTAAAATAAGCTGAATTCAAATCTTTTGCGATAATTCTGTCAAATTCTCTTGATATATTATAAATTCTCTCCATATTGGTCATTTTTCCGTGAATATCATTCACATAAAACCAACTTGTATGAGTTAAATTTTGATCACTACAATTCGGCGCATATACAGATTGTGTTTGTTGAGGATAAACATTTGTTGTATATGTCGGATTTATTTGAGTTTGAGAGACACTTACAGGCTTTGCTTGGCTATTTTGTGCGACTAAGCCTTTTGTATTCATTGCAGATGGAGTTATATTTGGTACGTTTATCATGTTCCTACCTTTTACACTTCATTAATTTAAAAACACATAAAAATAAAAGTTGCTTAGATTTTACAATTTATTAACAAAACGTAATATTATTTTTAATTTCTTCAATCTGCTTCCTTAAAAACATATTATATGTAATTGTATCCACGATTTCTAACGCTCTATCAAACATAACATTTGCACCTTTAAGATATTCCGATTTATTTTGAGACGGAGTTGAACCAAGAAGTCTATAATATTGTCCATATAACAAATACAACTTTGCCAGCAAATCATTCATTTCATATTTTTTTGCTAATACAATTGCAGATTCTATATTCATTTTTGTAGTTTCATAATCAGATAATTCCAAATATGCTTTTGCAATTAAAGTTTTAATTAAAACTATGAAGAAATAATTATTTATACGTGGATTTTGAGCAATTTCTAAAGCTTTTTCTGCAATTTCAATACATTTTTGCGGGGTTTGTGTAATAAAAGTAGCCTGAACAATTAAATACCACGTCAATAAAGCTCCTATTGCAAATTTTTCTTCCGCAAAATAAACTATTTCTTCATTATAAATATCTATTGCGCGTTTAGCTTGATGTTGATCATAAAAAACTTTCCCCAATAAAGCTTTATAAATATGTTTTGCATAAATATCTCCGGTATCATTAGCAAAGGATACTGCATCAAATAATTCTTCCTGAATATCCTGATAATCCTTCTGCATGATTTTATTTACAGCATAAATTATTGAATAATTATTTATAATTTCCGTTCTATTTTTATCCAAATCATTTATTTGACTATATTCTTCACCATATTCAGCCATTATATTCTGTAAAAGTTCATTTGATTTTTTATAATCACCTTTCATCGTATTTACAAAAGCCTGTATGAGTTTTATCTTACAGACAATAACATCATTCGGCATACTATGTTTTTTTATCAAATCAGACAAATTTGATAGGACTTCAAACACACGATTATTACCCTGTAATGCTAAAGCTTGCGCCAAATACAAGGTTGACTTCACTTTAGTATCATAAATTAAATCAAGCGGAATTAATTTATCCAGTTTCGGATATTCAAGTTGAGCATTTAACTTCGGCAAAATATCATTATCAATAAGATTGATAACCTCACCGCAATTACCAATCTTCAACAAAGATGCAACTTTTGTTGATTTTACTAAAGCCACTTCCAATTCCTGTCCATTATCAGATATTTTTTTCAATGCATTATCAGCACACTCAATATCCCCAAAATAATTACCGATTTTTTTACAACACAAAGCCAAATAGCCAAGTAATTCTATCTCTTTTTTATCATCACCTTGTGTTCTTGCATTTGAAATAGCATCCGGTAAAAATTCAACAGCAGATTCCGGATCGTATTCCGTCAAAAGTTTGCCCAAACGTTCACTGATATTATATCTAATTGTTAATGTTTCATTTTCATTAAATTCGTTTAATAAAGCCAAACACTGTTTTTGACAAACAATATATAAATTAACATCTCCTACGTAAGCCGACATTCGAGCTATTTTTGTCCAAATATCAAAAGCCAATCTATACTCTTTTAAATTTTGCGAAATACCGGCAAAAACTTGATCTGTATTTAAATTATAGGCACTTAACGCCTTGGCAGTATGAATATTTATACCCTCAAACTCTTTGAATTCTCTTAATTTATTTAAAATACATTCCCATAAATAAGTATTTTGAAATTCATAATAATCTTCATTTTGTTTCTTTAAAAACCTTGATTCACACAAATAGGATAAAATTTCAAGAATTTCGTCAATTTCAATTTGAAAAATTTGACATAACAGACTAGGTTGAATTTTATCCTTTAAAATTGCAGCAG
Organism: Cyanobacteria bacterium SIG26; assembly: GCA_015152555.1. GTDB lineage: Bacteria > Cyanobacteriota > Vampirovibrionia > Gastranaerophilales > Gastranaerophilaceae > Zag111. The sequence goes on from SUTS01000005.1 coordinate 19,568, forward strand.
CACCTAAAATCCTGAAAGCATCCAAATAATTTGACATAAGAGTTTTTAACCTTGCTTCAACTAAAGAGTCAAAATCTTCCGTTAAAGCAAATTCCTTATTGGCTACCTGACAATCAAAACAATAAAATACCGATTGTTCAATGTAAGCAGGATTTCCTTGACATTTTTCTGCTATAAAATATTTATCCCGCTCACTTATTACAGTATCTGAATACCCCTCAATATTGAATATATTTTCTATTTCTTCATAAGTTAACGGAGCAATATTTATATCTGCAAAAAATTTTATATCTAAATCACACTTAATAAAATAATTAATAACAGACCGAGATTTTTTATATGTAAAAATAAGCTTTAAATCTTTAAAAATATTTTTCTGAACAACCAAGCCGGTAATAAATTCAGATGAAAACCCATCTATATAATCAAAATTATCTAAAACCAAAACACAGCGACCGGCTTTAATCAAGGCACAAAAAACTTTATATAAAATATTAAACATATATTTTTTATTCGCAACTATCTGTTCATAATCGCCGTTTTGATATGGATATAGAAAATTCACAAAATCACTAATTTCATTCGAATTAAGAAATTTAAATTCATTTGTAAAAATTTTCAAGACAGAATTTTTTAATTCTTCACTATCAGAATAATACTTAGGAAGATTAAATAAATTAAGCAACAAATTTTGTAAGACACCTCCGGGAGTAATTTGGGAATATGAACTACAATTCCCGACACCCCAAATACATTCATCTGACAAATCTTTCTTAACTTGCTCTATTACCGAAGATTTCCCGCACCCCTTTGGACCGGTTAATGAAATAATTTTCACATCCTCAGAATTTATATAATTTGTTAAAAGTTTTATAGATTCAGTATAGGTAGTCAAATTTTTCGCATAAGAATTCTTTTTTAACCTATTAACAATTCGTTGTTCATAAGTTTCAAACCCGACTCCGCATTTTCTACAATTTGTTGCCATAGGATAATTTACACTATGACAAAACTTGCAAACCTTTAACAGCTCAGTTTTACAATTAACACATGTTATATTTCCCAACTTATTAACAGTATTACAATTCCCGCACACCAACCCTACACGAGTCTTACAGTGCGGACACCTAATTGTTGTATCCGAAATATTTTTTTTACACACTGGACATTTCATAGTTTAGATTTATTCGATAACAGCTTTGACTTTATCCATCAATTTATACAACCTTTTTGAAACTTCAGATTGAGAAATCCCCAACTCATCTGATATTTCTTTTTGAGTCATGCCTTTATCATAACGCAAATGGTATAATTGAAGGAAACTTTCGTCCGGATTTGCCATATCGATATTCTTAATTGTTTCTGCTACAAATCTCAAAATATCTCTTTGTATAACAATCTCTTCCGGATTTTTCGGTATATTAATATTTGCATAAGTAATATTAACTCCGGAATAATCAATTGTTTCATTTGTATCTGCAACAATTTCTTTTGTCGACATATAACCGGCCCCAGTTCTTCTGAGCCTGCCTGAATCCTTTAAAACATTGATAATAGAGGTAGTTACAATGCGTTTTAAATATGATTCTAAAGTTAATTCAGAATCAACAACACCCATGATTGCAACAGATCGTTTACAAGTTTCATTAAAAAAGTCATCAAACAAGTCCTCATTATTAGAGAACTTGCGATCACTTTTTATTATTCTGCTAATTAAATCTATCTTATCTTGTGTTAAATCCACAACTAACTTCCTCTACTTCAATTTTATTATATCATACCTAAAAATAAATTTTAAGTATCGCAGTTGTATTTTCGTCATTATTCACGCTAGCAGGCGCTTTTAAGACTTTTAGAGTTTGGTTAACAGTTTGTAACACAATATTATCAATTTGAGTTGACCCGCTTGATTTTAAAATCTGAGCAGATTTTAAAGCACCATCGCGATTATAGATTATAGTAACCTTGATCTCTTTTGAATAAGATGGCTCAGTCGCCAATAACAAATCACTTGTTAACGATAATTTCAAACTTTTTCCGGCAGCTTGGAAATATTGTTTAAACTGAGGTGCATAAGATACATAATCCGGCACTTCCCAAGTTAATTTACTTACCTCAAGGAATGTTGTAACAGGAACCTTCTGTTTTTGGGATTTTGCTTGAACATCTTTTTCTTTGATGTTTTTTTCTGTTTTAGTAACCGGTTTTGGAGTATCCGCATTTTGTATATCTGAACTGTCCATTTTTACAACATTGTCAGGATTAACTTTGACCACATCAGACTTAGGCTCAGTTTTTTGTTCTGTAGCAGAAGGTAAAATATCATCAGTGATTGGTTGCAACGGCTCTTCAGTCGGTGCTTTAAACAATTTTGCCACACCAAACCCAATACCGCAAACCATCACTAAAACTAATAACCCACCGACAAAACCTAAACCTTTTTTAGTATCAACAACCTTACCGGTTCTACCAGGAGTATTAAGCATGCTTGTTCCTGCCAACTCATCATTATATAAACTTTCCAAAGACTCATGAGCTTCAGAAATAGGTCTATTATCAAAATTGATATCAATTGGAATTTCTCCGACAGTAAACGTTGTATCACTTATTACCGTTGAATTTTCCAATCCTAAAGGTTCATATTGAGGCTGTGTAACAGTTGATACATCTTCAACCGAATCAATTTCACCGACAAATTCTGACGTTTCTACAGATTCATCAACCGGTTCCTCCTCATAATTTATATCAGAGATCTCCTCACTTTGATTTATCTCTTCATTTTCCTCAGAAATAGTACTCTCAAATTCTTCTTGTATTAATTCATCCGCATTATCTTCGATGACTTCAGGCTGCAAATCTTCTGCAAACTCGTTCAAAACATCTTGTTCTGAAGGGAAAACCATACTTAAATCAGATTCAGTTTCTTGATTTTCATCTCTTGGATTCGCATCTTCAATAATCACATCAGACACACCATCTTCATCATTTGAAAGTTCAGATTTTTCTTCATAAGAGTCTTCATTCTCAACTGCTTCAACAGGCGAAATCGGTTGTTCTGAAAGATCTTCATATACTGGAGTTGTTCCCTCTTGCAATGTTGATGCCAATTCGTCTTCATCTATATCTAATGTTAACTCATCATCCAGACTATCCAAACCTTCAATATCATCTAAATCATTAAAATTCAAACCGTCAATATCGGAATCCATTTGCTCATTATCAGGGTTCATCGAATCTTCCGAAAAATCTTCTTCAATATCCGCCGGCACTAAGGATTCTAAAGAGCTCTCATTAAGCGCCAATTCCTCTTCATAATCCGCGTCAGGTAGCAAGGTAGAAACTTCAGGTAAATCTATTACTTCGTTTTCTACAGATAATAACATTTCTTCAGCTTCAACATTTTCTAATGTAGAAGTTTTATTCCCCATAGAAAGATGTTCAAAATTCACAACAGAATCTTCGTCTTGAACATCGACGTATTCAGAATCTACAGGTTGCATTGAATCTAAATCAATTGTTTCATGTTCATATTGCGGTTCAATAAATCCTTCAATATCCACAGCTTGTAAATTAGAAAGATCCGTAGGTGGAGTATGCTCATCATGACCACTTGGTTTTGAAGGTACAATTGATGTTATTTGTTCATCATCTTCATCTGCATTAAAGCCAAGGTTATCATAATCAAATTTTTCTAAATGCTCATGTTGATTCTCTAATGCACCTGCCAATACATCTCCGGCAACACCTGCCAACCTTATGGCATCATCTGAAACAGGAACAGACTCATCATCACCCAACAATTTAAACATTTCATCTTCGGACATGTTTTCAGTGACATCATGAATAGTAGTTTGCAAATCTTCAGCATCTTCATTCACAACACTATCAAAATCCCCGAAACCTTCACTAAGACCATTTTCTTGTTCTAATATTGATAGGTCTTCAACAAGTGTAGTTTCCATAATACCGTCAGTCTCACCAGTATTTAAATCATCAAAAAATGCCTCATTTAAATCTAAAATCTCAGGTTCTAAAATATTATCTGCACCAGCCTCATTACTTTCTTCTGTATCCTGTTGCTTATCATCATCTTCTGAAGCATTTTCCTGAGATGAATTATCCATACTCTCATCAGATTCAAACTCTGCGAAATAATCAATTTCTTTAGGTGCAACAACGTTACCAAGGGTAGGAACAAGAGTCTTCATTTCTTCAACAGTGTTAAATGCCAAAGATTCAAAATTATCGAATTCCAAAACACTTTCCCTTAACGAATTACTTGCTAAAAGAAGCTTATATAATTCTTTCTTCTCATTAAAAGAAATATTGTGATCAGCCATCATTACAGCTAATTCTCTACCCCTCAAAAACTCATTTTCATTTATTGAGGTTTCTTTTTTACTAACATAATCCTTTATATACTTTGTCAAACTTTCAACAGACGATAATTTATCCGATGGAATAAAATAATATTCAGAATTTGCATCAGTTTTATTTATCATATCTGGAGTAAAGTAACCTAACAATTCTGCGTGATTAAAACCTTCTCCCGGAATAATCACAACATAAATATCCGGAAATAAACCTAACTCAAAATGACTTTTAGGGATAAAAATTTGTTTTTTATCGAACACAGTTCGCACATCAATATGAATATTGGGCAATAAAATATCGGCTATATCAACATCTTCTAATACCTTTGACATCGAGTGAAGATTATACAATTCATTTACTGCAATACCTTCTGATCTCAAATACTTCATGACAACTTCAGCACCGATAGTATTTATAAACGCTCTTGTCTTTGCCTCAGCATTCACGAAGTTTCTGGACATAAATTCAGCTTCTGTGATATTTTCTTTTTCTATATAAACTAATGTTCCTTGTTTTGACATAATATTTTCTCCCCTCTATCCATTAAGACAGCAATGAACAAAAAAATATTCCAAAAATCTTGTAAATTTTTGTAACAAATAATTGCAAAAATTTTCAATATTCGTCAAAATTTATATGTTAGGTGTTTTATATGTGATGTAGTAGAAAGTTAATCAACCCAAGGAGGTCCTCCCATGATGGTAAATCCTGTATCCAGTGTACGTTTCGGTAACGCAGCAGCCCCTGCAGTTAATCCATTAGAGCGTGAAGGTGCGTTCACAAAACCTAAAACTGAAGTAGCTCCGGCCACAACAAAAAAATCTTCAGGCGGCAAAAAATTATTAAAATTTTTAGGTGCAGCAGCAGCAGTTGCAGCAACTTTGGTTGTACTTGCTAAAACCGGTATGGTTAAACCTTTAGAAACAACCGAAGGCGCAAAATTATTGCAAAAAGCAGGCCACTATTTAGCTAAAGCCGGTGAAGCTATCGCTAAATATACTTGGAATCCAATTGCAAAATTTTTCTCAAAAGGTTCATAAAATTTAAATAAATAAAAATTACTAAAAAGACCGTTTGTATAAACGGTCTTTTTACTTGACGAAACCCCCAAAAATATGGTATAATCGGGTGTTAATTTCTTTTTATTTCCGAGCTATGAATCATCAAATATGTCAGAAAGGAAAACAATGACATACGGTGTTCCATACTCTTTTGTCCCGGGAACTAAAGCGAGAGCCGATGAAGTAAACGCAAATTTCATCGATGTTCTGGACAAAATTCAAGAAACAAATACACGTATTGAAGATTCTAACAGCAATTTAGAATCTGAAATCACTTCACTAAACACGAAAATTTCTGAGGTCGATGATAACAAATTAGAATTAGATTTATCTAATATCAACAGTAACGGCCAAAAACTATTCGATGCAAAAGCAAATACATCCCAACTCGATGGAAATTGGGTTGTTAAAGTTGTTGAATTATGCAACGCAAAGTCCATTGCTCCTTCAGGTGCAAATACATACTCTTTATCAAGTTACCTGCCTGATACAACAAACAAATATGAAATTCTTGCCACAGCTAACGCATACACATACAATTCAACCGACTCATGTGCGTATATGTTTATTAAAACAGATTGGATTACGGCAAGCTTCGATTTTGTACGTATGGCAACAAGACACAATGCAAAAAGTTACGATACATTCCACGGTACGTTATTAAGCTCTACCGGAAGAAGTATTACAGTTTGGAATTCTTCCGAATCAATAAATAATACTACATATACTCTAAAACTTTATGCATACAGAAAGGTTAGGTAATTTATGAAATATATTTTTGTTGAAAATGGTATTATTAACGGTTGCGGTGAAGTTGAGCAACTTGATAATGGGGTTTTAAATATTGAAATTGATGATAATATTTATCGTACATATAACCAAGACCCTTTGAAATTTGTGTATCAAGACGGAAAAATTATTGACAATCCAAATTACATATCAGACAGTCAAAAACGCTCAAATGAAATACGTTACCAAGAAATCCTTGAAGCTTTAGATGAGCTTGACAAGAAACGAATCCGCGCAATTTGCGAAAATGAAATAAAAGACAAAGAAACAGGAGAAACGTGGTTGGATTATTATAATAATGAAATCGCAAAACTAAGAGAAGAATTGGCTACATTAAAATTTTAATTAAATTAATAGCCTACAAGATGACATCATTTATTGGTGTCATCTTTTTTACATCAAATAATCAAACATTTGCTGACAAATATTGTCATTGATTTCTTGAGCAACTTTACGCCCCATTCTTGGAGAATAAATAGCCACTTTGACTATGTTTTTAGGTAATTTTATATACTCTGCAATGTCTGAAATTGATAAAAGCGGTACAACATAGCGATCAGATTCACTATTGTTCAAAAACAAATAATCACAATTAAAATCTTTATTTTGTTGCGCGGCAATTCTTTTTGTTAATTTTGCAATAAATGTGAAAAGTGGCATAGTTTCAGTTTTGGGTGGAATTATTTTTGAATTCACAGCCAATTCTGGTATATCTTCTCCATCATCAACAACAGATGTCATTATATGTACAAATTCATCTTCAGGAATGAATTTTGTATTGCCAATATGTGGTTCTGCGTTATTTATAATCCTTTTATATTCTGTTAAATCGTTACCATTTGTGTCATCTGTTAGCTGAACTATAAGGTGACATTTTCTAATTGGATCTGGGACTGTTGGTAGTGGACCATTATATCCACCTATATTTTTTAAGCCTGTAAAATTTATATTATTCATACCATTATAAATCCTGTGAAAATATTTTTTGCCATGTTTTTGATATAATTTTTTATAAGAACAGGAGAAAGATTATGGTAGATATAAGAGAAGAATTTATAAATCAGGCAAAACACCTTGCAAGAAATGCTGAAGTTTTACCTGGTGGAATTGAAGAATTGGCAGTAAAGTTGCAACACGCAGCTGATACAAATACACCTCTTAGGGTTAAATTAGGTATGGATCCCACAAGGCCTGATTTACACTTGGGGCATACTGTTGTGATGAGAAAATTAAGAGAATTTCAAGCATTAGGGCATCAAATTGTTTTACTTGTTGGTGGTGCTACAGCTATGGTTGGAGACCCTTCAGGAAAATCCGAAACTCGCCCTGCTCTAACTAAAGAACAGGTTGATGAAAACGCAAAATCCTATTTTGAACAAATGTCAAAAGTGTTAGATGTTACAAATGCTGAAGTTAAGAACAATGCTGATTGGTTACATTCAATGAGTTTTACAGAACTACTAAAATTATCAGCACAAGTTACAGTTGCTCAAATGATGACTCGTGATGATTTTGCTAAAAGATATGCTGAGGGTAAACCAATTTCTATAGTTGAATTTTTCTACCCGTTAATGCAAGCTTATGATTCTGTTGCTATTGATGCTGATATTGAACTTGGTGGAACCGATCAACGTTTTAATACATTATTAGGTAGAGATATTCAATCTGCTTATGGTAAAAAGTATCCACAACTTGTAATGTTATTACCTCTTTTAGAAGGTACTGACGGTGTTGTGAAAATGTCAAAAACATATCCTGATCACTGCATTTCTCTTACTGATAGTGCAAAAGATATGTTTGGGAAATTGATGAGTATTCCTGATACTATGATTACTCGTTATTATAGTTTGCTGACTGATGCTACAAAAGATGAATTAGAAACTTATGACAAACAAATTGCAGACGGTTCTATTAATCCTAGAAACATAAAAATGCAATTGGCACATATTATTACCGAAGAATACCACGGAAAAGAAGGTGCGGATAAAGCTCAAGAGGATTTTATTAACGTTGTTTCAAATAAAGGTATTCCTGACGATATCCAAGAAATCAAAATTGAACAAGGTAAAAATATCCTTGATCTTTTAACCGAATTAAACTTTGCAACAAGCCGCGGAGAAGCAAAACGACTTATCCAAGGTGGCGGAGTAAAAATCGACGGCGAAAAAATTACTGATATGGGCTATACTCTTTCATTCGAAGAAAGTGTAATATTACAGGCAGGGAAGAGAAAATTCGCAAAACTAACTAAATAGGTAAATTATGTTGAGTGTAATTAAAAGAGGAATATCAAAAGTTAAAGAAGATATAAAAGCAGTCTATGATAATGACCCCGCTGCAAAAAACCTACTGGAAGTAATCCTATGTTATCCTGGGCTTCATGCTCTTGTTGCATATAGATTAGCTCACAGGTTATACAAATGGAACATTCCTCTAATCCCTCGCATAATTTCTTACCTAACTCGTATAATCACAGGAATTGAAATTCACCCGGGTGCCAGAATCGGAAGAAGATTTTTCATCGACCACGGAGAAGGCGTTGTTATTGGCGAAACAACTATTATTGGTGACGATGTTCTTATCTATCAACAAGTAACACTTGGAGGTACAGGGAAAGAATCCGGTAAAAGACACCCCACTTTAGGTAATAATGTTATTGTTGGTGCCGGAGCTAAGGTTTTGGGTAATATTACCTTAGGCGATAATGTTAGAATTGGCGCAGGCTCTGTGGTTATAGAAGATGTTCCGGAAAATTCAACAGTTGTTGGCATCCCCGGCAGAATTGTTCAACGCATAATTACCGATAGTGATGGTAACTTAATGCACAACAGAATTCCTGACCCTATCAAATGTGAAATAAACAAACTTAAAGCCGAAATCGAAATTCTAAAAGAAAAATTAGAAATGTAACATTCTCTTAATATTCTAGTTGATTATAGGCAAATAAGTCCTCTATATAAACTTTATATATGTAGGATATAATGCGAGGATTGCTATGGTTAATAGTGTAAATTGGCTAACTAGATATAATCAGTCGGTACATTACGGCAGACAAGAGTTGGATTGTCGATATCAACGAAATGCTATGCAGGCAATGTTTGAACGAGGATGTCCCAGATGGGGAACACAAACCACAATTTCTTATGATTGTGGGATACCAGATGCTGCTATGATTGGTGTAGGCATCAGTTGTGGCATCAATTTTTTGGCGAGATTAACTCGGTTTATATTTCCACAAGTTTTTAGATGATAAATAAAAAAGAGTTCGGAATAACCGAACTCTTTTTTATTTTTGTAGTGCTCAAACAAGTGTTTATTTCGCATACGCTGTCATTCACATTATTTTCGCATCTTTCGGGACTACGCTTACACTCCGCCCTACGCAAAATCCGCTACATCATTCCCATTCCGCCTGAGCAACTAACGTTGCACGGCGGCTAAGAACGGCTACAAAAAAGAAGATAAACATACTTAAGTTTATCTTCTTTTTTTAGCACACTATAGGGTCTTTCGTAAAAATCTACGCAAAATAAATTGCGTACGATTTTGTCTTACTAACCTCGCCTTAAACAGCACCGCTCACACTTGCAACGAAAGCTCAACGCTTACGTTGACGCGTGTTCGCCTTTCGCTGCGCTCATGCCTCTGCTCGGTTAGCGCTACATCATTCCCATTCCGCCCATGCCTGCCATTGCTGACATATCCGGCGCTGAAGATTTTTCTTCAGGGATTTCTACTACTGCAGCTTCTGTTGTTAGTAACATTGAGCCTACTGATGCAGCATTTAACAATGCTGAACGTGTTACTTTAGCAGGGTCTACAATACCGGCTTGGAACATATCAACATATTTGCTATTCAATGCATCATAACCGTAAGCTCCATCTTTTTCTAGTACGCAATCTACTACAACGTCAGCCTTAGCACCTGCGTTTCTTGCGATGGCTCTTAATGGCACGTCTAATGCTGCGGTTAGAATTTTGTAACCCACTTTTTCATCATCAGATTCAAATTCAGTAGAGTCCAATTTAGAATTCAATTCTTGTTGAACTCTCAACAACGCAACACCACCACCAGGCACAATACCTTCCTCATTTGCTGCTCGAGTTGCGTTCAATGCATCTTCAATTCTTAATTTTCTTTCTTTTAATTCAACTTCTGATGCTGCACCTACTTCAATTAGAGCTACACCGCCGGAAAGTTTTGCTACGCGTTCATTCAATTTTTCTTTATCATATTCAGAATCAGAAGCTTCGATTTGTTTTTTGATTAATCTCACACGTTCCTGAACTGCGGCTTTTGTTTCATCGCCAACAACGATAGTTGTTTCATCTTTTGTTACAGTAACGCGTTTTGCTTTACCTAGCATTTGGGTTGTAACATTTTCCATTTTTATGCCAAGTTCTTCAGTAAACATTTCGCCACCTGTTAAAATAGCGATATCTTCAAGCATAGCTTTTCTTCTATCGCCAAAACCCGGAGCTTTTACCGCAACAGCTCTTAATACTTTTCTCATTGTGTTAACAACTAATGTAGCTAAAGCTTCGCCTTCGATATCTTCAGCAATTAAAAGTAAAGATCTGCCATCGCGAGCGACTTGTTCTAATAAAGGCACTAAATCTGCGATTAAGTTTACTTTTTTGTTGCAACAGAATACATAAGCATCTTCTAAAACAGCTTCCATTCTTTCAGGATCTGTCACAAAATATGGTGAAATGTAACCTTTATCAAATTGCATACCTTCAACAACTTTCAAATTTGTGCCGAAAGATTTTGATTCTTCAACAGTGATAACACCGTCGTGTCCTACTTTTTCCATTGCTTCTGCGATCAATTCGCCGATTTCTCTATTATTACCTGCAGAAATTGCCGCAACTTGTGCGATTTCTTCTTTAGTATTAACAGGGCGAGCCATTGATTTAATTTTTGATACTGCAGACTCAACCGCTTTATCAATACCACGTTTCATTGACATTGGGTTAGCTCCTGCTGTTAAGTTTTTCAATCCTTCACGTACGATTGCTTGAGCTAAAACAGAAGCGGTTGTTGTACCGTCACCTGCAACATCGTTTGTTTTAGATGAAACTTCTTTTAACAATTGAGCTCCTGAGTTTTCTAATGCGTCCTTCAATTCGATTTCTTTTGCAATTGTTACACCATCATTAACGATTTGAGGTGCGCCGAATTTTTTAGTTAAAATTACGTTTCTACCTTTTGGTCCAAGCGTAACCTTTACAGCATCAGCAACTGCGTCTATCCCTTTTAGAAGCGATTTTCTTGCTTCTTCATCAAATACAATACGTTTTGCCATTTTTATATTTCTCCTTATATAACTAACTTTTCAATAATTATTCAATTACAGCTAATGCATCTTTTACTGATAAAATTTTATACTCAACACCATCAACTTTAACATCTGTTCCTGAGTATTTTGCATAAAGAATCACATCACCAACTTTAACATCCATTGGTTCTCTTTCACCTTTATCGTTTAATTTGCCTAAACCAACGGCTACAACTTCACCTCTTTGTGGTTTTTCTTTCGCACTATCAGGAATAAAAATTCCGCCTGATGTTTGTTCTGTATCTTCAACAACTTTAATAACAATTCTTTCGCCTAATGGTTTAATCATAATTTTCTCTCCTTTTTTTAAAACTACCACATTATATTTATACAACGAATTTGAACAATAATTAATATTTTTAAGGAAAAATTAATTATTGGAAGGCAAAAGTAATAGAATCAATTTATTTTGATGGCTTAAAGTATATTTAAAAACTAATTATGTTTAAAGATCATCAATAAAATCTTTGCAAAGAGTAGCTAACGTTGAGTCTTGCATCAATAAATCTTGTAATACCCCCAACTGATTTGATGTAAAGTTTCCACCCTCAGCTTGTAATTTAGCAGCCATTTCTTCAACTGTTGTACACCCAAACCAACCACAAACCGAATCACCAATACTTGCAGCCCAACCCTCTGCTTCACGTGCAGCTGAAACTCCCGCTTTTGCAGCAACCTGACACAAAGTCTCAATCACAGCCGTCAACATTGCACGTTGTTCAGCCCCGGATGCCCCCACTCACTAGTGATAGTGTCGATAATGGAAGTGTCACTTTTACCTTCTTTTTTAAGATAAGCGTCATAACTATCCAACATCGCGCAAACATTACCGGGATGAATATTTTTTTCCCAATAATTTTTCATTTTAACAACGCTGTTGCCCATATAACCATCGTTGTCATCTGCAATCTTATAAAAACTTTTAGCATGCTCATCAGTTGAGCGAACTTTACTAGGATCTAATATCGAACCATCTTTGTCAACAATCCATTGTTTCCCGGTTTGATCAACACATAAACTCCGACCATTTTCCAGGTTTTTAAGTTTTATCGTTTGAGTTTGTGTATAACCGCCTTTCGCATTTGGGATCTTTGCTTTTACAAACCCAAGATGTTCGTCCTTTTCTGTTTTACCGTCACCATCTCTATCAATAGTTGCAAAAATTGATTTTTCTAAATCTGTACCTGATCTGCTCGTTTTGCACCTATCTTAAAATTATTCCAATTTATTTGATTAACATTATTTTGATTATTTACACTTGTCTCGCATAACCTTTCTCAATATTACTTTGAGAATATCGACACAATGACAACTAAATTTTAATACTTACCCCCATACCATACCATACGCAGCATTATAACAGGGTTTGAGAGAATCAAAACTCATGTTTGCAATTCGTTACAAAACCTAATTTTTTATAGATATTCATATATTTAATTTAAAAAAATAATTTATTGCTTTATAGATTTCTTCGCTATATAATTGATACATGGATAAAAAATTATTTGTAATTTCAGGATGTTCTGGTGTCGGCAAAGGCACAGTGTTAAAAGAATTTATGGCAAGAAATTCTCAAGACTTCATCTTATCGGTTTCTTGTACAACAAGAGCTCCTCGTGAGGGTGAAGTTGATGGTGTTAATTATTTCTTTTTAACAAAAGAACAATTCTTGAAAAATATTGAAGAAGACAAGTTCCTTGAGCACGCACAATTTGCAGGTAATCATTACGGGACCAAGAAAAAATATATTAGACAAAAATTTGAAGAAGGTTACAACATAATTCTTGAAATCGAAACTCAAGGAGCATTACAGGTTAAAGAAAAAATGCCTGAAGCTGTTTTGATTTTCATTGCACCTCCAGGAGTTGATACTGAAACCGGCGATATTTCAGGTGGAGTGATTGAATTAGATAAACGCTTACGTGGTCGTCATACAGAAGATGATGAAACGATTAAACGCCGTTTAGCAGAAGCAAAAGTTGAATTAGAGCGTTCAAAAAAATACGATTACGTTGTTATAAACGACGATTTGGAACGTGCTATATCCGAAGTCGAATCAATTACACAAAAGGAGCTTTCTAAAAATGCTTAGAGGGAAAAATATTCTTCTGGGTATAACCGGTGGGATTGCGGCATACAAAATTTGCGATCTTATTAGGCAGTATAAAAAAAACGGGGCGAATGTTAAAGTGATTGCGACCCCGAATGCGCTTAATTTTATGACGAAATTAACCTTGCAAAACCTTTCTCAAAACGAGGTTTATGTACAAGAATTTGATGTAAGAGAGTGGAAGCCTGAACATATTTCGCTAGCAGATGAGGCGGATGTCTTTGTTATTGCTCCTGCAACCGCAAATACTATTGGTAAAATTGCACAAGGTATTGCGGATAATTTGTTGACGTCAGTTGCCTGTGCTTTTTCTAAAAAAATGATTGTTGCACCTGCGATGAATTGTAATATGTGGAATAATCATGCAGTCCAAGAAAATTTGAAAGTTTTACAAGCTCGTGGGGTTGAAATTTTGCAACCAGAAAGCGGTTTTTTGGCTTGTGGATATGTTGGTAAAGGTCGACTTTGTTCTATAGATAAGATTTTTAGGGCAACAGTTGAATGTCTTTCTTTTCAAACAATTTTAAAAGGAAAAAAAGTTGTTATAACATCTGGCGGTACAATTGAAGATATTGATCCTGTGAGATATATTTCTAATTACTCATCAGGGAAAATGGGGTTTGCTCTTGCTAATGCTGCAAAATCAATGGGTGCTGAAGTTGTATTGATTACTACAAAAGATCATGATGCACCCTATAAGATTATAAAAGTTAAATCAGCTTTGGATATGCAAAATGCTGTAGAAGTTGAGTTTGCGGATTCTAATATTATAATTATGGCAGCTGCGGTTGCAGATTATCGAGTAAGAGAGTATGCTTTGCAAAAGATGAAAAAAAGCGAACAAGACTCGATTACATTAGAACTTGTAAAAAATCCTGATATTTTAAAAGGTTTATGTGAGAAAAAAAAGAGCCAAATTATTGTTGGATTTTGTGCAGAAAGTGAAAATTTAATACAGAACGCACAAGAAAAAATTGCAAAAAAGGGTTGTGATTATCTGGTTGCAAATGATATTTCTCGCAAAGATATTGGATTTGGTGCAGATGAAAATGAGGTTGTGATTTTGGATAAAAATGGTGGCTCATATCGAATTGAGAAATCACCAAAGTCAGTAATTGCCAGAAAAATTTTGGAATATATAAATGGATAAATACGAAATTATAAAAAATATCGAAAATATAGCACCTATTGAAAGTGCCGAAGCGTGGGACTGTGTGGGTTTTATGGTTGAAACACCTAAAATCGAGGTGTTAAAATTGATGCTATGTTTGACCCCAACACAAGATATTATAAACCAAGCGAGGGCTCAAAATTGTGATATGATAATTTCTCATCATCCGTTGTTTTATGTACCTGTTGAGTGGTGCAAAATTGATATTTACAGTGCGCATACAAATTTAGATAAGGCATCTTGTGGTACGACAGAAACTCTTATTGATAAATTAGGGTTACGAAAATTTGTCAAACCTCTTGAACACGAATTTTTAAAAGGTATTGATTTTGGTAAAAGTGTTGCCATAGAAGATTTCGTTTCTATATTAAAGCAGGTTTCACCAAATTTACGGTATGTTAATAATAATGGACGTGAGTTTGTGCGTAAGATAGCATTTTGCGCAGGTAGTGGTTCTGAATTCATTTCAGAAGCGAAGGAATTGGGTTTTGATACTTTAGTAACTGGAGATTTGAAATTCCATACAGCTTTAGATAGTGAGATTGTGGTGTTTGATATAGGACATTTTGAGTCTGAGATAATAGTATTACCTGAGCTTGCAAAGTTGATAGGGCAAGGTGTTGAGGTTGTTTATGCAGATGAAAAAAGCCCATTTATATACGGATAAAACGAGGAATTTTTAAAATAATTATTGACAACAAAGTTTCACTAAGTAAAATAAAAGATGTGACAAGTAAATATTGGGGCGTCGCCAAGTGGTAAGGCAGCTGGTTTTGGTCCAGCCATCTCGGAGGTTCGAATCCTTCCGCCCCAGAATATTAAAGGAGAGCTCATTGGAGCTCTTTTTTAATGTTCTTTTTTGTGCGACGGATGAGATGTATTTTGACACTCGGTTTAAGAAGAAAGAACAAAGGGTTTGATAATGCATGTTGGGTTTCACCTAACCTACAGGCTCGGAAGTGTTAAAGGTACAAATAATGGTACCCCCACAAGTTAAAAGCAATTTTTGATTAAAAAATGTTTTTATATATTTATGTTAGTTAAATAGGGGTAACTTTATGAATATTAATAAAATCAATGAGTTAAATAAAGCTGTTGGTAAAGTCGTAACGAGTTCAGAGTCTTCACTTGCTAAATTAGATCCAAATGGATTAAGACAAAAGCCACAACCAGCTGATAAATTTGAGGGGTCATCAACTGCTGAAAAAACAGACTCTAATGATGTTGTGGCTTTCTTAAAGAGTATGTTTGGGAAATTGCAAAATAAAAATAAAATTCCTGTTCCAAAAGAACCATTTGCAACAGAAGAATTAGCAAGAGGTTATGCACAAAAAAAAGTACTTAAAGCGTTACATTCTGATAACTCTCATGAATATATGGTTGTAATAGATAAAAATACTAACAAGATTTTAGGTGAATATAAAGGGGATAAAGATCAGGTTTCTGCAGGGTTAGACGCTTTAGATTTTCCTGATAACGTAATTTGTATACATGGTCATCCGACTTATTATACAGAAAACGGTGTGAAGTATTCTACACCTATTAGTTTTTCTGATTTTAAAGGCCTAAATAGAAATCAATCAGAATGCACTGCAATTAATCCTGATGATGAGTATTCAACTTTGATTAAAAAAGCTGATTTTAAAGAATTGTCACCAGAAATGATAAAATATTATGAAGGGTTGCATATGGATATGGTATATGGTGATTTGTTCGAAAAAAACAAGCACAAATTACACCCCTTGTTGGCTGATTGTGAAAGCATATCGCAATTATTTAGCAAAGTAAAACAATTAAAAGAACAGGGTATGACAAAAGAACAAGCAATAGAAATAAAAGAATCAATGTATCACGTTTTTCCTAAAAATTATGAAGAGGCCTTAGACTTGGATATGTTGAAAAATATCCATAATTTTTGGCAAAAATATGCTGATGAAATGGGCTTGATTTATAAAACGAATTATTCTTATTTGGGGTAAAAATTAAATTTATAATTATTGTTTATGAGTTTGATAATGCATGTTGGGTTTCACCCAACTTACAGGCTGCTTTTATATTTACCCCCAAGTCCGCAAAAAGTTACTTTTGGGGATTTTAAATCAATATAAATATTTATGTTAAAATTAAGGTAATTAAGGAGAGGCGTTATGAAAGTTAGTTCAATTCAACAAAATATAACTTATACTCAACATTTTGGTGCTGTCAAATTTCAGCCACCTATTAAAGAATGGAACCCGAGAATTTTGGAAGCTGTTTTGGATTCATCTGCAGTTAAACACGCAATAAAAGAAAATGAATCAAATGGACTTGATACATTGTTGTATTATGTTAACAAAGATAAACACGAATGTAGTGTATTTACTGAAAAAATAAATGAATTTGGAGTCGTAAAGTTAAAAGAATCAAGAGATAATTTTAGTTGTCGTTTCGAAACATTTGGTAATCGTGAGGGAATTGAGTCTATTATAAATTTTATAAAAACAAAGGATTCTGAATTTAATATTCCTAAAAAGTTTGAAGGATTTAAAAAACTATTTAAAATCTTTGATTAAGCATGTAAGTCAGACAATGTCAGACCAAATATAAAAGGTGCGTATAAATGCACCCTACAAGCCTACCAGCGATTTTCACCGGAAGGAATTGAAAATTGTAAATTTTGAGATAATCTGTCTATATCCGGAAAGTACATGTATTTATTTATACCAGGATATGAAAAAATATTTAATCCACTGTCACCAAGATTTTCCATCAAATATGTATCATAAGGATCCGTAAAACGTCCACCTTGTTTTCTACGATTAAAAGTTCTGGCAAGGCTAAATTCTTTATCACAAACAAATTTAATAAACGTAACTTCATATTTGTTTTTCAAAGCTTCTTTTAGTACTTTTTCTAAATTTAAATCGTTTGTTGCGGCATAGATAAAATTTCTTCCTTCTTTCATTATTGTCGGATAAATAGTGTCTAATAATAAAGATTTTGCCATTTTATGCGCTATAATTCCGCCTTCATCTTCTGATAAGAGACCATACAATTCTTTTTTAATATCGTCGGGTTCTTTAACATAATATGCTTTAGATGAATTTTTATTAATCCTGTTAATAATAGTAGATTTCCCAGAACCTGGAGTACCATGAATAAGAATTAATTGTTTTTCGCTTGGAATTCTTTGGATTTTTTTTAGTTCTTTTTGTAAAATCTTATTTATTTTGCCATCGAGAATTTGCTTAGGAATATTTATCGGATTTATATATGTTTTTACTCGAGCATTAACAATCTCTTTAGAATCAAAAGGCGTTAATTTTTTCTTATTCCTAACAAAAAAATTAAAATCATTTTTGCTAATTATTCCTGCTCCACTAGTAAAAAGCTTAGGTAAATCTTTATCGGGAATAAGTCCATGATTATAAAATTGTGACAAAAAATCATCTGGAAGAGTAGGTTTTGAAAGTGAAGAAGTATACCTTCCTTCTTTAATAATTTCTATATAATGTTTAAACATTTTTATTATATTATTTAAAAACACATCGTGATTATCTTTTAAGTCGGATACCAAAGTTTGCAAATATATAGGGTTTTTAATATGGTCAAGCGAATTACAAAACCTTGAGCTTGGTAGTTTTTGTGAATCTTTGCCTAATATTGGAGTAACACCATGTTTAACCCATGAATATAGGGCCATTGGATGTTCTTGTTTTATATTTCGGGAATGGAAATTCATCTTATATTCTTTTGGTAAAATTTTGGAATTTACTGGTATCATGTTTTTATCAAAACTTCTAAAAATATTTTTTGCTAGTTTAATAAAAATTATCAAACTTGCAGTTCTTTTTTCTCTAATTGTGAGTCAAAACACATTGTCCGACAGTTGAAATTAAAAAAGGCGCAAACAATTACGCCTTTCAAACTCAATCTTCAACTATATTATATTACTCTATACAATTGGCAAAAATTTTTCTGTTTAAATTTTATAACTGATATGAATATTACTTCACCTAAATATACAAATAACCCACAAAAAAATATCTCATTTAAAGGCTATGATGCCAGACCTTTAAAATATCTGATTATGCGCGATTCACACATGGTTAATACAACACCTATAGCCAAAGTAATCGAAAGAATAGGGGATAAACACGGATTTAAAATGATTTTCGAAGGTTACGATATTCTGACTAAAATCCCTTCTGACAAATTCAACACAAGAATGATAGCCCCTTGGATTCAAGATTACATACACGTGCTTAAAGACAAACTAATCACAGTTGGCGGATTTAACAGACCGGATAAAATAGAAAAATTTTTCAATCGACCTATTGAAAATATTTCTTGCGAAAACTTTGTTAAAGGTGGCAATATGTTTTTTGTCAAAAAAGGAGACAAAGATATAATAATTGTAGGGAATGACGATTGCGTAAAAGCAATGAAAACCTTTAAAAAACACGATATTGTTCAAATACCCCAAGCCGATTATCATATAGATTTATTTCTTAGACCACTTAGAGACGGAAAAATTGTCGTTGCTGATGATAAATTAATGCTTGAAATACTAAAAAACGCCCGAAAAAATTTGGCAAAAGAATATGACCTTTCAACAGATGAACAATTACTAAAACTGGATTATCTAATAAAAAGTATGAAAAATGCGATAGATCATAGCCATTATAAAAGCACCGAAAAAGTTATATCAAAATTAGAAAAAGAAGGGTTTTCAGTAATTAGAGTTCCCGGCAGGATTATAAAAAATTACAACGTTCCGGAGATTAAAAATATCCTGAACTTCACAAATGCCATTGTTCACGAAGACCAAAATGGAGAATTGGTCTATATTACAAACCATTCAGATTTGGTAAAAAGTTTAGGTATCGATAAAAAACTGGCTAATAAAATTGGATTAAATTTGGAAAAAATATTTAAAGAGTCTCTAAATGGTTATATTAAACCCCAAAATATCTACTTTGTAAAAGGAGGAAAAGCTCCTGAATCCAATCTTGATTTTGTACTACGTAGCTATGACGGGGGAATTCATTGTTTGTGTTGTGAAGTACCTGCAAATATAGTATAAATTACTGAACAATATCTAATATTACATAGGCATTAAAGTCTAATGAGCCATATATGACTTTAACTTTATCGTCTCCTTCCGCAAACCATTTTACAAAAGATATTGTATCCTCTCCAAAATCATCTGATGTCTCAACTGCAGGTACTCTTGCCATCAAATATTGAGATTGATAAAAATTCAAAACAACAGATTGTCCGTCTTTTTCACCTTTAACCTGATAATGACCAACAGGCAAAACCCCTTCCACAAGCCTAATTTCAACCGGAAAACTTACGACAGGTGGTCCTTCTTCTTTATTCTCAGAAGTTTCTGTTAATATATCTGTCTCATTACTTTGACTAAACTCTTCACCTTTTGGTATGTTTTTATTACGTTTTTTTTGACCGAAAAAACCTCTGTTTTTCTTATCCTTAACTTGCTCGATTGCTTTGTCAAAATCTTCATCAGTAACCGGTTTATCCTGTCCATAAAAATCATGACCGGCACCAAAATTATCCCACAAATCGCCGGTTGCAGGCAAATCAATATCATCTGCAATAACAATAGTTGGCAAAAATAAAATAAACATAAAAGTAAGAATAAGCTTTTTCATACTTTTATCTTAATAGTTTTTCAAAAAAAGTAAACCCGACATTTATATGAAATTACTCTGATACAATTTCTTCAACCGGTTCTTCACGCACAATAAGCAACTTTGTAATTCTTGCACCATCAATTTCTTTTACAGTAAATGTAAAATCATTGTATTTTACCATATCATCAATCTGTGCAATACGACCAAGTTCTTTAACAACAATACCGGCAATTGTATCAACATCCTCATCTTCAAGCTTTTCATCCGGAATATCAAAATAATTGGCTAATTCATCAAGGCGCATCATTGCGTTTGCCAAATAATGATTTGGTTTGATTTCCTTTATATCGATTTCTACTTCTTCATCAAATTCGTCTTGTACATCACCAAAAATTTCTTCCATAACATCTTCTAAAGTGATAATACCCGAGGTCCCGCCGAATTCATCAACTACAATTGCCATTTGGCTCTTATTCTTTTTAAATTCTCTTACCAAATTATCCATTGTGATTGTTTCAGGAACCAACATTATATTTCGTTGAATATCTTGGATTGTGCGAACTTCATCTTTTAACGCTAATGAATATAAGTCTTTGACGTGAACCAGCCCTGTAATATGGTCAATATCACCGTCATAAACAGGATATCTTGTGTACTGATTTTCAGTAGCTAAAGCATTTAAATCATCAAATGACATCTCAATCGGCACACAAACCATGTCAGTACGTGGTATCATTACCTCCCGCGCAGTCAAATCAGAAAACTGAAACACGTTATGAATCATATCTTTTTCAGTTTCATTTAACACACCCTCGTCATAACTTGCATCAACTAATAAATCTAAATCCTCAAGGGTGTGAACAACTTTTGCTGAACTTACAGGAACTTTAAATATTTTTAAAATAGCATTACACGTCACATTCAACAACCAAACAAACGGTTTTGCTATCGTCATAAACAAGTCCATTGGCTTTGCAACGTATAAAGAAATTCTTTCTGGATATTGAAGTGCAACACATTTAGGAACTTGCTCACCTAATACTACGTGTAATAATGTTACCGTAAAGAAAGCCACAACGGCTGTAATAATATGAGCTAAATATCCATATCCGGCAGGTAAATTAGCCAAAACCGGAGCTAACATTTTCTCAACAGTCGGGGAACCAAACCAACCGATACCAATACTTGCAATAGTTATACCTAACTGAACAGCCGCAATAAAATAATTCATATCTTCTAAAGCTTTTAATGCTAATTTTGCATCAACATTGCCATCTTTGGTAAGTTGTTCAATCTTAACCCTTCTAGCCTTTACAATTGCAAATTCCGCAGCCACAAAAAAACCGTTAACCAGTAATAATATAAAAACGATTAACCAATTGGAAATAATTATTCCCAGACTCGACTCACTCATCCTGTTATTTACCTCTATTTTACAAATCCATTATAGTATCAGGATAAGAAAAAAGCAAGAGGTAAAAGGACATTTTACCTCCAGCCAAGAACTAAAAAAAGGAAGAAAATAAAAATGATAAAATAATCTATTTAGTGAACCTCAACCCGACAGTTCAGTTAATTCGTGAATATTTTGACAGTACATATTCTAACATTTGAAAATTTAGCCAGTTAGCGGAGTTGTTTTTTGAATAATCGTTTATATTATTAATAGCACTCTTGATCCGAGCCGGTATCGTATACCGGGGCCTCTGAGCAGGAGTGTTACCTTTTTACTACTTCAAAATTAGACAATCATAAATTTTATCAATTTTATCTTTCATTTCTACGAATTGCCCTTTCAAATCCTCAAAACTATCCAATGTCGCAAAACGATGCTCCACATCTTTGATAATTTCTCGATGTTTCTTTTCTAATTGTTCAGGCGTCACTACAATTCTTTCCTGTATCAAAAATACAAGTACTATAAGAATTACAGGTGCATAATATAAAAAATTCTCAGTCATTATATATTTCCTCTCATTCTAAAACTACAAAACTATCGGCCAATAAAAATCGACTAAATATGACGCGGCATCAAACGGATGTGACAAAAATTTCAATTCTTTAGTCTGTTTTATTTGAGTGTAAGATGGCACATCTATCCTTGAAGAACCCTCTATATAACGCAAATTATAAATATTATATAATAGCTTTTCACATTTCGGTGAAATATATAAGCCAACTTCTCCGTTTGCATTTCTAACTTTTGCATTAAATGCCGCAACCCTATTTTTTATAGGAGGATTAAATGCTTTTATTTTTATTTCCACTTCATATCCATAAGCTTCTAGTTTACGTTTTATTATGACATAATTCGTGTATTCACTGGTACAACTTCTATTATCTCCTGAAGCATCACCATTTATAATAATTTTTGCTTTATGATTTGGATATCTGGCGCAAAATTCTTCACAAGTTTTTGAAGTCGTTGTATTTTCTAAAACTAATTCATCAAAATAAAAAACTTTATCATCAGTTTTATGTGCCAAAACCCAAGCCATCGGATCAACGTTAAAATCACAACTTATATGAACATCTAAATCCTGATGATATTTGATATCCCTAATATTTTCTTTTGTAAAATCTTTTACCACGAGATTAGTTGAATAATCACCGGTTTTACCCATTACAAAAATATCATAATAACTTTGATCATAGAGTTTTTTCAATTCATCACAAAAACCTTCCGGCAAATATTTATTTTGGGTTGTTGGCGCACAAATTACCCGATAATTAACAGGAGGATCTTCAAAAAAAGTTTTATAAATCCAACCTTTTTGGAGCTCAGGATTAGTATGGCCAAAAATTCTATATGTAAAATTCTTCCAACTTTTACGTTTTCGCTGCCTCATTCTGGCTAATAACATTTTAAACGTATCATAAGGGATATCAGACATTTCTTCAATTTCAACAAACCCTAAATTTAAAGATTTTAATTTATTTGGTTCATCAAAATGCCTGAATAAAATTTCAGACCCATTATGAAATACTAATTTTTGTTCTGAACTCACCCATTTGTAATCAATTTTATCCACAAAACCTATACTATCCAAATGATCATAATAAGTTTTTAGAGTTGTATCTCTCACAAGAGTGTAGGTTTGAGCTCCCACAAGCCCTACAATCCCAGGAAATTTTAAAGCCAACAGAATTCCTAATAAAGCCCCGGCAAAAGTCTTGCCGGAGCCATATCCTCCTTGATATACCGCTACATCAAGGGAATAACTGTGAGGAATTTCCAAGAATTGTCTTTGAGCATCTAATAGTCTATATTTCATACAAATACCTCACTATGCTATTCTTATTGATTCTCTTTTGTTAAATTCTGCTCAGAACTCTTTTCATCCGTTAAGAAATTATTAGCATTTTCAACACCATACTGTTCTAAAACGAATTTAAAACATTCCAACCAATTTATACGTTGAGCAACAGCATCAATTTTAGTAAACGATTGTATAGCCTCAAACAATTCTTTTAAACGAGCTTTTCGTTCAAATGTAGCTTTTCTGTCACCATATCTGTACACATAAGTTGAATTTCGAATATTGTCATCAACTTGAACAAAAGAAATTTTACCTCTATCATTAGTTAAAATAGATTCTTTACCTAATTTAAAATTCGAAATAATTTCAGCTGTTTTTTCTACCATAGGAACAATAATTTTTCTATTAATAGATTCTAAAAGCATATTTAGTCGAGCTTCCTGACCATTTACAGAATAATTAATTTCGGTTGCAGTTCTACCAGCTTGTTGCAAATTACCTTCCATATTTTTAAAAATACCGGTTGCGCTTTCGGTTGTAGATTTAAAGTAACTCAAAAATTCCCAACCTTGCATAGCTTTATCAAAGCTTATCGGAGTAGGAGTTGTCGTCATTAGAGATGCATCATATTCAATAATTTTACCGGGTCTTATATCCTGCTGCCCCTTAAAGCAACCTTTCGGAGCAAGATATGGCGGATTCATCATCAATGCCAACGCATCAAGTTGTTTATTCAAAATCGTTGATGAAATATTATTCAAAATCAACGCTACCCTTAACGGAGAAATTCCTCGTCCCGTCATTGGGGATTCAATAATATTTGCGTGGATAAATGGATTTACAACGAACGGATTGTCTTCCATTCTAATAAGTACATTTCTTCCTGCGATTACAATTAACTGATTTTTCAAGACTTCACCATCAGCCAACTCTATATCACCCCAGAATTCCAACACTTCTATTTTTCTTTCAGATACAGCTTTATCAGAATTTCGTTGTTTTTTACCTGCCACCACTCCTTTCAATAATTCCAGTTTTTCCGGTGTTAACATATTATTTGATTTGTTTGTTTTTATTTCATCAATCGTTTGATACGTCCTGTAAATTTTTGCACAACTATCCCAATTAGCAACATCAGTTTTGTCAAAAACAAAATCTGCATAATTAATAAATTTAACCTTCGCATTGTCATAAATTACCTTATCTTCCACAACAAATGTTTCTGTTGTACCTCGTAAAATTTGTTCATCCAAACTAATAGCCCGTCTTATTCTACGAGTTTTTGTTTCCCAACCAACAAATAAAGTTACCTCACCAGTTTCGACAACAGAATCAATAATTTCTTCCATAGTATCTTCTATATTCATCGACTCAAAAGTTTTAACCAACATTGCCTTTTGCATATTCGCATATTTTTGGGTTTCAAAATCGGTACCTTCTACATCAAACATTCCGTCCGGATGAGAATATAAATTTTGTACAATATGCGATTTTAAAGTTTGAGCAAGTTCATAAATATCCGGTAACTGGACATGGCAATCCCAAGCATTGTTTTTAGTAATATCTGAATTGTAAATTGCATACTTTATAAGCCTATTATCAGATAATTGACTACTTCTCTCATTTTCATAGTAATCATATTTTTCAATGATATTACTGATTAATCGTTGTTCTTTAACATGATCTATTGATTTTTTCATATTATTTTTCATTTTAATAATTACCTCGTTTTATAATAGTAATCCCTGTATAGCGAATAAACTTCTATATCTTGAAGTTTATCCAGTCGTAATGTTTCATTTTTCAAAACGGATTCTTTTTTAAAGCCGCAACTTTTTAACAAAGTTTTTACCCGAAAATTATCCGGATAAATTTGCGCTTTGATCTTGTATAAACCAAATTCATCAAAACATTTTTTCAAAAAAAACTTTGCACTATATCGGGTAAAATTACCCCAAGCCTTTCTGTCAAAACACGTAGTGAGTTCAGCAGAAAATAATAATTTTTCATTACCGACAAAATTATCAAGATAAACAAATCCCATAAATTCGTCATTTAAATTATCCAAAATCAGCCAAAAATAAGGAGAGTTTTTTTGAATAAATCCCAAGATATCACTTTTGTCAACAACTGAAAAATCATCTTGCAAATAAGAAAGGAATTTATGACAACACTTTTTGACATCAGGGATATAGCGCAAAGATGTGATTGATTGCAAACCAGCACTTAAATCCATTTGTATAAATTTGCACATTTTAAACTTTTGCCTTGATAAATTTTATAAAATTATTTCCGCTAATAAAAGAATCTATCTCAGCGTTTAACAATTTTTCTCTATCTGAATATTGAGTACCTAAAAAGCCTTCAGCTTGAACTCCGTTTATGAAAGATTTTGTCTTACTGTTTTTATTCATAATCAAAAAAACACTACTCGTAGAAAAAATCTTATCCTTTGGGACTTTTTTAAGTTCAGTTATTTCAGCTTTAGATGTTGATTTTGCGGACTTCAACTCACTGGCAAACTCATCTTCTATTTTTGATATTATCAGCTTGTTATAAGCTTCATCATTCATTAATATTTTTTCAATTTCTTTATTTTCTTTCATAGAAAACCCTTTCGTTATTAAATTTTGTTATCATCAAGATTTGAAATAGTGATTATTTTAGCTTCTTGATATTCTTCATCAACTTGTCCATTTGAAAAACCAAGATATTTACAAAGAGCCTCTAATGCTTTCAATCCGGCAGTTGAATCTCTCAACTTTCGTTTACCTGTAGAATTACCATCTTTATCTAAAATATCTTCTTCAGCTAACGAAAATTCTGCAATTTGCAATAATTTTTGGATAACATAACCCTTTTGTACACTCAAAGATTCAATTTGAAGATGAAGTTGAGATTTTATGGCATGGATTATGTAATCTTTTTGTAAAAGTTCAGCCGCAAAATTCTTTAGATCCTTGCATTTATATCCGGCTTTTTGTGCAGACAATTCTCCGTCAAGAGTCCGTATATATTCACTTACAAACCTTTTTTGTTGTTGTGTTAATTGTTTCATCTTGTTACATTTCTTATCATAATTTGTCTTTTTCTCGATTAATTTGTATAATGAACATGCTATTTATATTTCGGCTAGTGTAAATCTTAACAGGGGGGAATGAAAAGGACTTCCTGTTTTTTTTATACCTTTTATCTCCTGAAAAGCTTTATTACCGGAGCTTCAGAAACAGATACTGAAGTTTTTGACTTTAAATTTGCCAAAGCTTCTTTATACATGCTCATCCAATAAGAAAACTTATAATATTGAGGACTAGCCTTTAAACGTAAACATGTTCCATACACCAAAATTTGTTCAGCAAAAGGATCCGGAATTAATGAACAATCAGTTGGGTTTTCAAAATCAGATTTTTCAACATCATCTTCATCAACTACGCAATTTGAACAATAATAGATTACATCGACCGTTTTATCTATATTAAATTTTGGGAACAATAATTTATTATTAAATATTGAATAAGTAAAATTTTTGGAATTATCTGAGATAAAAGATTCAATATCTTCAGTAAAATCATACCTCTTTCCATCAACAAATAAATATAGAATTCTACCATTAACTGGGTTATCTAATTCTGAAGTATTTGCAGGCAACGTAAATTTTAGACGCCTAAGTAAAAAATTCCACTTTTCAGTATTACAAATTTCTTTATTCACGACATTTAATATTGTCATAATCCTTTTATGATCATTTTTTACCAATTCAGAAAAAGCATGAACCTGTTTGTAATTCAATTCTAATAAACATTTATTTATAAGTTCTAAAAAATTCATAACATCTCCTTTTTTCGAAAAGCTCGGACAGGAGTTTGAATCCTATCCGAACTTTTGTTTAGAATTCTAACCACAAACTATTTGATCAACCCTTGTTTTAATTGATCCATAATCATTTTTTCATTTTGGGTGAATTCTTCACCACTCATATTGCCAATATCCTCACGAGTAAAAATCCTGGTTGTTTTACTGTCCGGAAAAGCATTTTGCGCATAAGCAGTCAACTTGCTTTTTGCCAGTGAGTTCTCGTCATTCAATGATTTCTCGTATGCGGATTTTCTCAAATACTTATCAACTGCTGAATTTTCAAGACCTTCAACCAGTTGAGCAATTCGAGAAATTTCATCTTTGTCCATGTCATATCCTTTGATATAATTCAGAACATCTCCTCTGCCTTCTGATTCAAAAAAGCCGGGACGTTCTTGATTAAACATATCCATTGCACTAACTTGAACCGGCTGCATTGGAGGTTGTTGGACAGATGCATTATCAATATTGGCAGAATTCTTGTATGCGTTAATTTCATTAGCTTTCCGAGCCAACTGACCCATCAAATACTGTCCTTCCTGTTGTGTAATAGTACCTTTTTGTACAAGAGTTCTTACTTTTTGAACATCTGCACCTATTGCTTGTTCAAGTTGATAGAATATATCTTTATATCCTTTTGGATTTGCCTGCGGAGCAACGGCAGGTGATGAAATTTCTTTGTTTTGTTGTGGAATATTACCACCAATTCCATTTGTATAATTTTGCATTTTTAATCTCCTATTTTTTCATCGGATAAAGAATTCATATAATGCACCGCAATTTCGATTACATCATCAATAAAGCCTGACAATAACGTTGAAACTATTGTTTTTATAATCGGAGAAAACGGCAAATAATTAACAATATACTGTATCGCCAATTTCTTTTTAGCTTCACCTTGTCCGCTTCCCAATTTTTCTTCTGCGGTTATTACTGCTTTATATGCTAACTCTTTAATTTTTGTTTTAACATTTGAAAATATCATAACAATCTCCTATATGATTAAAATGTACTCTCAAACACTAAACTAGGATTGAGAGCACATTTACCCCAAAAACTATGCGGCAGAAACAATCATTTTTGCCAAAGCTTTTGGTTGAACAGTTTTAGCACCATATAAGTACAACCCTCTAACTAAATCAGAGAAACTATCTTTATCTCTCAAGCTTTCAATCTTAGCTAACTGAGATGCAAAAGTAATAGCCTCGTTTGTACCAGCTAAAACATAATACTTGCTATCAACATCTACTAAATTTGTACTTACTAACACATCCATGCCTGCAATTCTACCGATTGCACCTTCACGTAAAGTTTCATCAGCTACTTTATATGCAGATATAAATTCCGGACTTTGAAGTAAAAATGCTTCAATATCAGGATTAATTACAACCCAAGGTCTTACACCGGCATGAACTGCATTTGAATTTTTTAATGCTAACGCTAATTTTACAAAATGTTCATAAATTGTTGTTTTATCAAGAGCAATAGGAGAAGCTTCTTCGCCCACAGTATTTTCTTCAGTAACATCAGTATGTAAACCTAACAAATAAGAATCTTGCACAATTTCGATAGCTTTTTTAGCATTTGTTAAATGAGCTTCCATAATATCAGCATTTGCTTGGACTTGTGCAACATCATCAATTTTAAATGCAAAGAATTTCTTTTGATCGATAACTAAATCTTGAGAAATCGGAGTTAGAGAAGAATATTCAATATTATCAGAAGTTAATGTAGATACGGCAACTTCAGCAGGTGTAATAATCTTAACTGTATCACCTTGATTTTTAATGTCGCCTTCCCAATTTTTGTTGACACATTGCAACATAACACAATTTTTCTCTAACATTTGATTCAATTTTTGACTCCACACTTGTGGAATAAAAGCAGAATAAGTTGAATTTGTTTCAGACATTTCTTTTTCCTTTCATTTTCATAAACCTAAAACTATATAATTTGAATGAGTGGTGACTTAATTAGTTTCATCATCATAAATTTCTCGGAATTGAAGCCCGATAATTGCACAATTATCAGTCAATTCACGTCCTTGAACACAAATTTGGACAGAATAATTACTTCCGCATATTTCAGCCTTTTCCAATGAATTTGAATTTATAGGCCAAACAGGAATTTGTGAATCATCATTACTCCAACAATATTGAGTGCTATCAGGTGTTTCATCGCCGCCCCAAATAAAATGAGTATAATGTTTTGAAAAAATCAATTCTACATCATCACTAAATTCGCTGTCGTAATCTTTATACAAAGAAAACTCAAATTTATTATCATAGATATCATCCAATATAAAATAAAACTCATCTATAATTTTTCGACGTAATACATTACCTAAAACCAGAAACGGTGATTTCCACATAAATTCAATAGGTGAACCGTCAAATGTAGTACCATAATCTTCTCGATAAATTTTACCATCTTTATCGGCTGTAATAATATAAGAATCAAACTCACAACATGTTGTGATTTTTTGCGGTAAAACTCTTTTATACCAAGCTTTATTGACGTAATCATTTATCCAAATCGTATTATAATAAGAATTATCTAAATAAGGGAAGAAAAACCAAACTTGATTTTTATTTTGATAGTGGACAGCAAATGTTTTATTCATTCGAGACACATCAAATTTTTGGAATTCAGCTTTGATTTTAGAAGAAATCTCAGAACCTAAACGAATTTGATTTAATTCACCGACTTGTTCTAGAGCATAAATACCATTACTTAAAAAATACTGTTTATTATCAACATTAACAATACAATCTTTAGCAACACTACCTTTGTCGGCAAACAAGGTAATTGCAAAATCTTCAGGACTTGAACCTGACAATAAATATACCCTATCTTTTTTATAAACAGCTAAATAATCTTTATACGTGTGCATTGTAATAATATCGGCAGTATCTGTATGAAAATCGTTAATATAACCGGCATCATTTTCTGAGTCAAAATCATTATACGTACCCAAAGCCGAGTAATATATTGTCGAATCTTTTGCACACCAGACACGCCCTTTATAGACAGTTATGCAATCAGGAGATAATAAGTTTCCATTTAAATCTTTTAAATTACACTCAACAATATCAAAATTACTATTATCTTTGATATAAAACATTGTATCTGACTCTGTTGCAATAAGAACCCCACGTAAAAAATTTTCAAATATTACATTTTTACCAGTCAAAGTTTTATTTAATAAAATCAGACTTTCACCTGTTGCCGAATATATATAGATTTTCCCGCTTATTGTTGTAATAACAAGCTTGAATAATCCGTCAGATTCCATCTCTTTAATTCCGGTAATTTCCTCAGCTTCAGGCAACTCAACCATTAATGTGTTACCTTTTTGCCTAATAATTCCCTTATTGTTATAGATTTCAATATTTTTAGAATCTGTCCAATAAATTCTTTTAGTGTCTACACCCAATTCTGTTTTAGTGGAAGCCTGATTAATTCCACCGGATAAATCAAAATAATTAACATCCATAAAAATACCCTCTTATAATTTTTCTTTGTACCAACGCACTTTAGAACGAATAAAACTTCCAATATCTTTCTGACAAACCCATGAATAAGGTGGCAAGTAAATTATATCTATCTTGCCTTTACTTGTAGTTTTAGGATTTGCGATGCCGAATTCGTAATGAGTCATAAGTGTCTTAGGCGTAATATCCAAGCCATACTTCTCACATAACTGAGCACAGAATTTCATGCCGGCCTCAAATTGAATTTTGGTAAGCGGATAATCACCTACAAAATTTTTATCACGGAATCCAAACATCCCACAAAAGCAAACGCCTATAGAACCTGTATTACCGCCTCCGGTATGAGCTGCATATTTGCCATCTGTACAGTCATTATTATCCTCAGGAGAATATTTGCCGGAATAAACTTGCCCTTCAGCATCAATTAAATAATGATAATATTGCTTTTCAAACGCACTGGGGTAGTACCTGCCGGCACTCCAGTGTAATATAATACGTTTAATCATGAAATTTAATACCTCATAATACTTTCCATTTTGGATTTTTAGACATATAAATTGCCACAGCATTTACTCGGTTTCGAGCCTGCAAAGATGCAACTATTGACGTAATATGAGTTTCAACAGTCCGTTTGGATATTTTTAGTTTTAATGCTATTTCTTTATCCGTAAATCCTTTTGCTAGTAGAGTCAGGATTTGGAGCTTTTTTGGTGATAATTTCATCCAATTTTCCTTTGTCTATTTATTTTGTTTAACCTATATTACATTAAAATTAGCCACTATTTTTTAATAATAATTCCCTAAGAAAAAGTGGGAAGGAGAAATTCTCCCTCCCGGGAGTTATAGATAGTAAATTAATGCAGAGTAGGGGATAAATAAATTAAGATATACCAAATTTATCACATAAAGAAAGAACACCCTTTTAAATATTTAACCCGTCATAGTAACCTCAAATAATTTTCGGCAATATAATTTTTGTTTAACCTCCAAAATTTTAATACAAATACCCTCGATTTAGTTAAGGACAAATTGCACAACAAAAATATGGCATAAAACCCTAAGTTTCATATCACATTTGGTGTAAATTTGCACGCTTAACATACTTCTTTTTAATAATCAATTAAGTGTCTTGTTAAACCTCTCAACTGATTACATTTTCAGTATACACGTTTTTCCAAAAAAAGATAGTCCGTACTTATACTTACGTATTAATACGGACTTGACAACCGCGCAAGCTATTGTCAAACAAGCATTTTACCCACTTTTAAAAACTTAAAAACTCTAATCTCCCACAAAATTTATTTTTCAAAAAACACATGCTTTTAATAAAAAAAATTACAAAAAAATTAATAACTTGCAAAAATTTTTACTCCATTTACAATAAGAATATGGGGATAGTTTTATTAATAAGCGAAAATGAAGAATTAATAAATCATTACAAGAATTTGCTGGATAAAAAACCTAACAAATATACTGCTTGTTGTAATGACACCTCTATTTTAGATTTAATAGAAGTTGAGCCACCGGATATTTTTATTTTGGATGAAAGCATAACCACAATAAATTGTGATTTCACTATAAAAAAAATCAAATCACGACTTGAAAATGCCCAAATCATACTCATTACAGACGGCCAAGAAACAAAACAAGACTACAATAAATACATTAACGGATATATTAATACAGAATTTCCAGACGAATTAATCACATCAATAATCAATTCGCATTTAAAAACAAAAGAAAAACTTGAATTATTATCCGGTAAAAACAAAGATTTGGCAGATAGTTTATACAGATTAAATGTTTTATATTCAACCAGTTCACAATTTGCAGGAACTCTTAATACAAAAGAACTTCTGACATATATGACCGAAGGCCTTGATAAATCATTAAGTTTTGATTTAACTTGCACAATTTCATTTGGTTTTGAAAACGAACCTGTACTATTGATTAATTCACTTTATGATATTTCAGAAGAGCTAATGAGCGCACTTAAATTGCGAGCAATACTAAATTACAAATCATTATTTGAAAATTCAAAACCCCCATTTGACATCAATGATAAAGAATTAAAGATAATCAAAAATATTAAAAACCCAAATACCAAATTTAATTTTACAATTTTCCAATACGATAATATGTTTGCACCGATTGATTTAGGTGATAACTTTTTTGGTTGTATAGAAATATTTAAAGAAAAACCTTTTACAACAGATGATGCGACATATTTCCAAACAATAGTACAACAAGTTTCTTTACCTCTAAAAAGCGCCGGATTATACAAAGAAATCATAGAAAAAAATGAAGAATTAGAAAAATTGGAACGGGTAAAATCCGAATTTATATCAATAGTTTCACACGAATTAAGAACACCGTTAACTCCGATAAAAAATGCGCTTAGTATTTTATCAAGCGGGAGATGTGGGATTTTAGGTGAAAGCGCCCAGAAATTCATTGATATGGCAAAAAGAAACGTTGAAAACCTTACAAATATAATAAACGATATTCTTGATATAAACAAAATAGAAGCCGGCAAAATGGACTTCAATTACAGACTTATGAACATTCATTCTGTTATTGAAAATGTTCGCTCAAACTTTGATTGTGTAGCAAAAGAAAACGAAATAACTTTCAACACCCAAGAACAAGAAAACTTACCGGAAATATATGCAGATTCTCAACGACTTGGTCAAGTTTTAACAAATCTTGTTTCAAACGCAATCAAATTTACCCCTAAAGGCAAACAAATCACAATAAAATCCGAACTCAAAAATTCGACAGACATCGGCTATAACAAACACTTTGAAACAGAATTAAATAATCTAAGCGGGAATTACATTGTAGTAAGCGTAATCGATGAAGGTATCGGAATTAAAGAAGAAAATTTATTAAAAGCATTTGATAAATTTACCCAAATAGAAAACTCTCTATCAAGAAAAGTTGGTGGAACCGGTCTCGGCTTACCCATTGCAAAACAATTGATTAAAGCTCACAAAGGTACTATTTGGTGCGACAGTGAAGAAAACAAAGGTTCAAGTTTTTACTTTGCATTGCCTATAAGCTCAGAATGCAAAGAATGTCAAACTATCCAAAAAGAACTTTTGTAATATAATTAAAATATGAATACAAAAAAAAGAAAAATAAGTATACTTGGTTCAACTGGCTCAATTGGAACACAAGCTCTTGAAGTTATAGAAAAACTTAAAGACAAATTTGAAATTGTGGCACTTTCAGGGGGTTCTAATATAAAATTGTTAGAACAACAAGCATTAAAATTCAGACCTAAATATGTGTGTATCGGAAACAATGATGATAAACTCGAGCTTGCAGGTATAAAAACATTATATGGAAATGAAGGCTTAGAAGAAATTTGCTCAAATAAAGAAAACGATATAATTCTTGTAGCTGTATCCGGAAAAATCGGATTAAAGCCGACATTAAAAGCTATAGAAAACGGCATAGATATTGCGCTGGCAAACAAAGAAACTCTTGTGATGGCCGGCGATATTGTTATGCAAAAAGCAAAAACAGCAGGTGTTAATATTATACCCGTAGACAGCGAACATTGTGCAATACATCAATGTATCAAAGATATTTCTAAAGTTGAAAAACTTATAATAACAGCAAGTGGCGGACCTTTTCTAAATAAAACAACAGAAGACATGAAAAACGCAACGGTTACAGAAGCGCTTGCACACCCGCGTTGGAATATGGGGAAAAAAATTACCGTAGATTCAGCAACTCTGATGAATAAAGGTCTGGAAATTATCGAAGCCCACCATTTATTCAATATGCCATACGATAAAATTGAGGTTGTTGTACACCCACAAAGCATTATACATTCTGCGATTGAATACGTTGACGGCAGTGTTATAGCTCAAATAGGTTTACCGAGTATGCATATTCCTATTCAATATGCAATTACTTATCCAAAAAGATTTGAAGGTATAAAATCAAAAAGTTTCAGTTTCTCAGAAATTGCAAGATTAGATTTTCTAGCGCCAGACTATAAAAAATTCCCGAGCCTTGAATTAGCATATAATGCAGGCAAACAAGGCGGTAGTGCGACAACCTGCTTAAATGCAGCCAACGAAGAAGCTGTATTTGCATTTTTAAAAAACAAAATCAGACTTTATGATATATATACAATCACTGAAAAAATGATGGCAACACATCAAATAATAAAAAATCCGACATTAGATGAAATTTTTGAAATAGACAAAGAAACCAGAATTAAAACCCAAGAACTATTTTAATAATTTTACATATTTTAATAAAAAAGTAGTCTTAAAAAAAATATGTTATACTATAGATTAGCAAAATATTGAAGAATTAGGGGAATATATGAAAAAAATCCTTATTGTTGACGATGAACAAGACATTGTAGAGAGTTTAAAATTTGTATTAGAAAATTACGATTACACTTGCTATTGCGCATATAACGGAGAAGACGGTTTAAAATTAGCAAGAGAAATCGTACCGGATTTAATCATTCTGGATGTAATGATGCCAAGAATAAACGGGTTCAAAATAAGTCGCTTGTTAAAATTTGATGCAAAATACAAAAATATACCTATACTTATGGTAACAGCTCGCTCCCAAGAGGAAGATAAACTTATCGGAGAAGAAACCGGTGCTGATGAATATATTACAAAACCTTTTGATTTAGATGATGTTGTTAAAATAGTAAAAAAATACTTAGAAAAAGAAAACTAAAATGAATATTATTACAAATAAAACTTTAGAAACATTAAAATACGATTTGGTAAGAGAAGGCCTTGTTCAATACGAAGTAGTCGAACAAGCGGAAGAAATTGCCAATGCTCAAAATATCAATATTGGACAAGCTCTCATAAATTCAGGATTCATAACAGAAGAACAATTAATCAAATTTTTAGAATCAAAACTACACACACCATTCGTAAATTTAGACGATTACGATTTAGACAAAAAATGTTTGAAATATATCAATTTCTCAGACGCGAGAAGATATAAAATTATTCCATTATTTAAAATAGAGAACACACTTACTGTTGCAATGGCAGATCCGAGAGACTTATTTGCAATAGATAAAATTATGGAAAGCGCGGAATGTGAAATTGATCCTGTCTTATCTTCAGAAGAAAGCATACTAAAAAAAATTGATGAATATTATAAATTTGATGTTTCAGTCGGTAACATTTCAACTGATGCAAATACCGGTTATGATTGGCAAGATGAATTACATAAAGAGGATTTGAGCGACAATCATATCCAAAAAATTATTCGTGCGATATTAAAACAAGCAATATTAGAAAATATCCACGAAGTAACATTCCAAGGAGAAGAAGACGGCCTTGGGGTAAACTTCAAAAATCAAGGAGAACTAAACAATAAAGGAATAATCCCGACAGCACTTGTTGCGTCTTTTGTTGCCAAATTAAAAACCTTGTCAGAACTGGATCCATCAGTTTCTGAAGTGCCTCAACTGGGTAAACTCTGTTTTAAAGTTGATGAACTAATTGTATTAGCAAGTGTTTCAACATTCCCAACAATTATGGGAGAGAGAATATTCTTAAAAATATACAAACCGCCAAAAGAAATAAATCAAATTATAACAACAAAAAACGATTTAGCAGAAATCAAACAAGCATTAAAAACTCCGGGAATAATCTTAGTTTGTGGCTCATCATTAAGCGGAAAAACACACATGATTTATTCACTGTTATTAGAGGCTGTAAAAAACAAATCTCGAAATATTATGACACTTGAAAGTATATCAAAATACGAACTTAACGGAGTAAATCAATGCGAATTCAATGAAAATGTCGGGTTTAACATGGATAAAGCCGCAAGATTTATTGAATTCCAAAATCCGCAAATTATTTATTTGGAAGGCATCAAATCCAAAGAATCTTTTGATTATTTTTCAAGCCTTGTATATAATGACAAAACAATTATTATGGAATTTCTTGCAAATAATATGGAAGATTTACGCAGCAAAATGGCATTTTCTGATTTTGACACATTAAAATCAATAATCAGCTGCATGATTTTTATACACTCAAAAACAAGCGTTGAAGTCTTTAACCGCGAAACATTACAAAAATACCTAGGCGACTAAGCTATTAAAAAATTAGATTATCTATATTCAATATAATCTTTCCAATAAGTTGTTGCACTGCCGGAACGAGGTTGAATACCTCTAGCTGAAGGTAAAAATTTACCATCACTATCAACCGGCCAAGCATTTGTAACCGGCCAATAAAAAGGACAAGCATCCAAGGCAGAACCACTACCTTTTTTAAATTCTTTTATATTATCCGAATTACTTGTTTGCTTTGAAGGGACTTTATTGCCCAACCCCTCTGCCATCAATTTTTCATAATCACAAGGTATAATAGTACCGGTATAATCGCCCTTATTATCGGTTTCATCATAAACCCATATTGATAACATCTCAGAGGTCATCGGAATAAAAATAAAATTATCGATATTCAATCTATTTGGTCTTGCCGGACCATTAATATCAACACAAATCATTGCATTTTCTGAGTTAAATGTCCAAATTCTACCTTTACTATCTGTCCAAACCCCACCATTGTCACAAGCACCGGCATGTGTCCACGTTTTTGATAACGTAAAATATCTATAAGGGCGACCGCTAGACTTAGGATAAGCAGCAGCTAAATTATCTGCAAATACAGACCAGTCTTTATTTTCTGCTCTATACATATTACCACCGTTAAATTGAGCCATAAATTCATCATACCATTTATTACTGCCTGCACCTGTCGCATAAGAAGCCCAATCCCCGCCGTGGTTGTCGTTTAATTTTACGGCAGCTTGCTTAATATCACTATACGTTGACATAAACTGTTCTTCTAAAACTTTGCCACGATAATTGAATGCCAAATTTGGAATTGTAATAGCAGAAATAACACCAAGCAACCCTAAAGTTACCAAAACTTCAGCAAGCGTAAATCCAACTTTTTTATTAAAATTTAACAATATAAAACATCCTCATAAGTAATTATATATTAATTATATCGCATTTAACAAATTTCCACAAGATACAAAGATAACTAATTACAACATAACTTGGGTAGCCATAATCAACTTATGACTGTTTGCCATATTTTGATTATCACAATAAACATAGTTTAATATAAGTCTTAGAGCTTGCCCTTTAATAAACCAGTTCACACCAACTGTATATTCTCTGCGCAAATCATTAGATTTATTTCTATTAGGGTCAAATTGGTCAATCCTACCTAACAATTGTAAATGCGGATTAAATTTCCAACCGATAGTGTACGCATAACCACAAGCCTCATTAGAACTTGGGCCTTTTGAACCGTTATACCCGTCTGCAATTCCGGCCTCGAAATTTGTCCAAAGTTTTTTGTGGTGGTATGCAATATAAGCACTGCCCACACTATAATCATTACCGTGATGCCCACCATTAAAACCACCACCAATAGTCAATTTCCCATATTTTTTGGATTTATTGCCAAATGGCTTAATATTAACCCAACCGTTAAATTCTGCTCCGGGCATTCCGCTTGTAACATACCTACCCGCACTACCTACAGACATATTATAGTCGACATATTGATAATTACCAATAATTTTTACAGCTAAAGAACGAGCACTACCGAAGTTTCTTGCAATTTGAGACCTTGTGACAAAAGGTAAAATATAACTTGAAGTACCACCTTCAACACCGGTTTGTACTCTGGAATATCCTGTTACAATTTGGTGGTTAGGAATACTTGTATTAACAACGTAAGCATCTGAAATAAACCTGTCCACATAATTAGTTCCACTTTTAGGAATAGGATTTACAGCCAACTTAAATTTATAATTCGGATTTTTAAATTGACCGTACATACCTACTTGAGTTGTTAAATTATCATACTCAGTCGAGTAATCATCGGACAGCCATATCGAATTCAAAGACCCTCTAAAACCCGCATAAGTTTGAATTTTACTAACCGGCCCCTTTTCAAATTTAAATGTCAAATCATCTTGATATAAATATGACGGGATATCTGTTCTTGTTATTTTACTATGATAGATTTTTCCAAACAAAGAATCTTCACTGACTTCAATATCTCTGTCAAAATTCTTAAAAATTTCGAAATCTAATTCTGTGTTATCCAAAATTCCATCATCATCAATATCACCATCAAAATCGAATAAATCTCGCCAAGTATATTTTTGGGTTGACAATTGAGTACTCTGTTCCAAATTTGGTTGTCCGGATTGAACAGAATATAATGTATCTTGTAATAAATTTTCTTGAGTATTTAAAACTATTTCGTTATTTTGAAACTCAAAAAGTAATTCTTCAGTAGGGTCTTCTTTCGCTCCTACAGGCATTATTGGGGCAATAACAAAAATGAAAATTAATAATAATTTCAAAACTATCTTCATAAGTGTTAACATTGTAACACAAATTTGGCAATTTTCAAAATTTTTGTAGTATATTATTATTATGCAGTGCAAAATTAAAACAAAACAAAAAAAATATGTTAAAACAAAAGCCCCGATTGTTGAAGCATTAAAGTGCGCATACAACAATCCAACGTATCAATTCCACATTCCGGGCCACACAAAAGGTCTTGGAACGTTGCCTGACTTTAGAAAACTTGTCGGGAAAAAAGCCTTAATGGTTGATACTACAGATGAATTTGATAATTTAGGAACTTTAACACCTGCAACAGGTCCGATTAAAGAAGCTGAAGAACTTGCAGCTCAGGCTTTTGGAGCTAAAAAAACATTCTTTTTGATCAATGGTTCAACTATCGGAAACCTTGCAATTGCAATGGGATTAACAAAAAAAGGCCAAAAAATTATCGTAAACAGAAATTGCCACAGATCAATTTTAACAGGTCTGATTATTTCCGGCGCAGACCCATTATGGATTATACCGGAAAAACTTTCTGATTGGGGTTTATGGGGCAATATAGAAGCTAAAGAAATTGAAAGATTATTATCAGAAAATGATGATGTATCTATGGTCTGGATTACAAACCCAACTTATGAAGGTGTAGTTTCCGATATTGAATCAATAGCTAAAATTTGTAAAAAATACGGTGTACCTTTAATTGTTGATGAAGCACACGGTTGTTTATGGAATTTTAACGATAAGCTTCCAACCACATCATTAAAATTAGGGGCAGATATTGTTGTTCATTCACTTCACAAAACTGGTGGCAGTATGAGCCAATCATCAATGTTACATATCAGCGAAGACTCTCAGATTAATGCCGAGGATGTTGAAAGAGCATTAATGCTTCTACACACAACAAGTCCGTCATTAATGCTACTTGGAAGTTTAGACGCAGCACGCGCAAATTTACAAAGCGAAAGAGGTCAAAAACAATTATCAAGAGCTATCGCAAACGCAAAATATTTACGCTCAGAAATAGATAAAATGTCTACAATCCACCAATTAAAAGCCGGATTTGGTTTTAAAACAGATGTAACAAAAGTGTTCATTAAAGCGGATAGACTATCTGGTAAAAGATTAGAATCTATTTTAGAAATCGATTTTGGTATAGAAGTTGAAAGTGCTTCTGATGAAGGCGTGCTAATTCTTTGTAATATCGGTAACAAACGTTCAGATTTTGAATATTTGGTAAAATGTTTAAAAGAAATTGACACTCACGATTACAAAGATATCTACTATTTAGAAAATAAAAAACACATGCCAATGCTAACTCCAATTATTAAAAAGAGTTTGCGCGATGCATATTTTTCCGAAAAAGAGATTGTCCCAAAAAGCGAAGCTGTTGGGCGATTATCCGGAGAAGTTGTAGCTGAATGTCCTCCTGGGATTTCTATATTATTACCGGGAGAACTTATAACAGAAGAACACTTGCCATATCTGGCAAATTACGATGTAATTGAAGTACTTAAATAATATTTGCAAAGCTTATAAAATATTCTTCAATAATATTCATTAACATCGGCAAAATCCATATCATAATCGCGGCCCCAAGTACAGGTTTAAATAAGAAACTTAATTGGAATACGTTAACTTGTGGAGCTGTACGCGATATAACCCCCAAGATAATGTCTTGCCCCAATGTTGCCAACAAAATTGGTGATGCTATTTGCAAACCCATATAAAGCGTATTAGAAGACATTTTTATCAACAAATCCATTTTTACAAGTTGAGCCAACGGCACATGAGATGCATACATTGGAAAAACCTCAAAACTTCTTAATAAAGCCTTAAACAACCAATAAACACCACCTAGATTTATAAAAATTAAAATACCCATCAATGAAATTATCTTTGTTAAAATAGAAACCTGAGCAGATGTTGTAGGATCAAGAGCTGTAGCAGAAGATAACCCCATTTGCATATTAATCATTTCAGCACCACAGTCAATTGCGATGGTAATCAGTTGCGCCATATAACCAATCATAGCCCCAACGGCAACATTTAAAACTATTGATAAAAGAAAAGAATCGCATTCTGCCATAACTTTTTCCGGAGATAATAATGGAACCATAAAAATAGCAACAATCAAAGCAAATGGAACTTTTACCAAAGCTGGAAAGTCTTTTCTGTTAAATATCGGACAGAACCTAAAAAAACCGATTAAACGGGCAAACACCAACGCACCTGCCATAATGTAGGTGTTAATTGTAGGAAACATTTTCATTATTTCTGCAATTATGTCGCCCATAAATTACCTATCTTCCCAATATCTTTTTTGTTTCAACAAGATTAGGCTTAGGCATAGCGTTTTTAGGCGCCGCAAAATATTTTTTACTACCATAACTATCAATATATGGCACCTTACCTGGATTTTTCATAATCTCATTTATTGAATCTACATTTTTAAACTTATCATGCATTTCTCTTTCGAAAGGTGTAGTATATTTATAATAATTAGAATCCAAAACAAAAGTATCAGCTTTTGGGATAGTATCAAAAGCCAAAACCATACCTTCTGAGAATAAATTGGTAAGCAATTTTATAAACCCAACACCGCCAATTATAATAACCAAAAATACACCTAAAATTTTAGGAGCCGCGGCGATTGTTTGTTCTTGAACTTGAGTTACAGCTTGCAAAATCCCTACAACAAGACCAATGCCTGCAGCACAAAGAACACACGGCATTGATATTGATAACATTATTAAAAAACCTTTTGCTAAATATTCTAAAAGTACTTCTATCATCTGCAAGCCTCTTTATTAATTGTAACTTGAAACAAGCCCTTGGACTATCAATGCCCAACCATCTACCGCAATAAATATCAATAATTTAAACGGCATCGAAATAATCGTTGGCGACAGCATGAACATCCCGAGCGCAAGCAAAATATTTGCAACGACCAAATCCAAAATAATAAATGGTACAAATATAATAAAACTTATCTCAAAAGATGTCTTTAATTCACTCAAGATATAAGCTGGTGCAATTTCCCAAATAGATAATTCATCAGGTGATTTTGGAGGAGTTTTGTGAGCTAATTCGACAAAAAAGGATAAATCACCCTCTCTAGTTTGTTTAAGCATGAATTCTTTTAAAGGTTTTGAGCCTTCATGAATTGCCATAACCATATCTTGATTTTTTTGATACGGTGCAGAACCCATTTCATACATTTTTTCAAATGTTGGCCCCATAGTATAAAAAGTTAGAATTATAGATAATCCAATGATAACAATTGCAGGAGGTACTTGTTGTGTACCCATTGCAGTTTTAAGCATTGCAAAAACTACAACAAATCTTAAAAAACTCGTCATACTACAAAAAACAAATGGTAGTAATGAAAACATTGACATCACTATCAAAAGTTGTAATACGGGATTTAGATTTTGTAATTGATCCATATTATTTTATCCTTATAATTCGTTTATTTTTTTTGCCATTTCTTGCATCATTGCACTATTTGTCAAACTACTGTGCAATTGCGATTCTCGTCTATCAATATTTTGTTTAGAAAATCTTGACGAAAATTTTTTCGCCTCATTTAACCCTTCTAAATGGATTGTTTTATCAATATTTCCATCATATATAGTATTAAGCCCAATTTCTACCTCTGGCTCAGTTTTCAAAAATCGTTCAAAGTTTTTCTCCACACCTGCTGTAACATTTTCTGAGGACAACTTTGATATAAGAGTTGTTCTATCAACATCAGCA
Organism: Cyanobacteria bacterium SIG26; assembly: GCA_015152555.1. Classification (GTDB taxonomy): domain Bacteria; phylum Cyanobacteriota; class Vampirovibrionia; order Gastranaerophilales; family Gastranaerophilaceae; genus Zag111. Next base: position 62,811 of record SUTS01000005.1, read on the forward strand.
GCTATTAAAAATCTTTCATCACCTGCACGAACAACGTGTAATGATTTTCGAGGATTTAAACTCATTGAATCTTCTATAGAGAGGAATTTAGTATTATCTTTACGAATACCACCAACCATCACTTTTTTATACACAAAAACGGCAAAACATATTAAACCAAGCATTGCCATCGTATAAACCGTGAAATTTACAACATATCCGTTCATCACTTCTACATCTCCCTATCTTAAAAACACAAATTAAATATTATCATCTTCGAGTTCAAAATCACTGTAATCAAATTCCTCATCACCTTCATCACCGGCAGATGGAAGCTGATTATCAATAGGTTGAGATTGAACATCTTCAACCCCTTCATTTTCGACAGATTGTTGCTTTGATCTTTGAGGGACATCACCTTGAGCTATAACATTATTTATTTTAACTCCGTATCTATCGTTGACAATAACCAAACTTCCGCTGGCAATAGGTTTTCCTTCAACCTTTAATGTAACATTATTGTCGTAAATCGAAGTCAAATCAACAACCAACCCGTTTTCTATATCTTTCAACTCCCCGAGAGTAATTTTTACGGCATCAAATTCTGCACTCATTTCAACTTCAATACTATCCCATATATTTTGATGAGACTCTCCCATATCCTCTCCTCCATCATTATCTTGAGGTAACATCAAATCCATATTAGGACTGATTTTCACCTCTAAAGTTTCATCATAAATTGTTAATTTCAAATGTTCAATATTACTATTTTCAAAAACAACAACATCGTCTTCTTCAAGATTTTTCAAATCATATAACGAAAATTTAGTTTTCCCGACCAAAACTTTAGCATAAGTTGTACTATAAGGAAATAAATCCTCAGAAAACGGTGCGCCATTTGAAACAATTTGTTGAGCTTCAATTAAATCTTGTGGTAATGTAATGATAAACTTACCAACAATTTTATTATAATCATCAATATCTTTTATAATAAATGTCAAATGTATTACATCAAAATTAGTGCGTCTTATTTGTGTAGAATCAGGCTTTTTCAAACAAGAATTCAAAGCCTCAAATACAAAATCATTAAAAGAGGTAATAACCTTTGCTTCTAATTCTGATATTTTATTTATATTAAATTTATTTTTAGCCTGTCCTAAAACCTTTGTTAAAATAAGATTTATAGCTTTGTCAGTCAATCTAAAAAAAATATCGTAATCATTATTAATTTTTATTTTGGTAACAAAACAAGATTCATTATCAATTAGACAATTTATATTCTTACTTATTCCAAGAAGCTCAATTCTAAAATTTTTGTCAAAAAACTCTTCACAAGCATTTTGCACGAGTTGAGGGAAAGTTTGCTGATACCAATCAAACTCTCTGTATAATTGCTTAGTTGATATTGAATTTTGTAACTTATCTTCCATGACAACTATCCCTCTAAATCTCCCCGAGAATACAGGTACATATTCCCATTAATACAGTATACTACATAAGAATGAATTACATCAATCTTTTAATGGATTTTAACAATAAGTCAAAATAATTTTTATGCACGATTGAAACTTTACAAATTTAATATTCTACCCAATTTAAATTGACAAGGTGCTGTGGATTATTTACTATCAAACTAAGAGGAAATGGAGTGAAGATCTCCAACTGTAGCCGCAGCCGTAAAAGTCGGAACACTCAAAGAAAAGACTAAATTCCACGTGCATATTGGAATTAGTAATAGATTTCTTTTGAAGTGTCCTCTAAGATTAGCTAGAGGATTTTTTAATGTCATTTGGAGCAACAGCAGTAAGAGCAAATAGTGCAAAAATAGGAACTTGTCCACACGGACTGCCATTAGGCGCTTGCCCAATTTGCAACGGAATGGCCGGCGGGAATTCTACAACAAAACGAGATATTCCGCGCAATGTTGGTGAAATGACATACAACCAATGCGCAGCAATCGGCGCAATGTTAAGAGCACAAAAGAACGCAAAAGCGCAAGCTGAAGCAGCTCAGCAACAACACCTACAAGCTATTGCTAATTTTCAAAAAACTATCGCAAATGCTCATCAACGAATAATGGATTTGGCTGCGTTAATTTCTAAAACTACACCAACAATCATTGCGTCACCTGTAAATTTTATACTCACTCAAGTTGTCGGTAGAGTTCTGAATATAATTCAAAATATTCCGAATATAATTACAAATGTTACTCAAGCTATAATCCAAAAATTTGCAGACATTTCCGACAAATTAACGGCTGTATATGGAGAATTAAAAGCCGCGATACAAGAAAAAATCTCAAAATTCGCATCAGATTTTAAAAAGAAACTTAAATCTTTATTCTTTGTTTCAAGCTCACAAGAAACAGATGACGAAGATAAAAAAATAGATGAAGCAAAAAGAACATTTGAACTGAAAACATTTATACACAAATTAGCTCAGAAATTTAAAAAACAAGACAAGAAGGATATAGAAAAGGATGAACATTAATCCATTACATGATGCAGAAACGATGCGTCAACACAGAAATCTAACAAACTCACAAAGAAAAAACAACATGAATACCAAAGAAGGTGTTTTGGTTAATAATTTTGTAAAAGAGAAAGAATGTAATTTTAATGATACGAAAAATTCTTATTTAATTTCTGACAAAATTTCAATGCCGAAACAACTTTACGAAGACAGAAAAATAGTAGACAAAAAGTTAATTCCAATAAGCACAATTGCAATAGCTGTAATGGCATCTGTTGCAAGCTTAACAGCATTTGTCAATCATAGTGCTAAAGTTGCAACAAATTTAGCTAAAGAAAAATGGTTACCGGCAGTTACCAGAAACGTTCAATTAAGTAACGAGCTTCATCAAATTGTCTACCAAATCGTTCAAAACCCTAACCGCAAAACATTTATTGCAGGAGCCGGGGTTTTAGCTCTATCGGCGATGGCTTTTATGGGAAAAACTTTTTTTGACGGATACAAAGATATTTGGGTAAAGCGTAAAGAAGCAAATATTCAAAAAAACTTACAAGAAAACTTAATCTCCGTTGAAACCCAATCATTTTCAGGGAAAATGCAAATTATTAGAAGCATGTTATCAAAATATGCAACCGATTTTGAAAAATACATCTCACCTGATAATGAAAAAATCCTCCCAAATTTTGGTAGAAAAAAATATGCAAATATACCATTTTTATCTAAAAACACACCTCAAAAACCACAAGAAAAGTCCGGAATTGGTAATATTATACTTGGTATAGGTACATTTGCCGGAATCGTTGGATTAGGATTTTTATCACTAAAAAATCTATCAAAAAGCAAACTTCATCTGCAAAAATATCTTGAAGATGCAAAAGAGGGAATAACTCGTCTTGTATCGAGTTCAACTGAGTCAACTAAGGATATTGATAAAGTTAATTTAGAACAAATGTTGGTTGCCGCAGAAGCATCTGATGATTTTGTAAAAACACAAATTAACGCACTTAAATGGGGAACCACAGAAGAAAAACAAGCTTTAATAGAAAAAATTATCACAAAAATCAAAACCTCAACAACAAAAGTTAATCCAAATATCGGAGGAGACGGCACCCCAAAACCTGCATTCAATTCATTTGTTGAGGATTATCGCGCATTCTTCTATAACTGGCTACTCGACACGGATAACCCTCAATTCAAACAACTATTTTTAGGAGTTACCGGAATCACTGCAGTAAGTTATGGTGGCAAACTTACCGGAGATGCGATCAAAGAAGTTCAAGTAAAAAAAATCAACGCAGACACAGAATTGGAATTACAAAAACGTTTAGTTTCAACAGAATTACGCAATTTCAAATCAAAAAAAGATTCCGCAATAAAACCACTCGTACAAGAATTTTACAAACACGTCGATAGTGGTAAATGCACAAAAGAAGAACTTAAAACAATGGCCGAAAATATTTTATTTGAAATTAAAAACGGTCCGCCATTTGTTTATTCTTAGGGGGTATAATGTTATCAGTTAATTATTCGATACAAAATTCATACCAACAAATTTATCCGCAAGGGGCGTATATGGCGCCACAAATGCCGACTGCTCAAAGAAATTATTGTGTATTTGACCAAAATAAAGTCGACTACTTTGTTAAACAAAAAGAACAATCAATCCCTTATTTAACAGAAGTATTAAAACACTCAAATAATGAAACTCAAATTGTCGAAACACTATACATAATGGACAGAATGATTGATAACGGAACTAAAGGTATAGATAAATTATACCCATTTTTTGCAAGATTTAATAATACAGAGTCTCCAAATATTCAAACATTTTTAGCAGGAATATATAGGAAAACCCAAGTTCCTGATGCTTTTGGCCCTTTAGTAAATATGCTAATTCAAAATTCTTTAAAGCCACACAACCCAAACCAAACATTCGATCCTAATGAAGAAATTGGCGGCGCAATTTTGAGTTACATCAACGATAGATTTAATAAAAACCAATAAAATCAGCTCAAGATTTGAAAAGGACATTTAGTACAATGAGCTTTTGGATGTAAGATTAAATTATCCTCTAAATCGTACATTCTCGCGATTCTAGTATCTAACAACGCACCACAACGCGGACATTTTAAACCGCCGGCACCGTTTAAGATCAATTGTTTTAAACTTTCTATGATTTCAGGAGATACAATATCACTTACAATATCTTTCTCAAATTTTTTAATCTCATGGGGCTCACATTTTAAAGCTTTTGCAAGAGCTTGTCTTACTGTAACAGCTAAAAACAATTCTTTGCCGGCCTCAACTTCTTCTATTATTGTCAAAGGAACATTGGCGCTAATTGCCAAACCTTTTTGAGTAAGTCCTAATTCTTCACGCTTAATTTGTATAAATCTTGCTAATGTTTTCATGCCTTTTATCATATCATAAACTATTAAAATTGTAGATTATTAAGAAATGTAACACCTAAAAACAAAGCTAAAGCCCAATAAATTCAGGACTTTTCAAAAATAACACTACAAATTACTAAACAAAAAGGCAATTTCTTTAAAAGAAAAATCTTTATATAAGTACGAGGTAAAAAGTAAAAGATAGAAAGTACGAGGAAAGTTATGGCTGTTACAAATGACACTATTGCAAATATGCCGTATTGGAATATTTTGCCAATGGGCGTGAGCAATTATGGAGGAGACACACAAGTTTACACGGTAGAACCTTATTTAGGTGGCAAAATCGGGATGGCATTAAATGGAGCAGCAGAGGCTCAAATTCCACCATTTAATTATTCGCCATATACAGGTATTCCTATAGATAGCGCACAAGTTGATGCATTAGCAAGAGCTTGGACAGCTCCGGTAGCTGCAAATATGAATAGTTCAAAATTCCAAACAGTATCAAGTTTAATAACATCAACGAAACAAAAATTAACGTCAAAACTTGGAACTGAAGGTATAACAGATGAATCAAAGCAACAAATAGAAGCTTTATTGCAAAAATTAGACGAATTAGAAGCACAATTAAACGAAGCTAAAAATATCCAAGATGCGACAGAACAATTCAACAAATTGCACGAAATAGAAGTTGCTGCAAGAGGAGTATTGTCAGATGCCGCACAAATAACGGTACAAACAAATGAGCCAAATGGAGTTGAAGACAACGAAGAAGTTGACAACGAAGAAGAAGAAGAAGAAGTTGTTAACAGCGAAGAAGTAACGACAAATACTGAAAACAATGTTGTGAACAATGTAGAACCACAAGGTGCTAACGGAGAATTAGATGTTGACTTTGACGCAATGGCTGATGATCCAGCAGCTCGAACGATTGCACAAAACTTTAGAGATGCTATCAATTATACAAATTGGCTAGGTATTACAGGTACGGACGATGAAAAATTCGATGCAGCTTGTGAAGCAATTACTCCAGAAAACGTTGTGGCTGTTATGTTAGCATACAACAAATTCCACTCAACAGAAGATGGCGAATCATTTATGGAAGCATTTATGTATGACGCTGACGGCGATCAAAAGCCAAAATTTGGTAAACACATCGCAAATTGCTTGAAAGAAGTTACAATCGCATTAGGCATTTATGACGAATGTGACGCAGATTTTACAGAAATCTATGACGAGTTAGGTGATTTCTCAATCGATAATACAATCTATGAATGCTATGACAGAATTTTAGAAAGAATCTGTAAAGCAGCTGGTGATAGCAAATATGCAACCAGAACAAGCGGAGAATCAAAACTTCCGGCAGCAAAACAAGCCGAAGAATAATTGAAATTCGCCGAAAAGAATTTATCCAGATTCCTCAGGTAAATGAGAAATGTGAAAAGTAAGAAGAAAGAAATCTCATTAGGTTAGGTATGTAGTGTAGAAAATATATCCCCCGAGATCAACTCGGGGTTTTTCTTTTGTAAATATTTGCTAAATTATTTTTAGTGTCATGTATTGATTTTTTTTCTTGAACATATTATTATTCTTGATGTAGAGTGCTTACGCCAATAATCACTCAACAAGAAAAGGAAAAACTAATATGTCAATTAACTTAAAAAACAAACAAGAAATCGTTAAGGCTTACGGTAAAAACGAAAAAGATACCGGCTCTGCTGCAGTTCAAATCGCTATGATGACTAAAAAAATCAGCGAATTAACAGAACACTTGAAATCTAACAAAAAAGATTTCGCTACAAAAAGAGGTCTTTTAATGATGGTAGGTAAAAGAAAAAGATTACTTGCTTACGTAAAAGCTCAAAACCTTGACGAATACAGAGAATTGATTAAAAAATTAGGTATCAGAGGTTAATCTGAAAAAACTTTAAAAAGGCCGACCCTCAAAAGTCGGTCTTTTTAGTAAAATTGTTTATTATTTGGAGAAGAAAATGAAAGCTTTAAAGTCGCAACGATTACATATTGGGATTTTTGGGAAAACAAATGTCGGGAAATCGTCTTTTGTAAATAAAATTACGGGACAAGAGGTTTCTATCGTTTCAGATATTGCGGGTACGACTACTGATGTAGTTGAAAAATCAATGGAGTTTTTACCTGTTGGGCCTGTAACGTTTTTGGACACAGCGGGGATTAATGACAATTCCGCATTAGGTTTTGAGCGAATTGACCGGACTAAAAAGGTTATAAACCGAACAGATGTAGCGGTGATTATTTGTGATTATAATGGTCTTGATGGAACTGAAATCGAATTAATTGCACAGTTAGAAGAATTAAAGATTCCGCATATAATTGTTGTTAATAAGACAGATATTGAGCCGGTTAGCGACATTGTTTTAGAAGATTTAAAATCAACATGCAAACATATTTTAGTAACATCAACAATAACAGATAATGATATAGTTTTTAAGTTCAAAGAAATGTTAGTAAAATTATTACCTGATGAATTTGTAAATACTCCTAAAATAACAGGAGATTTGATCGATGAAAGAAGCACGGTTATTTTAGTTGTACCTATTGATAAACAAGCGCCCAAAGGCAGATTAATACTACCGCAAGTTCAAACAATAAGGGACCTATTAGACAATAATTGCATAACACTAGTAGTCAAAGAAACAGAATTAAAAGCGGCATTGGATAATTTAAAAAAATTACCTGATTTAGTTGTGACCGATTCACAAGCATTTAAACCGGTATCAGAAATTGTACCTAATGAAGTGCCTTTAACATCCTTTTCGATTTTATTCGCGAGGTTAAAAGGTGATTTAGACGCATTTATCCAAGGCGCAAAAAATATCGAAAACCTAAAAGATGGCGATAAAGTATTAATATTGGAAAGTTGTACTCATCACGCGATAGAAGACGATATCGGAAGAGTAAAAATACCTAATCTATTAAAAGCAAAAACGGGAAAAGATTTGATTATAGACAATTTTGCAGGACACGATTTCCCTGACATTTCTCAATACACACTTGTAATCCATTGTGGAGGATGTATGACAAACAGGCGCGAAATTTTATCGAGAATTCTAATTGCAAATGATAAAAAAATACCTATTACAAACTATGGCATTGTAATTTCGTATTGTTTAGGCATTTTACCTCGCGCAATAGAGGTTTTTAACAAATAATATACAATTACAAATCAACCTTAGATACATCAACTAAATATAAAAAATCTAAATCCAAGGCTTTAGCAATTTTTTCAAGGGTTGAAATATTAGGAGAAACTTGACCTGTTTCAATTTTCCAAATGGTATTTTTGTTAACACCTGCGCGAAATGCTAATTCTTCCTGAGAAAACCCTTTCTTACTTCGCTCTAACTTGACTTTATTGCATATTTTCTTACTTATCATACTTAAACCAACCTTTATAACATTATAATAAGATATTGACTTATTTTGTTCAACTTATTATAATAAGACTGTACCTACCTAAAATAAGATTGGAATATATGGACAGCATTTATAGACTTTACAAACGAACATTTAAAAACTATTATCTTAGAAATTTCACAGAAGATGACTTGAATAATTCAATCAAAAATAATTATAAAAAGGCTAATATAGCACTAACCAAAGGATATATTGAATTATGTTTATTATATGACAGCTTAATTTTATTAAGAAAAAAACATAATAATAATTATAATATATACAGATACTCTGTCATAACAAACAAACTTTGTTGCGAGATTCAAAAGGTTCTTGATAGTATATGTAATTAGTTTTTAACCAAACTAATTCTTAGTTTCTTTTTGATACGCCCAAGCTGAATGATTATGTATACTTTCAAAAGCTTCACAATCAACTTCAAATTCGTTAATTATAGGATGATTACGTAATTTTACAACTACATCTCGTAAAACATCTTCTACAAATTTAGGGTTTTCCCATGCTTTTTCAGTCACATATTTTTCATCTTGACGTTTCAATAGCGGATGAACAGGGCAAGAAGCGCAAGATTCAATAAGCTCAATCAAATCCTCTAACCAAATATGTTCGCTTTCATCATAAGAAATTCTTACAGAAATTATTGCGCGCTGATTGTGAGCTCCATATTGAGAAATTTCTTTAGAGCAAGGACAAAGAGTTGTTACTGGAACTTTTACGCCCAGAATAAATTTGTACTTTCCATTATCTATTCGTCCTTCAAATGCACAATCATAACACATTGGAGCAGACATCTGGGATACAGGGGCTTCTTTATTGACAAAATATTTAAAATTAAACTCGAGTTCACCGCTTTTTGCGTCGAGTCTTTTGATTACTTCCTCTAAGCATCCTCTTATATCGACTCCGAGAAGTTTTTTAGATCTCCATTCGTTAAGAACTTCTACAAAACGACTCATATGTGTACCTTTATAATCTTTTGGTAGAGATACACAAACGCGAGCTTTTGCATAAACAACTTTGTCTGTCGCATTTTTTCGTTGAACAACCAATGGTAACTCGACATGTTTTATGCCAACTTTTTGAATATCTACATTTCTATTATCCTGTGAATTTTGTACGTCTTTCATTTATCCACCTATATATTGTTTAATTCTTTTTTCGCTTGTTTCCATAGTGCATCATATTCTTCAAAAGAATATTCGGTTAATGGTTTTGTCGCCAATTCTTCCATTTTGCGGAATCTTTTTTCGAATTTTTTGTTAGCTTTTAACAAAGCTTGTTCAGCATCAATTTTATGCCAACGCGCTAAATTAACAGTAGCAAACAAAATATCTCCAAACTCTTCTTCCATGTGAGATTTATCATTTTCTTTAGTCGCGTCTTTGAATTCTTCAAATTCAGACATAATACATTCATATAAAGAGTCTTCATTTGGCCATTCAAATCCGACTTTAATAGCTTTTTTGGAAATCTTTTGAGCTGAAATTAATGCGGCTTGAGCTCGAGAAATACCATCCATTACAGATTTTCTATGTGATTTTTCTTCTGCTTTTAATTTTTCCCAAGCGTCAACGACGCCATCGGCGCTTTTAATATTTGCATCACCAAAAACGTGTGGATGTCGATGAATTAATTTATCTTTCAATTCTTTTGCTACATCGTCAAGATTAAAATCGCCGTTTTCTGATGCGATTTGTGAATGTAATAAAACTTGCAATAAAACATCACCTAATTCTTCGCGCAAATGAGTCATATCATTATCGTCGATTGCATCAACAGCTTCGTAGGCTTCTTCAATCATGTTTGTGCGCAAAGTTGAATGTGTTTGTTCTCTATCCCAAGGGCAACCATCCGGCGCTCTTAAACGTCTTACAACTTCTATTAATTCTTCCAGATTTTTATATTTCATATTCTAATTTTAACACAAATCATTCAAAAGGTGGATTTAAAATTTTAACACTATGTTAGACTGTATACGTGGATAGTCAAGAAAGAGGTTTTATATGTCAACAATAGAAAGAATCACACAGTTAAGCCATCGTATTTTCAATACGAGCGTAACCGAAAAATCAGTAGCAAGACATTCAAATCCTTTTGCAGGCTCAAATTTCCAAAAAAACATCTTATCTGAATTAAATAAAGATGTTTTTGTTTCAAGCCTAGCAAAAGATAAAGTAAGTTTAAACGATAAATTGACAGCGAGCTCAAAAAGAATTTACTCTACATTTGTAGGTTCAATCAGCGACTTTGGCAGCAGATTAATCGATGGTATCGAATCAATTAAAGCATTCGGTTCTAGAATGAAAGAGGGATTAGTTACTACTTGGAATAAAATCCAAGAAATTGGTAACACTGAAGTTTCACTAGAAGGAACTAAAGAATTCTTATCAAGAGATATCAAATCATTTATGATAAATGGCAGACAAAGAGAAATTACAAAAATGTCAAAAATGGATCCTCATACTGAAGTTAAGCCAATGTTGATGGATGCATTATCATCATTAGAAGCAGACATGGTACACGCTGCGTAGGAGGAAATTAAATGGAAAGAAGTAGTTTCAAAAATAATAAAAATTTCAACAGAGTAAGCGATATTATTGAATCTCTAACAATCAATCCTAGCTCAGATTCAATCGCAGTATTGGAAGAAATCGGCACAAATTCATCAATAGATGAAGTTAGAGAATTGACATCACGTGCCTTAGTTAAAAGAAATGAATACGACTCTTTAAACGTAGTAATTTCAAGCAGAGGCAAAGGCATCAATGATATGTCTACATTTGTTGCAATGAGCACAATCAATGAATTATTATCATTAGAAAATAAAGAAGAAGCAATGAGAGTTTTGGAAAACACAATTTCATCAGAAGGTTTTGATGAAGAAGTAAAAGAAAATGCTCGTTCAGTAAAAGCTTTAATGGCATTAAGCTAATTAGGTTAAAAATATAGCAAAAATCCCGCAAATTGCGGGATTTTTTTATTGCAAATTAAAGCCCTAAAACCAAACCGGAATTAGGACTAAAATCATCAAATATTTTAAATTATTTTATTCGTCAGAACCTTCATCAACAGATTTTCCATCTTTTTGTTTTGAAATCAAATCCTGTAATTTATCTTTAATCTCGTCACCCTTTTTTTGAAGGTCAGATACTACATCATCTGCTTTTGTTTGAATTTGTTTAGCTGTTTCATCAGCTCTTTTTGCCATTTCTTGAGCTTTATCAGCTAAAATCTTTCTTGTTTCTTCACCTGACTTTGGTGCTAATAATAAACCTGCTAATGCTCCAATAGCACCACCAACAATAAATCCTGCTAAAAATCTTGAAGTTGACATATATAATTCTCCTTTGTTCTGTCTCACATAATTTTAAATCTGAATTAACGATATTACATTACCTAAAAGTTCTATTTTCTTTTTAATAATGAATATACAGTCATAAAACCTTTCAAAAATCCACCTAATAAATTTCCGGAAAGGGCTTTTGTTTTTGTTATAGCATTTTCTATACCATTTTTAACATTACCGACACCTTCATCAGTACTTTGTACTATTGAATTAATAGAATGCAATGTTTCATTCAATTCTTTTAGAGTAGGTTTTAATTCTGTGTTTAATAATATAGACGTTTCGTTAACATTTTTAGCCAACTCAGACAAATCTTTAATTAACTTAACCAAGAAATATCCAATTACTGCTAAAACTATCGCAGTTACAGCAACTAAAAATGTTAAACCATTGTTTAAAATAATTTGTGATAATTCAATATCCATAAATTTCCCTTTATTAATTAATAATCGAATTCGTTTTCGCTACCGTTTTCAATATCTTCTAAAACTTTAGCTTTATGCATTTTTTTAGATTTAACCGAATTATTCAATCGTCTAAGTTGTTTTTCCATTTTATACTTCATCAAATCAACTGATTCAAGGGCCTGTTTTTTAGCCTCAGCAATCTGAGGAGCGTGTTTGTCATACAGCTCATCAATTGTTTCCATCAATTCTTTTCTTGATTCTTCACCTGATTTTGGCGCAAAAAGAACTCCGGCAACAATACCTCCGACAACACCTGCGATAACACCCATTGAAAACATAAATGTTTTATTTTTACTCATAGTCGTAAACCTCGCCTTTCAATTTTAAGGTAATTGTAGCATATTTTTACGTTAATTTCAAGAAGATATTTAGGCAAGATTTTCAATAACCGGCATTATTTTTTTAGAGTTTTTAATAATTTTCTCAACGTTAAAACAACATCTATAACCGACAATATTTTTCGACCCGGAAGCTTCATCAACTTAAACAATAATGAAGTTATTAGTGTTTTTTTGATTCCACAAATACAATCATTTTTGGTATCGCCGATAAAATTTTTTGTTGCATCAAGTTTTGAGGATATCATTTCTGCAATAGCTCTAACTTGAGTAACCGTAGAAATAATTTCAGGTGAAATCTGATTTACAGAAAGATTAATTTGCTCGACTTGTCTAATAAGCTTTTTTATCGCGGAAATAATCCAACCCGCAACTATCAATTCAGCAACAAATACTATTGTAAAAAATACTGCTAACATCTTTCAACTTTTCTTACTTTTGTATTATATTAATAACATAATATAATACGAGTAAGAAATTTTGAATACGTCTAAAGGACTATTTATGGGAAAAATAAGATTTTATATAACATTATTAATTGCAAGATTAATTTATTTAGCAATCAAATTGCTTAACAAATCCTCCGGCACATCATTTGTCGGAATGGTGTCATTAAAATTATGTCCAAAATTTTTAACATATTGTAAAAAATATATTAAAAAAAGCACGGTTGCAGTAACCGGTACAAACGGCAAAACTACAACTTCGGGAATGCTTGCTCATATATTTGGATATAATAATAACGTTATCCATAATGCTAAAGGCGCAAATATGCTGACAGGAGTTGCTAATATGTTTGCCCTTAAGATTAAACCATTTAAAAATTTTGACTATGCAGTAATTGAATCTGACGAAGCTTACCTAAGAAAACTATATGATTTTTATAAATCAGATTACTTAATAGTAACAAACTTATTCAGAGACCAACTTGATAGATACGGGGAATTAACAACCACCGCAAATTATATTAAAGAAGCCATAGAAAAAAACTCAGATTTAACATTAATTTTAAACGCAGATGACCCTATTGTTTCTCGTTTTGGAGTTGATAAAAAAGCAAAATATTTTGGTTTTGAACATGTAGAATTTTGTTCAGACACACACGGCTCAACATCTGATGAACCTGCAGAAATTTTTAATTGCAGTTGTGGCAATCCTTTAAGTTACAGTATTAGTTTCTTAGCTCAAGAAGGACATTATCAATGCAAACACTGTTTATACTCTCGACCTGAGCCGGATTACAAAGGGTTCGTAAAAGTACATGATTCCTTTTCTGAATTAACCGTAGAATTTGACGGTAACAAATATGACTTTAAAATTAATCAGATAGGTTTATATAATGCATATAATGCATTAGGTGCAATTGCATGTGCTTTTGAAAACGGATTTAACTATAAAACAATCAGAAAAGCTGTTTCTACTTATAAATCAGTGTTCGGCAGAGCAGAAAGACGTATAATTAATGGACACGATGTATTAATCCAATTAATTAAAAACCCTACAGGAGCTAACGAGGTTTTAAAAACAGTTGATTTAGAAGCTAATATAGTTATAGCAATTAACGATAATTTTGGTGACGGTCGCGATATTTCGTGGTTATGGGACAGTGATTTTGAGCAATTAAAAGGTGTAAAAAAACTTCTTATAACTTCAGGAAGCCGAGCTTATGATATGGCACTTAGACTAAAATATGCAGGAATTCCTCAAGAAAAAATAATCGTAGAAGAAGATATCAAAAAAGCTATTGAATTAGCTATCAAACCGGAAGATGACACCGATAGAGTTACCATCTTACCGTCGTATACAGCATTATTAAAGATTAATAAAATAAAATTTTAGAAAGGACACAATATGCTTTTAGGTGTAAATATTGATCACGTCGCAACATTAAGAAACGCAAGAGGAGGAATAGAACCTGATCCAATTATAGCCGCAGAAATTTGCGAAAACAATGGAGCAACATCAATTACAACTCACTTAAGAGAAGATAGACGACACATCAAAGATAATGATGTACGCACACTAATCAAGACCTTAAAAACCAACCTCAATCTTGAAATGGCAGTAACAGATGAAATGCAAAAAATCGCATTAGAAATCAGACCAAATTCTGTTTGCTTAGTGCCTGAAAAACGAGAAGAAGTTACAACCGAAGGTGGCCTAGATGTAGCCGGACAATTAAACAAAATAACAGAATTTGTAAAACCATTAAAAGATGCAGGGATTTTAGTCAGCTTGTTTATTGACCCTTCAGAAGAACAAGTTATCGCCAGTTCAAAAACAGGTGCCCAATTTATAGAAATGCATACAGGCACATACGCAAACGCATTTGGAACAGAAAAAGAGACAGAGGCTTTTGAAGCATTAAAAAACTCCGCAAAATTAGCACAGTCACTAGGTTTAAAAGTCAACGCAGGACACGGATTAAACTATGAAAATGTCCATAGAATGCATGAAATAGAAGGCTTATACGAACTAAATATCGGACACAGTATCATTTCAAAAGCAGTATTTGAGGGACTTGGTATTGCGGTTCAAAAAATGTCAGATTTAATTAAATAAGGATTTACAGAAATGAAAAAATCAAATGAAGAAATAATTGAAGAAATGCAACTTGTTGTACAACAAATGGTTATAGACGATTTGGAAGAAAATCCGGATTGCGCAGATGAGTACTTTGATTGTCAATGTTGCGGCAAAAACAAATGCTTGGCAGGTTCAATACAATATGGTGAATACCGCTTATGCAATGACTGCGTATTACTGGCTGAGACAGGCTTTGCTCTTGGTAAATTCACAGACATTCAATCTTTAATTGACGCAATGGAAGATTCAAGACTGGAAGAAATCTGCCAATTTATTAAAGACGAAGAGAGTCGAAAAAGTAGCTTTGAAAACTAAACTTTTCCACGCAATTGACCACAAGCAGCGTCAATATCAGCACCGCGTTCCAAACGCACGGTAACTTTTTTACCTGCGTGCTCCATCAAGTATTTGAATTTCATAATTGCATTATTACTTGGGCGCTTATAATCATTCTTTTCGGTCGGATTATACGGTATTAAATTAATATTACACTTTATATCTTTCAAATATGCCGCCAACTGTTTTGCTGACTCAACTGTGTCATTCAAATCTTTTATCAACAAATATTCAATCGTAATTCTTCTACCGGTTTTTTCAACGTAATATTTTAACGCACTATGAAGCTCATCCATATTATATTTACCTTCAATCGGCATCAATTTCAAACGAGTATCATGATTTGACGCATGAAGCGACAACGCTAATGTAGATTGCATGTCTAAATCAGCCAAACGTCTAATTTGCGGGACAATTCCGGATGTTGATAATGTAAGTCTGCGAGCACCAATTTGGAAATTTTCATTAAATATTTCCATAGCTTTTAACACGTTATCTAAATTCAATAAAGGTTCACCTTGCCCCATAAATACAACATTAGTAACCTTTAGCCCTGTATCGCGCTGAATTGTAAGAACTTGTTCAATAATTTCTTGATATGACAAATTCCTGATAAAACCTCTTTTTCCTGTTGCACAGAAACTACAATTAACCGCACAACCTACCTGAGAACTCACACAAGCCGTCAAATTCGCACGGTTATCAAATCTCATCAAAACTGTCTCAACACATTCACCGTCAGGAAATTCCAATAAATACTTTATAGTTCCATCTGAACTAACTTGTTTAACTTTGATTTTTATATCGGTAATTTTTGCAACTTTTTTCAATTCTTCACGAAATTTTATAGACAAATCAGTCATTTCATCAATTTCTGTCACAGATTTTAAATAAATCCAATTATGAATTTGCCTTGCTCTAAATTTTGTTACACCAAGTTCATCTGTTATTTTTTCTATTTCTTGTAAACTTAAACCTGATAAAGTTTTCATACTTGTTTATTTCCTTCGATATTATTTTTATAAAATTCAACGATTTCAGCCAATGCATTTAGTTTAAGCAAAACACGTTCAGATTTCAATTTCCAATCAAAAAAACCACAAGTAGGCGGCAAAAATGCTAGCGGATTATCAGGAAAATCTTTACAAATTTGAGGTCTATTATTATAATCAGGGCAACGATTATCCTCAGTTACACGCGGACAATGATAAAAATAAAACCCTTCACTAAAATTTTCCATTAAAAAATCAACATACTCAGGATAGATTTTCTTAACATCATCCAAAAACTTGTAAGGCTCAAAAACGGATATAAACTGAGATGCAAACTCATCACCTGATTCAGCTTTTTGCTTAAGTTGGGAATAAGAAAATTCGCTACAAGCAAACCTGCAACACGCACCACAACCAACACAACAAGAATTTTTACGATTATTTTTAACTAGTTGCAAAGGTTTTGAAACATCATTTTTTAAAACATTATCTAAATATTTTAAAACACTATTTTGCCAAGATTTACCCTCAGAATTATCCTGATAAACGTCAAAAATCTCACCTTGAAAATTCTCAGGTTTCAATTTTAAAACCGCATCTTCAATATCAGAAGCGCACTCCAAAAAAATTTTACGATAATCATTTTTTAAATTATTATACGACTCTGACAAATTTTTCATAATTATAAATGACGCTCTGCAGGATTCAATAACAAATCAGCCAACCTGTCAGCTCCAATAAAACCTCGTTGGGAAACGATTTGAGCAGCCAACTTATTATCATAAGGTATGAATCTATGGCGAACTTCAAACGAACCTTGGTTAAAATCAACAATTGCATAACATGCACGAGGCTCTGATGTCATCGGACGACCTACACTACCAACATTAACAACAGTTTGGCCAGTATTTGTCTGATAACCGCAAGGAACATGAGTGTGCCCACATAAAATCAATTTTTCTTGAGTTCCCTCAATAATTTCTTCAACCACATCTAATGACATTTCCGGCAAAATATCTTCATTATTTGCTCGAGGAGAACCATGTACTAACAAAACAGTCGTTCCGTCAACCTCCAAACTTAACATTGGAGGCAAATTAGCTAAAAACGCCCGATGAGCATCATCTAAAACTTGAACATCATCAGCAATAGCATTTGCCATAACCGGATATTGAGCTTCTAAAAACTCTGCAACCTCAGGACCATATTGAGCAATCATTTTATCAGTATTACCTTGAATTACAGTCCAAGTTCCATCTTGAGCCATAACATATTCCGTAACTTCTTTCGGTTGAGGTCCGGCTAAAGCTATATCACCCAAGCAAAAAACATGTTCACACCCCTGTTCCATTACATCATTCATAACAGCTTCTAAGGCTTGCACGTTAGCATGTAAATCAGATAAAACTGCAATTCTCATAATTTTAACCCTCTCGTTTTTATGTGATACAATTATTGTATGATAAAAAGAAGAAAATCAAAAGAAATAACCATCGGAAATGTAAAAATTGGTAATAATAATCCGATTAGCGTTCAATCTATGTGCAACACAGACACTAGAAATATCGAACAAACAATAACTCAAATAAAAGAATTGGCAGGAGCCGGTTGCGAATTAGTAAGACTTGCCGTATTAAATAGCGATGCTGCAGATGCAATAAAAGAATTGGTTAAACTTTCACCAATCCCATTAATCGCTGATATTCATTTTGATTACAGATTAGCGATTCAATGTATTAATAACGGGATTTCCGCATTAAGACTTAATCCAGGCAATATTGGTAAACGTGAAAATATAGAAAAAGTTGTAAATTTAGCAAAACAACAAAATATTCCTATTAGAATAGGAGTTAATGCAGGTTCGTTAGAAAAAGATTTACTGGAAAAAGATATAACTTTATCTGAAAAAATGGTAGAAAGCGCAATGCGACATATAAAAATCCTTGAAGAATTAGACTTTGACCTGATCAAAGTATCCCTAAAATCTTCTGATGTAATGACAACCATTGACGCATACAAACTTATTTCAGAAAAAATCGACTACCCGCTACATTTAGGAGTTACAGAAGCCGGAACCCTTAAAGGCGGACTGATAAAATCATCAATAGGTTTAGGCGCACTACTTTCAGAAGGTATTGGAGATACAATAAGAGTCTCGCTAACAGAAAACCCTATTGAAGAAGTTTTTGCAGGGTTTGAAATTTTAAAAAGCTTAAAACTACGCCAAAAAGGGGTAAATTTTATATCCTGCCCGACTTGCGGAAGAACACAAATAGATTTAATATCTCTTGCAAAGCAAGTTGAAAATCGATTTAAAAACCTTGATAAAAATATCACTATTGCCACTATGGGTTGCGCAGTAAATGGGCCTGGAGAAGCACGACACGCCGATTTTGGCATAGCCGGCGGAATAAATGAAGGTTATATCTTCAAAAAAGGTGAAGTTATTGCAAAAGTTCCGGAAGCAGATTTACTTGATAAACTTGAAGAAATAATACAGAAATCTTACGAATAATCTGTAACCCCATTTGTAAATAATTTATAATATTATTGCCAGATTACTAAAAAAAAACTATAATGTTAAAAAAAGAGGTGGCTATGAAAAAACTTTTGTTACTTATGATAATTGCAATAGCAGCACAAACAAATTGTAACGCAGCTATTTCAGTTGATCAAACAACAAATCCTACAGTATTAAAAAACTCAGGATATTCGACTACAACAACAGAAATGGTAAATATATCTAAAGCCAGAGCAAATGGACAAGAATATTATACTGACGATGAGTTGGCATACAAAAACCAAAACTGGTTTGTAAAATTCTGGAGAAAATTATATGTCTATACAGATCCTGCGGCAGAGGATTACTCACTTTATCATCACGATACAAAAACAACTCCACATTACACAGATTTCTAAACTGTCAATTTTATTGGGAGCTACAATATTTTTACTTGGCATTTGCTGTAACAACACGGCAAATGCTATTGAATTTGGGCAAATTAAATATAATAACAATAACGAAATTATAGATTACTCAAAAATTAATAAAAACGAAAAACAACAATTAGCTGACAACTACCTTACCAAAGCACTAACAACAAAAGATTTAAATGAAATAAAAACATACCTTAAAAAAGCGGCAGCAGAATATTTCATAATGACAAAACTTGAGCCCGAAAACATTTATCCGGTAATTCAATTAGCAAGAATTTATGACTATCTTGGAGAAAACAGCTATTCAAAAGCATATTTTTTTAGAGCATTAAAAATCAATAAAAATGATGCGGCTACAAACTATTATTTTGGAGAATTTTACTACACCAGAGAAGATTATAAACGCGCATTGTTTTTCTACCAAAGAGCATTCAAAAACGGTCAATCTGAAAATTACGCGGTCTTAATCAAAATGGCTATAATGTATGAAAAACTTGGAGATTTATTAAGAGCAAACCAATATTACAAAAAAGCTTTTTTAGCAAATCCAAACAACGAATTTTTACCTGAAAAAATCAGAGAACTTGAGAATATTAAATATATAGATTCAGGTTATTATACGAGGTCTGTCAAATACTAAGATGAGAAAAAAACAAATAGCTATAGCTATCATATTAAGTTTATCAGCATTTGCACTCACAACCATATACGCAAATGCAACAGAACCTGCTGTTACTTTTTTAGAGGAAAACCAAACCCCGCAAAGACCACAGACATTCATCCCTTTAAATCTTAACCCAAACGAAGTTGTATTTAAAGCAAACAGCACAAGAATACATGCCATAGACCCAATACTTGGCGCAAACTTTTTCCCCGGAGGAAGAGGTGCAAATAAAATGGTTATTTATACCAAAGATTTCGGGCTGCACACAGGAACAAATGAATTCGGCACAGAAGCAATCGTAGAAGGTAATACAGTAATAGCATTAAGCGGAGCTGATTCAACAATACCTGATAACGGTGTTGTAATAAGCGGGCACGGAATTGCCAAAAATTGGATTTCACAAAATATTACTGTCGGCTCAAAAGTATACATAGATGAAGAAAATAACATATTAAATATTTATACGACATCAGAAAGTTATACTTACGAAGCTCGTGAAAAAATAAAAGAAGCTTTATCTATTATTGATTTTTACAAAACAACAACCTCAAATTATGATTGGCAAAAACCAATGCAGCATATACAAACCGCAGAAAACTATATAAATATAGCCGAACATGAAACAAAAAACAGCACTATCTTACAACAATACACAAAAGAAGCTATTGATTCAGCAAATCAAGCTCTAAAAACATCTTTACCATATATCAAAACAGAACTCAAAGGTACATGGCTAAGACCAACAGAAACAAGTCGCGAGCAAATTATAGAAACTCTTGAAAAAATCCAATCAAGCGGATTTAATAGTATTTTTTTAGAAACATATTTCCACGGAAATACAATTTTCCCTAGTAAAACAATGAATAAATACGGATTTACTGTTCAAAACCCAATATTTGAAGGATTTGACCCGCTCGAAGTTTGGATAAAAGAAGCTCACAAACGTGATATTAAAGTTCATATTTGGTTCCAATCATTTTATGTAGGTAACAAACCTCCAGAAAACTGTGCTTCAAGTATACTTTCAGTAAGACCGGATTGGGGAAACAAAACAAAACAATACGCAAACGAACCAACTGCCACACGTTCTATATCCGAGCACAATGGATATTTTATAGATCCTGCAAATCCTGAAATTCACGAATTTTTACTTGAATTAGTAAGTGAAATTATCGAAAACTATAACCCTGACGGAATCAATCTTGATTATATCAGGTATCCAAATAATAATACAGACAAAGCAGAAGCTGCGTGGGGATTTACAGATTACGCCAGAAATGAGTTTAAAACCCAATACGGAATTGACCCTGTAGATTTAACTACGGCTGATGTTCAATGGTTTGACTGGAACCAATATCGCCGAGACAATATAACAAAATTTGTGAAAAAAGTCGGGGAATTATGTAAAAAAGAAAAGGTCTATTTGAGTGCGGTAATATTCCCTGACATTGCATCAGCATTATCATCAAAGCAACAAGATTGGAGAACATGGTCGATAAACGGTTATATAAACGGATTTACACCTTTATTTTTGACATACGACCAAAGTATGTTAGCATCAATGATGCACGATGTAATTTCAGTTAAAGCACCTACAACAGAATTATATGCGGGGTTATTTGTAACATTTATGGGAGGAGCACCAGAAGACCTTGTAAGACAGATCTACCAAACTCGTCGAATGTTTGCAAATGGAGTTATTCTATTTGACTATGCTCACACCACCCCACTATACACAACAACACTTATGGCAGGAGCATTTAATGAAAATAAAAAAATTAAATTAACTGAAACAAATAAAAAACGAAAATGGTTTAAACGCAACGAAGAAAAACAAAGCCAACAACCTACAAAAAGAATTCAAACCAATTCTAAAAACAAAGGAACTTGGGTATTTAGTAAATAAGAATCCGCGACTTAAAATTTATGAACGATGAGCGCATAAACATCATTAAACACTACAAATACCATAAATAATATTAACAGTAAAAAGAATACTGAACTGATTTTATTTATAGTTTCTTCATTTAAAGGTCTACCTCTCAATTTTTCAATCAATAAGAACATAAAATGTCCGCCATCAAGTGCCGGAATTGGTAGGAAATTAACCAATGCCAAATCAAGAGAAATCATCGCCGTTAATAATAAACCTGAGAAAAATCCACTATTTTGAATTACATCACCACCAATTTTTGTTATAACAACAATACCATGCAAATCTTGCATCGGGATTTTTCCGCTAAACAACATCCACAAGCCATAAACAAGCATATAAGTTTGTTCCCACAAATACGCGAGGGAACCTTTTATCGCTTGTCCAAAGCCTTTTGTTTTAACCATTACTTGCTTTGATACTAATTCAACACCTAAAATACCTTTCTGGTCAGAATACGCCGATTTTAATTCAACTTCTTCACCATCTCTTAAAACAACCATATTAATAGGTCTTTTAGAATCTGAAATTGCATAAGCAATATCAGTTAAAGTTACAGTCCCATCTGAAATATAAGTCTTTTTATCAACTAACTGATTACGTAAATTTATTTGAGCCTCAGACAATCCAATTTGATTATCTTTATATTTTTTAAAACCTTTTAAAACATCGTTATCAATTACTAAAGCTGCCTCATCTTTTCTTTGAGGTAGAAGAACTTTAGTACCGAAAGCTATCAACTCATCTTGTTGAATTGTTTTATTTAAAGTTTTCAAAGAATTTAAATTCTCATTAACAAATTCTTGATCAACTTTACCATCAAACAACTTACTTTTTTGACAGAAAATAGTAAACGCGCTTGGGTTACTAATCTCTGAACCATTTATTTTAATAACTTGATCACCGGCTTTTAATCCTGATTGAATAGCAGATTCATATTTAACTTTATTTATATAAATATCAGCTTGTCCAAGAGGTAATTGCCCCCAAATACAAGCCGTAATCAAAACAAACAGAAATGCAGTAATTATATTTGCGATTACACCTGCAGAAATTACAACCATTCTTTGCCAAACGGGTT
This sequence comes from Cyanobacteria bacterium SIG26, assembly GCA_015152555.1. Classification (GTDB taxonomy): domain Bacteria; phylum Cyanobacteriota; class Vampirovibrionia; order Gastranaerophilales; family Gastranaerophilaceae; genus Zag111. Next base: position 85,785 of record SUTS01000005.1, read on the forward strand.
TATTCATAAATCTTTCGGAAGAATCTAACGGTACATCAGAATCTTTTTCATCATCAGGAAAAGAAACATAACCACCCAATAAAAATGCGTGGACAACAACATCTACATCTCCAACTTTTTTACTCCATAAGGTCGGACCTATCGGCAACCCGAACCCAAACTTTGATACTTTAATCCCTAATGCACGAGCTGCAAAAAAATGCCCCGCTTCATGCACCAAAACTAAAAAACTTAAAAGTAAAATCATTATAACTATAGACATTATATTCCTCTTCTTTATAAACTTATTCCCTCGCCCCTGCATCAGGGAGAGGGTTAGGGTGAGGGTTTATCTCATTTACCCCTACCCCTTAAATTGTTCCAAAAATCTTACATCATTGTTAAAGAACAATCTGATATCATCTACGGCATATTTTAGCATTGCAAGTCTTTCAACCCCCATACCAAATGCAAAACCTGAATACACATCAGGGTCAATACCAACACCACGTAATACATTAGGGTCAACCATACCTGCACCTAAAATTTCTAACCAACCGGTACCGGAACAAGTTCTGCAACCTTTACCTTCACACATAATACACTGAACATCAACTTCTGCTGATGGTTCTGTAAATGGGAAAAAGCTATTTCTAAAACGGGTTGGACGACTTGCCCCAAAATAAATTCTAATAAATTCGTTTAAAACACCTTTCAAATCACCAAAAGTAATGTCTTTATCCACATAAAGTCCCTCAATTTGATGGAAGAAATTATTTTTACGTGAATTGATATTTTCATTTCTATAAACTCTGCCCGGTGCAATAATTCTAATAGGAGGTTTTTGACCTTCCATAACGTGAACTTGAGCACCTGAAGTTTGACTTCGCAATACAACATTTTCACCAACATTTGTATAGAAAGTATCTTGAACATCACGAGCAGGATGATCTTTAGGAACATTCAACATATCGAAATTAAAATACTCAGTTTCAACCTCTGGGGAATCAGAATTTGGCGCAACTGAAAAACCTAAACTTTGAAATATAGAAACAATCTCATTTGTTGTTGAAGTTAATGGGTGAACATGACCATGTGGTACAAACTGCCCTGGCAAAGTTACATCAATTCTTTCTTTTTCTAATTTTTTATTTAATTCTTGTTCATAGAACAATTGGAATTTTTCAGAAATAGAAGACTCCAACTTTTGGGTAATATTATTAGCCAAAGCCCCAACAACGCGCTTATCCTCATCAGATAAGTCCTTCAAGCCTTTTTTTATTTCATTAAACTCACCTTTACGACTCAAATATTTAAATTTAATATCTTCTAAATCTTTCACGGTAGAAGCTTTATCAATATCCGCCACAGCGTCTGTATAAATTTTTTCTAATTGTTCTTTCATTTTATCACCTATTTATGAGATTCTTCGGCTATTACATGTCATTCTGAGCGAAGCGAAGAATCTCATAACCTGTCGCCTCAGAATGATATATTATCAATAATTTATTATATCATTATATTTTTTTTCAAATCCTATAGTAGTTTTTGGGCCATGACCCGGATAAACATCCACACCATCTTGGAGTTTGAACAATTTATTATTAATACTATCCGCGATCACTTTCATATTTCCACCCGGCAAATCACATCTACCAATGCTTCCATAAAATAATGTGTCTCCGGAAAATAATTTATCACCAATCAAGTAACAAACTCCGCCTTCGGTATGCCCCGGAGTTGAAATTACTTTTATAGAAGTTTTGCCAATATTAAACTCATCACCATCTTGAAGGAAATTAGTAATTTCCGGCACCTCTGCACTCATAAAACCACCAAACATTCTCAACATATCCGGTAACATTTTAACCTGATAATCGTCATCTTTTGAAACAAAAACTTTTACATTATCAAAAGCGTCTTTAAAACCATCAACACCTAACAAATGATCAAAATGACCATGAGTAAGTAAAATATATTTCAAATTAACATTTTCGGCTTTTATTGAATTAATAAACTCATCCCTGGAGGATGAACAATCAATAAGTACTGCTTCTTTTGATTCATCATCAATAATCAAGTAATTATTAGCATCAACAGGGCCTTCGACAAAAGTTTTTATGGTAACCACGAAACTTACCCCCTAACGACTTCAAAAATCTTTTTACAAGTCGCAAATAATTCTTTAGCATCATTTAACGCAACCATATTAGGGCCATCGCACAATGCTTTTTCAGGTTCAGGATGAACTTCAAAGAATAAAACATTTGCACCAACAGCCATAGCAGCTTTTGCCAAAACAGGAACAAATCGTCTATCTCCACCGGAGCAATTACCATTTGCACCAGGCAATTGAACGCTATGAGTTGCATCAAAAACAACAGGATAGCCAAAAGATTGCATAATCGGTATCCCTCTAAAATCAGTTACCAAATTATTGTATCCGAACGATGAGCCCCTATCGGTCAATAAAATATTCGTATTACCGGAATCCTCAACCTTTTTAACTAAACTCCCCATTTGCTCGGGGGCCAAAAATTGACCTTTTTTAATATTGACAATCTTGCCGGTTTTAGCCGCAGCAACGAGCAAATCTGTTTGTCTACATAAAAATGCAGGAATTTGTATAATATCAGCGACTTCAGCAGCGACTTGCGCCTGTTCCGGTGTATGAATATCAGTTACAATCGGTACATCATACTTTTCTTTTACTTCCTGCAACATTTTCAAACCTTTTTCTAATCCAGGACCTCTAAATGAAGTAATGGATGAGCGATTGGCTTTGTCAAAAGAAGATTTGAATACAAAATTTATACCCAAATCTTTTGTAATTTCTTTCAAACCTTTTGCAGTTTCATCTAAAATTTCTTGGCTTTCAATAGCACACGGACCAGCAAGAATAGTTAATTTATCCCCACCAATCTCAAAATCCCTTAATTTAATTCTCTTAATATTTTCCATAGCTAAATTATATAAAAAAGAAAGATAAAATACAAGATTTCTACTTAACTATTTGTATAATTATTCAACAATTACACGAGCCGGGAAATTACTTTTTAATAAATCATTAGCAGCTCTTTGGGCGTTTTCACGAGAAGAATAAGAACCAACTTGTAAAGTATAATAACCACCCATATCTCTAATAAATGGAGTTAACCCTAATCCTGCATCTTGGATTATTGTTTTTGCAACTTCAGCTTGCTTGTCTGTTGAATAATAGCCGACTACAACTTTTGCAGATATTGCATCTTGAGGTGCAACAGTTTTTACTGCCTGATCCTCAATTGATTGAGTAGCTTGATTTGTTACTTGTTCTATTTTTTGCACAACATTATCTGATTTTTTAAAATAATCTTTTGAAGAAATTCTATCAATCAGTTCTTTTTCAGCTTTTTCAGCTTCAATTTGTCCAACAGTTTTATTATTTTGTTGAGGTAAAATAACTCTCTCATCTAACTCCGGCGAAAACATACCTTCCTCAGTTAAGTTTTTACCTTCATCTTCCATTTTTATTGCTCGTAAACGTTCATCTATTGCAGAACGTTCAACTTCTTCAACAACGTTATTTTCAGAACCCGCGATTGCAACATCTACATTTGGCGAAAGTAACTTTGCAAATCCCAAAAGTATTATCACACCCACAAAAAAGACTGCAACAAAAATTGTCAAATCTCTATTCGGAGCCTTGTGAACTTTTTTCTTATATTCATTATATGAAAAATGTGCAGATTGATCAGATTTATCAGTAGTTTTAAGCATTACACACCTCTTACTTTTGTACTTGCAAGGACTATATCCTCTAATTCTTCACTATAATTCTTCATAACTTCTTGAGCAAATTCCTTTATATCCCAAATACCTAAATCACTTTCCAAACCGGAAACAGGAATTGGAGCACCTTCTGATAAAATATTTACCCCTGTATGAATTAATACAGAAGTCATTGATTTAGTAGCAATAGAAACAGATAGTTTTTTATTATTTACAAATAAATCATCCCCGCTTCTTTTAACCTGAAAACCTCTTGCCTCCAAGGCTTCTTTTATACAAGTGATAAGAAGTCTCTGTCTTAAAACTCCTTCAACAAGCTCAATATTGAATTGTTCAGATATAAAACTAAGCATAAATTTACTGTAAATAGGCTCATCATTTATAACATCTTCAATATCAACCATTTCTGTGAGTTTAACCTCACATTCCCCACAAAACGCGACAATTGCATCACCTTGAATTTTATAATTCTTATAAATCCAATGAGGAACCAATTGTGAACCTATATATTTTACATTTTCTTCAACAAACAAAGTCTTCATTTTCCTAAAAAAGTTCCTTTATATATTTTTCATCATTATTAGCTTTTAAGGCATTTTTTAATCTCATACACGACTCACAAATCCCACAATGTTTCTCCCCTTGTTGATAGCAACTTCTTGTTAATTCAAGAGGTATACCATTATTTAAAGCTAACATGACTATATCATTTTTAATATATTTTATCAAGGGCGCAACTACTTTCGGTTGTTTTCTTGTGGAAAACTTGAATTCCTCATTTATTGCATCAATAAATTCTTGAGTGTTATCTGGAAAAGTTTGACCTTCTTCTTTATTTGCACCAATCAGAATATAATCATACCCGAAAGAATCTGCAAAACAAGCTGCTATGTTTAAAAATAACCCATTTCGGTTAGGTACCCAAACCGATTTTGCACTATCACTCAAATCAGTTAATTGGTTACCTACAGGAATATTTCTATCTGAAACCAAAGCCGTAAAAGTAATATCTTTTAACCAATCTAGTGTTATAACTTTTAAATCAATACCATAATAATCACAAATTTTTTGAGAAGCGTTAATTTCTTCCTTTGCAGATTTATGTCCATAATCAAATGTCAAAGCCAATTCAATATTAAGTTCTTCTTTTTTTAATCCTAAACTGACTAATGAATCTAAACCTCCGGATAATAAAATCAAAGACTTTACCATAAAGTTATTCCTCATCCCCGAAATCATCATCACAATCTTCATATTCTTCAATGATAGAAACAGCTTCTTCTTTAAGAGCATCCGAATAAGCTTTAGAATTGATAACCTCATCCAAAATCCTTCTGTCAGACATATTATACAATGCAATCATAGCATTCTTTTTAACCTCGAAGTCCAAATCATTCTCTAAAACATCTTTAATCGTATCATACGCTTTTGGATGTTCACTATCCATCAATGCTTCAATTGCATTAATTCTTACTTGAGTAGACTCATCTGATAATGAATTTTTCAATGCCCTAAACACTCTTTCATTATCACAAAAACCAACCTTGATTAGAGCTTCAATTGCGCGCTCTTTTAAAAACGAAAACTTGTCCATAATACCCTGTTTCGCTTCCAAAATCCCAACCAAAGGATCCAATGCCCTTTCATCTCCTAACAATCCTAAAGCTGAAACCGCAGATTCTCTAAGATAGATAGATTTTTCATCCTCATCTTGAACGACATCGATTAATGGTTCTACGGCAAACCTATCACCAAGCTTGCCCAAAGCATCCGCACAAGCCAACCTTACTCGGTAATTTTCATTTTTATTATTTAAACAATATAAAAGAGAAGATACAATACTCGAATTCTTTTGATTAGCAATAGCTTTTGCGCACATCACCCGCACATTGTTATACTTTTCTTTAACTTCTTCATCTGCATTTTTGGTATTTTTCAACAATAAAATATCAACAAGATACTCCAAACTGGACGGATCACGATATCTATCGGTACATTTAATTAAATGAACTATAACCTCAGGCTCTTGGGCATATATTAACATATAATTATATATTGAAATCAAATCGCTTTTGCAATAATCAACAGCCAGCTTCTCAATGTTCAGAATAACTGTTTCAAAATCAATATCACTAAACAAGCCACAAGCCTTTGCTATCTGCTCTAAATTCAAATCAGTATTGCTACTCACCATTTGCCCTCTGTTATTTGCATAATATAATAAATAACTTATTAATTCAATAATATATAAAGTGTAATTATTAATAGGAGATAATACAATTAATTGTAACAGTTTTGTAAACATCTATCAAAAAATATTTTTCTTTGACTTAAAATTATTGTGTAGCAGTTATTAAAATGGTGCGAAATGAAAATAGACTCAATTAGAAATTATCCCATCTATTCTCTAGAAAAGCATAGGTCGAAGAGTGGCATGCTTGAGAATAGAGAGAATACAGGTTTATGTGAAAATAAGAAATTAAATAGAGGATATTATAGCGGCAGCTTTACGGGTAATAACGGAGCTGCCGTTAAACTTCTTGATAAAGTATTAAACAAAGTAAATCCTTTATGCGATGGTGATACCGTTATTGCTCAAAACTTAGTTGCATTAGTATTAGCATCTTGTTTTAGACCAGTCGCAATTATGGCATTACCTGGTGACAAAAAAGACAAAAAAGATAAACAATATGCTTCAGCACACTCAATCGCATCAGGCCTTATAGGTTTTGGATTTTCAAGTATCATTATGTATCCTTTAGGCCAAGGGGTTAGAAAAGTCAAAAAAGCTGTAAAAGCAGCAAGAAAAGGAAACTTTGATCTATTATCAGAAAAAACAATCAACAAATTTAAAGAAATTTATAACATTAAAAACCTAAAAGATTTAGAAAAATCAAAAGCTTTCCAAAACACAACAAAACTTTTGGATATGGCTCCGGACGTATTTGTGTTTGGTATTTTAAAAGCTTGTTTGACAATTGCACTTATCCCGCCAATTCTTAAATATTTTGGTTGGGAAAAATCAAAACCTAAACAACAAGACAATACACAACAAAACTCAACCAACATTATGAGTACGTCTTTACCTAAACCGGACATCACTAAATTTGTAGGAGGGCAAAAATAATGAATATCACATTTAATCCTAACAATTTAAGCTCTCAATACAAATATAATAATACAAAACAGAATACAAAATATTCACAACCTACATTTACATCTGTGAACGTACCAACAGATTCAAGATTACTAAACCCTGTAAAAAATGTTTTGGGCGGATTAACAGATGGCATTGCTAAATTTTACACCGCAAAAATATATACATCTCCAATTGCTCGTAAGATGGCAAAAAAAGCTGAAAACTGGGATGGAGTTGTTAACGGAATGCAAATTGCAGGCTCAGCAATTATTTCCGGAATGTATATGACAAAAACATTAACCAATGATAAACTCGATGAAAAAAGGAAAAAGACTCTTTCAATTAACCAAGGTTTAACATTCGGTTTATCAACAGGTTGCGGTATGTGGCTAGATAGCAAACTTGATAATCAATGGGAAAAATTTACTCAAAATTACGCAAGCAGACAACTTAACGATGAAAATCTAAAAAATAAAATAAACATTATTAATGCCGAATATATTGAAGAAGCTGAACAAGAATACGGCAAAAAATTCAAAGATTTGACAAAAAAAGAACGTCCAAAAAATATTACGACAGAAAAATACTTCTCTACACTTTTGGACATCAAACAAATCAAAAAATTTGAAGACTTAGAAACTCTAAAAACTATAGATTTGAACAATTTTGATAATAATGCGAAACAAATTGTTGAAGACATGAAAATACCGGAAGGCATACAAGAAGCAAATGGTATCAAACTATTACGAAAAGTCTTAAAACAAGAAAATATAAATAACCTTGAAGATTTAGTAAAATTCAAATCTCGTCAAGAATTGAGCAGTAGTTTTGGCACAAATTTAAGAGGTATGAATGTATTGAAAAAGATTATGGTATTCGGTACAGTATACAGATTCTTAGGTCCGGTAGCCGTAACTCCTATAGCGAACTGGATCGGAAACAATCTATTGCACCGCAATAACGAAACAAAAAAATCAGCATAAGATTTCTGCATATAATATATAAACAACCAAAGGGCCTTGCTAATGCAAGGCCCTTTAATTATATTCTAAAAAATTACAATTTTTTTCTACTACAAAAATAAGGATTATTTTGATATTTTGCCCAAGTAATAAACGGTTTGTTACCGCTAATCGTAGTTGTACCGGCTGTGACATATTTTATTTCACCGGTTTTTGGGTCAACCTGTTCAACAAATAACTCCAAATCATGCCTTATAATATCTTTTGAGCGAACCTTCATAGCTTCATATAATTCATCCATTTGGACATTTGTAAACCTACAACTTAACTGATATTTATCTTGACCGGAAGAAATTGTTTCTTCATAAAGACAATAACGATTCCTCCATCCGTGAATTTGTCGCTTAGTCGTAAAAGATTTTCCTTCATAATCAGAATAAACTGTTTCCTCGTATTTTTGACAATCTTCAAATGCATTAATAAATTTTTTAGAGAATTTTGTATATTCAGCAGCCTGAACACTGGTAACACAAAATATAAAAATTCCAAACACAATACCAAAAATTTTATTTAAACGTGTCATTATTATTCCTCCAATAATAGTATAGCAGTATTATTATAAAATTTGCAATTACGTTAACTTTTTATAATTTTCAAAACAAAATTAAAATCTCATTAGTTTGTAGGATTACAAAAAAAATGAAAGTGATAATATAACAATATACTCCTTAGAGACTAAGATACACATATCCCTAATCAACAGCTATGCACCTCAGTACATAGCTTTTTTTTATTATTTCTAACCGCGCAACTTCTGAAAAAAATCTTTTAAAATACTATCACACTGTTCTTCCATTATGCCGCCATAAACATCTATTTTTGGGCCTGAAATTTGACGTAAATCAATTTTAGAAGTAAATGCACCATAAACAGAATCATAGCTTCCAAAATAAACAGTTTTTATTCTGGATTGTAAAATTGCCCAACCACACATAGGACAAGGCTCCAATGTTACATACAACTCACATCCATCAAGCCGCCAATTATTTAAAACTGATTCTGCCTGTTTAATTGCTAAAATTTCAGCATGAGCAGTTACATCATTATCTTTTTCACGAGAATTGCAGGCCGCGGCAATAACTTTTCCTTCTTTTACAATCACAGCCCCAACAGGAATCTCACCTTGAGATTGTTTAGCAATATCCAACGCCAATGACATAAATTCCATAATTATATTTCCTTAAAAAGCCCTATAGTTATAGTTGCACAGAAACCATATTCTTCATCAGAAGATAATCTAATAGAACCACCCATTGCTTCAATCAAACCCTTAACAATAAACAATCCTAACCCTGACCCTCTTGTTGTTCGTGTCATATTATCATCTAAACGAACAAACTTTTCAAATAAAGAATTCAATTTTTTAACAGGTATAACCTCGCATTTATTTTTAACTTGAATTACAGCAACCCCATCGGATTGTTGAACCTCAACTATTATTTGGGTTTCCGGAGTAGCATATTTTACGGCATTTTCAAACAAATTAACCAAGACTTGCTCCAAGCGACCTTTATCAGCATACACTTGAGGGAAATCATCCGGTAAAGTTACAACAATTTCATGCCCGTCATTTTTACGTAACAAGAGTTGAGATTGTTCTAAAACTTCATTTAGCCAAACTGGCCCATTATTTGTCTGGAGCCTCATACCTTCAATATCAGGTATCGTTAACAAATCCTCTATTAAACGTTTTAATCGTTCTGATTGCTCTTTGATTATACGCAGAGATTTTTGTTTTGTTTCTTCATCAATAACAATATCTTGTCTCATAAGACGAGAAGTATACCCTTGAATGCTTGTTAAAGGGGTACGAAGTTCATGACTTACAGTATCAATTAAATTTGAACGAAATTCGTTCAATTGTTTCAATTCAATATTCTTACGTTTTAATTGTATATAAGACTTATGGATTTCAGAAGCCATATTATTAAATTCATTTGCCAAAAACACTATTTCATAAGGTGTAAAAGTTGTAGTAAGTAAACGAATTTGACGTTGGTAATTACCTTTTGAAAGCGCAATAACAGCTTTAAACAACTGACGTATATTTATGTACAAATAATAAATATAAAAACCAATTAAAAGCATCATAGATAAAATTGCAACAAGAACCGATAAAATAATTTTCACACGGTTATCCAAGATAGCTTTTTTAGTGATTCTGTCAGTAGTATTAACAACAACCGTCAACTCAGGATTTTTACGATATAAATAAACAATCGGCCTATTTTTTTCATCACCAAAAATTACCGGAACATTCTCAATTTTATCAGATGGAATTAAATCTAAAGTTTCTTGAAATGCATCAGGAGTAAAATTATGAGAAGAAATTAAATGGTTTCTTTTATCCATAATATAAACTTGGCGCCCATCATTTTCTAAAGATTTAAACAAATTTGAATCCCAATTTGAAGTGCTAAAAACAACAACCAAAAATGAACCATCTTTCATTTTTGTAGATAACACTGGTTTTTCTTGCATTCCGGCTTCTAAAGCGATTTTTTCAAACTCTTGTTGAGATTTCGCAATAATAATTTTTTCACAATCAGTATAACGATTTGAAAAATCTTTAATAAATTTAACTTTAGAGACCTCAGACGGCAAATATTCCAAAGTATCTGCAATCTGTCCGAGAGTTAACTCATTGGTTTTTATCAAAAAGTCAATCTCGTCTGAAACCATACTTGCAACAAGTATTGCAGATTCTCTTAATTGATGCCTCACTGAATGTTGATTTATATTATTAATAATAAAACCACTAATAGAAATCGGAATTACGACCGCAATAAAAAAAACGATTGCAATTTGTTCGATAATTTTTAATTTTTTTAATTCGTAACTATACTTTTTCATAATCACACTCGAGCAAACGGAGTTAATTTATACCCTACATTGGTAACCGTATGCAAATATACAGGTTGTTTTGCATTAGCTTCAATTTTATTGCGCAATCCACCAACATGTACTCTTAACATACGCACATCCTCATTACTATCATAACCCCAAACCTCATCTAATAAAGTTGCCAAAGTTACAGGATTATTAAAATGTTGCATTAAGCAATATAAAATTTCAAATTCAGTAGGAGTTAATTTTACTCGACGATTAACAATAACAGCTTCCAAGGATTCAGGGAAAATTTCAATATCACCACATTTTAATATTTCATTTGATAACGAATTTTCTTCCTCAACCACTACGGAATTTCGTCTTAATAACACTCTAATTCTTAATAATACCTCTTGAATATCAAAAGGTTTGACCAAATAATCATCAGCCCCACAATCAAAACCGGAAGTTTTATCCTCTATCGTACCTTTTGCAGTTAGCATCAGAATAGGAATAGCCAATTTTGCTTGCCTAATATTTTTACAAACATCAAACCCGTTCATTTTAGGCATCATAACATCCAACAGAATCAAATCATAAGTATTATTTAAAGCTTTATTTAAGCCTTCAAGGCCATCTTTTGCAGTATCCACAAAATACCCGCTACTTGCGATATCAAACTCTAACAACTCTCTGATCTCATCATCATCATCAACAATTAAAATTCGTTTTTGTACTTCTGGCATAAAAACTCCCTTATTTATGTGTTAATTGTACAAAACATCCATATATTTTTCAAGAAAATACACTGATAAATGTTAAGAAAATGAAAATATAAAGCTAATTAATCAGGGATTACGAATGTTTGTTTTTCAAACCGTGGTTCATATTTTGTTAACTCCCAAGGACTAATTTGGGATAGTTTAAAATCATCTTCTGCACCAGGGAAATCTTCAATTTGTCTTTTAGCAAACGCTCTTTCCGCATACAAAGACACTAATTCTTTTGCAAATTTATTATTATTTTCAGCATATTCTATTAAACTATCATAAAGGTCAATCGCTCCGACGTAATCTCCCGCCAAATAAGAGACATAAGCTTTATCACTTGTAATATAGAACCATTTATTTATATCGTTTTGATCTAACGAAGCTAATAAATTATCATAATCATAAATTATTCCATCTGTAATATTATTTTCTATTTTAAACATAGATTTTATCCAAACCAATTGAGATTCTTCATCTATATTTGTTTTTTTATTAGTTGCAAGTTCGTTAAACAAATCAATTGCCTCATTAGGATTTGATAATTGTTTTTTCAAATACAATATATTACCAAGCCTAATTATATCCTTTTTAACATCAAAATTTTCGCCTGATAATTTCACACTTTTCTCATAATCAGAAAGAGCACCCTTCAAATCTTTTGACATATATTTTGCAACGGCAGAATAATCATAATTATCTACATTTAAAGGATAAAACCAACTATAAAACTTTAACACCTTAAGAGCAGAAGAATAATTATGTTTCTTGTAAACATTAACTTTTATAGATTGCTGTAGAAACAAAGCCGGCAAAAACAACAACCCTACTAAACAAATAATTACAACAGCTCGTCCAATATAAATTTTCCTGTAATTCCTAAATTTTTCCTTAGAAATCGGAGGTCGAAACTTTATTAAATCATATTTACCAAAGCGACTTTCTAAGTAATTATTATATTTTTTTGAACAAATTACCCTTACTCCACAAACAATAAAAAGCCATATCAATTCCGCAATTATAAAATTCAAAATCGTTATTTGGAAATGAATAAATACCAAATATATAATTACGGTCGCCCAAATATAAGATCTTTTTATAAATTTATCCATTTCAAAACGATATTCCAATGTTCGGCCAACATCTTTTTTAGGAATTGATTTATTATAAAAGCACCCGTTATTGCGCAAGAAACAATAATTTCTAAAGACAGAATTTCCTGACTTATCAACATAATATAATATAGGATTTGCAATTGAATTTAATATTTTTCTTAACATAATATATTCGCTACAAATTAAACTAAAACACTATGATTATTTAATTTTCTTTCAAAATCATACACCTCAGTGGAGATATTCAAATTTTCTTTTAAATCAATAACATCCATCCCTCTAAAATTATATATTACATCAATTTTATCAGGATTTTTGGCATATTCTTTAGCTAAAACAGCACCCAAAATAGCCTCCAAATGGGACATCGGCATCATATTTACAGGTAAATCTTCAAACCCCCACTCATATTTTAACGCCTGCTGTAAAAACTTACAATCAGCAGGAGACCTATCCTTATAACACGAATTCAAATGCATACTTTGTCTTGTCATATAAATATCAAAACGATTTACTGTAATTCCTCTTGCGACTAATTCCTTAAAATATTCACTACCGCGATTTGAATGTCTTTGAGTCCAATTATCTCTATTCGGAATCAATTTATTTGTTGAAACGAATTGATATGGTTTAGCTAAAACTCTCCACTTACCTTCCAACATTGTTCTATCAGAAGGTATTGAAACGCAAATTTTAGAATCCTTTAATGAAGAAAAATTTTCAAAAAAGAACATTACATCATTCATTTTATACAATTTATCGATTAAAATAATTTTATTATCTTCATCTATTACAGCTACCCCTGAATCCATTGTTGAACCTGAAGCCAAAGATAACCCGATATAATAATTCATTCAAATCTCCTAATTCATCAATTTTGTAGTAATTAACGGCCCATCATCTGTTGCGATAACGGTATGCTCAAAATGCGCAGAAGGTTTACCATCTTTTGTACTAACAGTCCATCCGTCTTGTTCCACAAAAACATCATCACCGCCTAAATTAAACATCGGCTCAATTGCAATTGCAATATTTGGGCGGATTAAAGTATTATCACCCACACTGTAATTGAACAAAAACGGATCCTCATGCATTTCATGCCCGACACCGTGACCGCCATATTGACGAACAATACCCATATTTTCCCTAATAGCAACAGATTCTATCGCTTTTGAAATATCATCCAAAACATTACCCGGACACATTTTTTCAATACCGGCATATAAAGATTCTTCTGTAGCCTTCATTAGTCTTTTTATATCATCAGAAACATTACCAACTGCATAAGACCACGCACTATCTCCAACTAAACCGCCATAAGTCGCGCCAACATCGATTGCAATTATATCACCTTCTTTTAATATAACATCTTCAGAAGGAATACCGTGTACGACTTGTTGATTAATTGAGGTACAAATACACGCAGGAAACCCACTATAACCTAAAAATGTCGGAATAGCACGATTCTCTTTTATAATATTCATTGCGATATTATCTAATTCTTTTGTTGAAATTCCCGGCTCTACAACCTCTTTCATTTTTTGATGGACAAGCGCAACAATATGTCCGGCATGTCTCATTCTTTTAATTTCATCTCTTGATTTTTTATTTATCATAATTTTTCCTACTCTTACATCCAGATTAGCACAAAACACAAGCTAAAATCAAATTTATAAAAGGCCTTCAACAATATTTATAACATCAATTTTAACTTTATCTATAGATTTTGTAGAATCAACGACTTTGATACGTTCAGGTTCTTGTTTAGCGATTTCTAAATACCCGTTACGAACCCTATTAAAAAATTCTTTACCTGCACTTTCCATACGATCTTTCTCTTGCCCTACCCTTTGCATAGAAGTTTCAATATCAACATCAAAGACCAACGTCAAATCAGGCTTTCTATTATTTGTTGCAAGCGCATTAAGCTTATTAATTTGTTCAATATCTAACCCTCTGCCATAACCTTGATAAGCCACAGAACTATCAGTATGCCTGTCACAAAGAACAATCTTACCTTTTTCTATTGCAGGATTCACAATAACATCAATATTTTGGGCTCTATCTGCTAAAAACAAGAATGATTCACATCTGTCAGAAACTTCTCCATCATAGTTCAACAAAATTTCTCTGACTTTTTCACCCAAACCTTTACCCCCGGGTTCCCTTGTCACAACAACTTCATAACCTTTTTGTTCTAAATATTCTTTTAATAAATTCAACTGAGTTGTTTTTCCACAACCATCAGCACCCTCAAATGTAATAAATAAACCTTTTTCCATAAATCCCTCTTTTTAAAATTTATTATAGCGCAAAAATATTGAAAAATGACGAACCTCTAAGATCCGTCATTTATAAAAAATAAAGTAGCCCGTAAGCCGTGTTCTGTTTTAGATAATCATCTGTCTGGTATTAGGATTACTCCTAATCTCTAGCGATTTTTCCGAAGTTGGCGAACAACCTTTATAACCTTCGAGTCAATCTTGCATCCAACCGGGGTTTACCTAGCTGATACCTCTCGATATCACTGGTGAAGCTCTTAACTCACCGTTGCACCATCGCCTGTGACATATAGTCCATCGGCAGTCTACATTTCTGTGGCACTATCCACCGACTCACATCGTCCGGAGTTTCTCCGGCGGCCTGTTCTGAGATGCACGGACTTTCCTCACCTGAAATTCAGGCGCGATTATCCGACTACTTTATTATTCTATTCAGTTATATCTTTGTTAACCGATACCGCATTTATAGCCCAAGTATCAGCCTTATCAATTTGGACACCACCGTCTGTGGTTACTTGAATAGTAAACCTATCACGGCTACTTGATGTCGACTCTACTTTACACTCTAGTCCATCATCGTATTTACAAGGCATAGTACTTGCATAAGTTGAATCACCTTTATTTGGTCCGGCAGTTCCATTAACATCGACAACGATTGCAAGCTTACTCAGTTCTCCTGTCATATTAAAACCGCTATCATCCATATCTATCCACCACATTATGCCATCACCTGTGCTATGGACCGCGTAAAAGTCAAAACCGTCGTCTACGTTGATAGAAAGCTTATCATAAAACAAAGTTGCAAATTTTTCTGTTACATCAAGATCACATGTTATAGCACCGGTATTTTCAGCACCGCCCCATTTGACACAATTTGCGTATCCACACTCATCATCAAATCCGATTCTCGGATCAGAAGCCGCAGTTTTATCAGGATAACAAGCTTCATCATTTATCAAATCACTAACAACAGCTTGTACCGCATAAAAAGCACGTTTAGCCATCAAGGTATTTTGATTTGGGAGCGAATTAAAAATAATTGGCATTAAAATTGCACACAATACAGCGATAACACCGAGAGCAACTAACAATTCAGTAAGAGTAAAAGCTTTATAAAATCTTTTCATATTAATATCCTCAACTCAAAATATATTCTTATTATATCATATACAGTTGTATTTTTCAACACGATATGTTATACTGGTAGTAGTTAGAAAACCAAAGAGGGCTTTAAATTTGTAATGGATTGTAAATTTTTATTTACAAAATAGCAAAATAATCCATTCAGACGAGTTAATAACACATCACACATTTTATAATGTGTAAAACACGAAAACACGAATATTTAGGATTTATGCATCCTTAAATAGAAGTAAAAGGGTTAGTGACTATGGTCGATAACAGATCAGCAGGTTACTTTGGTATAGGCGGAGCTTTTAATTTTAAAAGCGGAGATATATCAGGTACAGCTGCAAAACTATCAGATGATAAAATGGGCCAAGGCGGCGAATATTTTTCTCAACGAGGTGGTGAGGAAGAAATGCCTATGCCTAACAATCAATATATGGATCAAAGTGCGGTTTTGCGCGCAACACTTAATTCTCTTGCAATGATGAATGTTGCAAACGTTTTGAACGCAAAAAAACGTAAAGCTGTAATGGATGAAGAAGACAAAATTACACAAGACTTGAAAGAAGTCTTAAAACTAAAAAAAGAAAAACTACTAGCCCAAAATAATTATCACGATGACGAAGATTTATTTGATGACGAAGAAGAATAAAAACTTCTTATTACTTATTTTGTTGAGTCAAATAAACTTCCGCTAACTTTCCTGAACGCGGTTTTTGAAAACGAATTTCACGTTTTTCAGGTTCTTTCGGCTTGAATTCATCTTTTTGATACCCATACAAAAATTTCATAAATTCTTTACTGTACATAATACTCCTTACACACATGAGCAATTTAAAACTTCACACATATATATAAAAACATGTTTTATGAAAAAATTGCGTAATATAAACAAAATGTTACAAACTTAGTATTTGAAATATTACCCTGTTGAATAAGTAGTTTTACTAATGTTTTAAACATCATAAAAAGTAAATAATCTGGTATAAGTTTGTTTTTTAAATAAAACTTTTGTTTATTTTGAACAAAACTCATAAAACAAGGAGGTAAAAATGTCAATTAAAAAACTAACTGTGGCAGCTGCGATTGCCGTAGGAATAGCAACGTGTTCCTTGACATCAGTAATGGCAGCTTGCCCGTGCAACACGCAAGTACCGGCTGAGAATTTACCGGTAGTAACAGGTCCTGCATGCCCTGTTGCAACCCCATTACCACAGCCAAAATGTAACAAATGCCAAAAAGCAATACCTGATTGCGGTTGCAAAAAACCGGATCCATGTCCGGTACAAAAAAACGATTGCGGTTGCCCTGATGAAATCAGTTGCGACAAACCTGCAGTACCATCTGCAGCCATCTGCCCACAAACTGATAAACCGTCAAGAACAGATATGAAACAAGTTTATGGTTATCCTCAAGCAGTTTACGGGACAAACAATTATGTCGGCGAACCTGCGAACTCAATTTTCTCAACAGAAGCAAGAGTTCAAGGTTGTAGTGCAAGCCGATTATCACCAAACATTAGCGGCTCTACAGTTGCAACAGACGGAACAATTACCGGAGCAGCAACTCAAATGCCATGCCTGAACGAATTACCAAACAGATACAACGGCATCATGATTGACAGAAACGAACGTCAAATGGACGGAAACGCATGTCCAATTGATATTCAAACATCAAATTCAATTAATGCATTGAAAAAAACATTAGTACCGTACGAAATTCCACAACAAATTCAGAATATTACAGGAGCTGCAGCACCAATGGGCGGATGTATGTTTCCTGATGTCCCAAGTAGTCACTGGGCAGCTTGCGATATTGATAAACTAGCTATTAATGACGTTGTTGTCGGCTATCCAAACGGTTTATTCAAACCTAATCAACACATTTCTCGCGCAGAATTTGCAACAATGTTGGTTAAAGGTTTTAATTTGAATTGTGATATGAACAGACAAGCGATGTTCACAGACGTACCACGTGACAACTGGGCTAACGCAGCAATTGCAAAAGCTGTTGATGAAGACTTATTAGCAGGTTACCCAAACAGAACATTCAGACCTAACGCAAATGTAACACGTGTGGAAGCATTAACATCAATTGCAAAAGGTATGGATTGTGATATTGACCAATGCAAAGCAGACGAAATCTTGAGCCGTTATGCAGACGGTAACAAAATACCAGGATGGGCAAGAATTCCTGTGGCAAAATCATTAGAAAACGGAGCTCTAAAAGATTCTCCTGTTCCAAATATGATTTTACCGAATAAAGACGCATCTCGTGCAGATGTTGCATCAATGATGCAAACCGTACGTGTAGCACTTGGTTACGATACTAACCCAAAAACAGCTAATAATATTTGTCCGGCTTGTCCTATCGAGAAAAACGCTCTAATAGAACGCGAAGAAATCGTTAAAATTCCGACATTAAAATTATCAATGATTGACCAAATTACGGCAAAATCTTCACACGTCGGTCAATATTTTAGAGCAAACACACTTGAAGATGTAACAATAAATGGCGTAACATACCCTTGCGGCTCAACAGTTACAGGTCAAGTTGTAGAAGTTATAAGACCGTCAGGTTGCGATAAAGGCGCTTTAAAATTAGCATTTACAAGCATTAAAAACGGCGATTGTGATACAAAATTACCGAAACAAATTTTACACGCACAAGTAAACAAATCTAAAAACGTCAACCCAGTTGCAAGACTTGTTGAAATGCCATTCACTTGGGCCGGTTCCCTTGTAGGTATTGTAGGTAGAACTGCAGGTGGTATCTTAACCAACGTCGGAAATGCAGCCGAAAATATTTCAAACGATGCAGGTTATATGCTTGGTCACGTATTCCAAGGCCAATTTGGTGCAGCAGCAAGAAACTTGGGAGACGGATTATTTGAAACAGTAAAAGCTCCTGTCGACGTTGCTAGAACAGCATTATCAGGTACAGTTGGTCTATTCCAAACAACAGGTGATGAATTTGCTTACCTTGTTGATCCTCGCGGATACAAAATATCAGCAGTAAATCCTAGGGAACACGTTACTATTGCTTTCGGATGTAATGAATAGAAAGTAAAACCGAACAACAGTTGATTTCATCACCAAAGAAAGATGTTTGCAAAATTGCAAGCATCTTTTCTTTTAGTATGTTATAATTACGTATAAAAGGAACAGTATGCCACATTTTTTTATCAATACAAATAACATAACAGACAACTTCGTAAAAATTTCCGATAAAGAAAATTATCAGCACATTGCAAGAGCTTTGCGCGCAAAAATCGGGGAAACTCTTTTATTGATTGACGAAAACCAAATCCAATATGAAACAACAATTAAAGAAATCACAAACAAAGACATCATTTCTGTTATTAACAAACATTATCCTTCAAAAAGATTTTTGGATTTTGATCTATATTTAGCACAAAGCCCACTAAGAAGCGACGCTCAATCTCTTGTTATAGAAAAAGCAACCGAACTGGGTGTAAACGGGATATATCCGATTTTAACAGATAATTGTGCATTAAATAAATCAGTTATCGAAAAAAAAGTTCCAAAGTGGCAAAAAATAATGTATGAATCTTCAAAACAATGTGAACGCGCAATCATCCCAAATTGCTTTGATGTAACAACAATCGAAAAACTTATTACAGAAAATAATTTCGACAAAATAATAGTATTTTGTGAACGAATTGCCGACAAAACCATAAGAGATTCATTTAAACAAACTCCTATTCAAAAAGGAGATAAGATTTTAGTTATTATCGGACCTGAAGGTGGTTTTTCTCAAAAAGAATTCGATTATTTTAAATCGCAAAATTTAGAAATGCTAACTTTAGGAGATTTGATTTTACGAGCAGAATCGGCTGTGATTGTAGGACTGGGGAATATCATATATGAATATTCAAACTTTAGCAGATAAAATAAAAAACGATGCATTATTAAACAACCTAATAAGTTTTTTTTCTAATGAGATTTATCTTGTAGGTGGTTCCGTAAGAGATGCCCTCATGGGAATTGAAACTCACGACAGGGATTTAATCGTAACAGATATTGATGCTAAAGATTTTTCAGAACAAGTTGCCGTTTTTTTTAGCGGAACCCTAATCCCACTTGATGAAACAAACAAAATATATCGAGTTGTATTACCGGATAAAATAAACTATTTTGATATTACAAACCCTGTTGAAAATTCATTAAAAAAAGATATTTTGCGCAGAGATTTAACAATTAATGCCGTCGCAATTAATATCAGAACAGGAGAAATCATAGATTATTGTCAAGGTCTAAATGACATACAAACCAAAACATTAAAAGCTGTGTGCGAACAAAATTTCATTGATGACCCTTTAAGGATATTACGTTTATTCAGATTTTATTCTATATTAGGATTCAAAATTCATCCGCAAACTTATGAATATATAAAAAAACACAATCATCTTATTTCTAATCCCGCGAAAGAAAGAATCCAATATGAAATAATGAAACTTTTTAGCGGGGAATATGCACACGAAACTTTGTTAAAAATGGATGAGTGCGGACTTTTGGAGCTATTATTCCCATTTGTAAAGGAATTAAAACAAGTTCCGCCAAATTTGCACCATCATCTTAATTTATTTCACCATAGTGTAGAAACAGTAAAACAAGTTGGTATTCTCTACAAAAATTCTACAACAGAAGTTTCTGAACACTTAAACAAAATTGATTTTGGGGGTTTTTCAAGAATTGCACATCTACGATTGGCGGCATTTATGCACGATATTGGCAAATTTGCGACTTGGACAATTGAAGAAGATACAGGACGCCATAGATTTATCAAACACGAAGATGTTGGGGCAAAACAAGTAATTCCTCTACTCAAACAAATGTGTTTTTCAAACAAACAAATTGAATATATTGCATATATTATAAAAAAACACATGTATCCAACCGCAGTAGTTTCCGCGCCTGAGGTTAATGAAAAAGTAATGATGCGCTACGTAAGAAAATCCGAAGCTTGCGCAATTGATAATATTATAATCGCACAGGCTGACAGACTTTCTGCACTTGGACCCGAAATCACACAGGAAATCGTTACCGAAAATATAACCTCTCTTAATAAACTTTTAAAATTTTATCTTGAAGCAAAAGATACCCTATCTCCAATACCAAAATTACTGAACGGTAATGAAGTTATGGAAATTTTAAACATCAAACCATCTCCATTATTAGGAGAAATTTTAAACGCTTTAAATGAAGCTCAAATTTCCGGAGATATCATAACAAAAGAACAAGCCATGGATTTTGTTAAAAACTTTTCTTCATAACTATTTTTTATGCTAAAATTTTGTCATAAGAGGTAAAAATTAGAGGTAAGGGATATGAACAACGGATTAAAAAAAGCTTTAATTAGCTTAGGTTATGTTTTAGGCGGGATTTACGTACTATTTTTAGCACTACCATTGATTATTTCACCAATAATCAACTCATACTGTGATGATATTGAAAATATTATTAAAACAACCACAGGATTCGATGCAAAAATTGATAAGATTTCAATAATAACAACTCCAAACTTCACAGCAGGAGCAAAAATTAAAAATATCACATTAAGCCTACCTGATAGCAAAACTCCATTTTTAGCGGCAGAAAATGCATCAGCACGAATGGCATTATTACCTTTGTTAGCAAAAAAAATACAACTTGCAAATATTTCTGTTGATACAGTTGCTGCTGATATTGTAATAAAAAAAGACGGATCCCTTTTGTTGATGGATTACTTACCGGAAAACGAAGACTCTGCACCCTCCGAAGAAATTGCATTACCACTAGGTATAAAACTTTCAAATAGATTACCCGACATTAAAGTAAACGACTATAGCCTATATTTTACAGATATGCGCAATGGCAGAAAATATGGAATGGAGGGCGAGAGGTTCCGTGCAACAAATATCATATTAGATAAACACTTTAAAATGTCTACAAACGGAAAAATAAACTTAGCAGATGCAACAATATCAAATTTTGATATTAAAATTGATAATAAAATTATGCCTGACATTCAACTACATAATCTGGTATTTCCCCCAAAAGAAACTGTCCTTGAACAAAATACAAGCTCCACTCCAGCACCACAATTGACTGTAAATATTATAGATATTTTTGAAACAATTTATAAAAACAAATTTCACGCGGATTTAACAACCGACATAAAAACATCCGGAACTCTAAAAACACCTCAAATTAAAGGCTTAATATCAATTGATGAATTAACTGTTGCCGTAGACGAAAAATTATTGCCGGAAAGTTATTTTAAAATAAATTTTAAAGGCCAAAAATCCGATATCGATTCCATTTTTTATTCTTCACAAGACAAAAATGAAAAAACACAAATTATCGGTGAAATCTCAACAGGAAAAAAACCTTCTATCGATATGACTTTTCGTTCCAATACAAAATTTAACAACATTTTTCAGTTAATCGACAGTATTGCAAATTCTTTCGGGTTTAATGATTTAAACACCTTAAGCGCAACTGGGGGAATTGATGCCGATTTTAATATAACCTCTAATTTAAAAAAGATAACATCTAACGGATATTTAAAAGTTATCCCATCAACAATAAAATATGATTTATATAATATTACCATTGACGATATTAATGCAGATATAAATTTTGATAACAACAATATAGAAATTAAAAAAGCAGGGTTGACAATCCTTGGTCACCCGCTCAATTTATACGGTTCAATAAAAAATGATACAACAACAGATTTAACACTTAATGCCGACAAACTTTCAATAAAAGGCTTATTAGCAACTGCCGGTCAACTTGCACTATTAAAAGAAAATGATATCAAAAACGGCAATATCAGCTTAAACGCTACAGCAAAAGGGGATTTTAAAAACTTAAAACCCGAACTAAACTCTCAAATTGCTAATATCAATATATTAAACAAACCAACCAACACAAAAATCGCATTGACAGAGACTATTATAAAATTTCTATACGACGGTAAAACTGCTTATGGAAACGTTAACATAAACAACTTTGCTATAATCAATCCCTTGGCAACAATCAAAATCCCCACTACAAATGTATTAATTGATAGTAAAAATATTGCACTACAAAACTCATACATTATGTTAAATAATTCCAGAATAGATCTGAGCGGTGCAATCTCAGATTATCTAAACAACAAAATGAACATCAATTTAAGTGCAAAAGGCACATTAAACGCTTCAGATGTCGCATCAATGCTACCTAAAGAATTTTCATCACTATTATCTTATAAAGGTGCAATGCCACTTTCTGTAGATATAAACGGCAATTCAAAAGTTCAAAATATAAACGCACAATTAAACGCCGATCCTAATAATTATATAGCACTAGCAGACATTGATTTACTTAAAAATCAAAACACTAAAATTCATTCAAATATAGAAATTATCGGCGATACATTAAATTTTATAAACACCGGAATTTCAAATAATTCTTCACAAATTGCAAAACTTAGCGGGAATATAACCAAATTATATTCAACCCCGAAATTAAATATTGGTATCAATGTACCAAATCAAGTATCATTTCCGATTTGGGGAGTACCAAATTCAAACATTAGCGCAATAGGTTCAGCTGCAATAACCGGAGATATCACAAACCCACAAATGTCAGGAACAATAAATGTAAGCGATATCTCAATGAAGGATATGGATTTTTCTATATCTCATTTATCAGCAGACTTAGCAGGAGCTATTCTGAATGGTACAGCAAGAGCTAAGCAATTTAAATTCGGAGGAATTGTAGCAACAGATTTGGCTGGAAAATTCACACTAAAAGATTACAACATATTTTCACTAATAAATGCAACAGGGAAAGCTTTTGACGGAGATATCAGCGGTAATCTATCATACACAATAAACAACGCAAAAACAGCAGTAGATTTTAAAGGCGAAAAATTAAACTCAACCAAAGCAGTTGAAGGTGCAGTAGGAATCCCTAATGCTTTGACCGGCCTGATGAATTTTGACGGGAAATTAACAATGCAAGGAATTACTGACAAAGAAATCATAAACTCTTTAAATGGTAATATTAATTTTGATATTGGCGAAGGTAAATTTATCAGTATCGGTAAATTAGAAAATCTGGTAGCTGCACAAAACGTTTCCGCAAATTCCATTCTCAAATCTGCATTATCAGCAATATCATCACTAACAACAATACAAGAAGCAGATAAATATAAATATATAAACGGGAATCTGACATTTGCAAACGGAGCTGCCAAAATCAATAAAATCAATGTTGCAGGCCCACTTATGGCATATTATGTTAATGGAACATTTAATATCTTGCCAAACACAGCTAACATGATAATACTTGGAAGATTAGATTCAAAAGTTGTTTCACTACTTGGGCCGTTAGGAGAACTTTCTGCAGAAAAATTATTATCTTATATTCCTAAATTTGGCTCAATGACCGCAAATATGTTAAACCAACTAACAACCAACCCTGCAAATGAAAACTTATCTCTAATACCAGCATTATCAAGCGGAAGCACAAATTATAAAGACTTCAAAGTTATATTTAACGGTTCTGTAACAAGTGCTTCATCTATGAAAAGCTTTAAATGGTTATCAACCTGCGATACTACAGAAATTGACATTAAAGATGAATTAAACAAAGCTCAAGAAACAATCAAAACAAATGTCCAAAACGTAAAAAAAGACTTTGAACAAGCAAAAGCAGATATCCAAAAAGCAAAAGAACAAGCAAAACAAAGTTCAGAAAATTTAAAAAACCTATTTAAAAACGTTATTAAAAACTAAAATTATAAATATATAACAAATAAAAGCGCTATAAGTAAAGACTTGTAGCGCTTTTTAGCACCATATCTAAAAAGATTAAGAATTGTAACAAAACCTCTAAAAACATTAAAGATTGTAGAAAACTTGCCGATATAAAGAGTATAGGAAACAAAGACGAAAGGAATAAGCCAATGGGCATGTCAGCATCACAAGCAAGATTTTTATGTTTAACGGCGCGTAAGAGCAACGTAGAATTTGAAGGTCAACAAATTAACCAACAAAGAACTTCATTATCTAACACATCTGGTGCATATTATAGTGAACTTTGCAACATGTCTGTTCCTACTCCGCCATCTTTAGATGAATTCACCAAAGTAAGTTATGTATTCAATGATGGTGCGTTCAGCAACACTATTACATCTATGATTGCAAAACAAGGTGGTAAATATTCAATTAGCTATATTCAACAATGGCAAGATGATTATTCAATTGTATCTGCAGCTTCAAGCGTTGTTTCTCGTAACCAAACTGATAGCACTAATTGGGTTCTATTATCAGAAGAAGAAAAAAATAATATCAAATATTTTTACATTACAAATTTAGAATTTGATGAATATATTGAAGTACACAAAGAAAACCGAATTGATGGAGGAGGCATAGAATACTACTATTGTGCAGACCCTAACAACACTGACGAAAAAACATATATAGATATAAATGAACACAACAAGGTTACCGCAGCACTTGTAGATGAAAATGCGGATAATCCGAAAGATGCAGTTACTTTATTAAAGAAAGATCCATCTGGAAATTATTTTAAAGAAGGAACAATAACTACCTACACATACTCAATTGGTTCTGCTAAATTAAGAAAACTTGGCAGCACTCCAACAGACAAAGAGAACGATCCATATCTAAGAAATCTTTCTGATGAGCAAATCAAAGATTTAATGGCACAAGAAGGATACTATAAAGACCTATTAAACGAAAAAAACGGTAACCTCACAAATCTTGAAGATTACTATGTACGTTATATAAAAGATGCTACAACCGGCGCTTATGTTCCATACTTCTACAGCGCATCAGACATTGAAAGCGAAAAATATAACGATACAGGACTTGCAACTGAAGGTATGAACTGCTACACAATTGGTTCTGCAACAAAAACCAAAGAAGTTTTAAACCAATTTGCAAAAGTTGAAAAAGATTCAACAGGTCGCTATATTGGTATAAAAATTTACACTGATGACAAATTTAATGAAGAAACCGCGATTGAATACTCATTAACAACAAATACAACAACAGATGAAGCAGCATACGAAGATGCAATGAACAAATATAATTATGAACAATTCCAATACGATCAAAAAGTCCAAGAAATCAATTCTAAAATCGAAATTATCCAACAACAAGATAAGAGTTTAGAACTTGAATTAAAACACTTAGATACAGAACAAAGCGCAATCGACGCAGAATTAGATGCCGTTAAAAAGGTTATCTCTAAAAACGTTGATTCATCATTCAAAACATTCAGCGCATAATCCAAATAATAATATATACAAAAAAGAAGCCTTAAAAGGCCTCTTTTTTTTGCTTTCAGATATATAATTCAATTTATCCCTGTAAATATTTAAAATATAGATAGAATGAACTCAAAACTAAAGAAATCATAGTAACCAATATACCATATTTCATAAATCTGATAAATGAAATCTTATGTCCCTTTGATGCCGCAGTTTCACTAACCAAAACATTTGCAGCAGCACCAATAATAGTCAAGTTACCACCTAAACAAGCACCCAAAGATAATGCCCACCATAAAGCTTGATTATTACCGGTAATTGCATTAGGATTTGCCGGATTTACAAGCTCTTCGATTAATGGAGCCATTGTTGCAGTATAAGGAATATTATCAATTATACCTGACAAAATACCGGAAGCCCAAAGAATTACCATAGTTGCGACATCTAAACTTCCTTTTGTCAAAATTATCAATTGATCTGCTAAATATTTTATACCGCCATTTGCTTCAAATCCGCCGATAATTATAAACAAACCGATAAAGAAAAATATTGTCAACCATTCTACATCACGATAAATTTCTTTTGGTTTTTCAAACAATAATAAAAATGAAGCACCGGCTACAGCAAACACAAATGCTGAGATATGAGTAATATCATGAGTTACAAAACCTAAAATTACAAGTGCTAAAGTCACAACTGAACGAATCATTAACTTTCTATCAGTAATAGTTTTTGAGTTATCTAGATTAGCAATATAATTCATTTTCTCAGGTGTAGCCTTTAAACCTTTTCTAAATAAAAAGACTAAAGTCCCGATAGCAACTAAAAATATTACAAAAATAACCGGAGTTAATTCAACCACAAAATCCATAAAACTAAGACCTGCACGAGTTCCGATAATAATATTCGGAGGATCACCAATCAATGTTGCAGTACCGCCGATATTTGACGCCATAACTTCAGTAATCAAAAACGGAACAGGATCAACCTCAAATTCTTTTGCAATAACAAAAGTAATAGGCATCATTAAAACAACAGTTGTAACATTATCTAAAAAAGCCGAAGCTACTGCAGTAAAAGCAGCTAATGCAAATAACACAGTTTTCGGATGACCTTTAGTTGCTCGCAACAATCCGATTGCCATCCATTTAAATACGCCACTTCTACTTGCAATATTTACAATAATCATCATACCGATAAGTAAGAAAATTACTTCAAAATCAACATGTTCAAATACCCCTTTTACATAAGTCATTTTTTCCGTATCTAAATGACCAACCAAAGGAATTAATCCCAATAACATTGTAATTGACGCACCTAAAAGCGCGACAACAGATTTTTGGATTTTTTCACTGGCAATAAAAACATACGCAATTAAAAGAATTGCACCGGAAATTATCATGCCATGTGACTGGATAAAATCTAACATTTTCGTCTCCCTTTTAAATTCTACACAATCTTGATTATATCACAAAGATTTTTATATTAAAAAAATACTCAAAAACTTCAATAATAAAATAATACAATCCACCATTTTCCTTATTGATTTATGTTAAAAAATTGTTTAAAATTTGATTATTAATTATAATAAAAAAGTGAACATTTTGTAGAAAAAAGGAGAGCTTAAATGATTAAGAAATTATTATCTCCAATGTCATTATTAGCAGGATTTGCGATGATGTTTGTTGGAGTTTCACCTGCACTTGCAAGTGAAGCCGATTTAGTTGTTCCAAGTATTCAAACAATATCACCAAGTAGTTATACATTATTACTAATTGGGCTTGGAATTTCAGTAATCGGATTAATTTTTGGGTTAGTTGAATTCCTAAAAATTAAAAATCTTGATGTCCATAAAGCTATGGCAGAAGTGGGCAACACAATTTTTGAGACTTGTAAAACATATTTAGTTCAACAAGGTAAATTCCTATTTGTATTAGAAGTTTTAATCGGTTTATGTATCGCATTTTACTTCGGATACTTACAACAAATGGAATTAAGCGGAGTTTTAACCATTTTAGGATGGTCAGTAATTGGTATTCTTGGATCTTATGCTGTAGCTTGGTTCGGTATCAGAATGAACACATTAGCAAACTCAAGAACAGCATTTACCGCACTTAAGGGAAATCCTCTAAATATTATGAATATACCATTGAAGGCCGGTATGAGTATCGGTGTTTTGTTAGTATCTGTAGAACTTATTATGATGCTAACAATTTTATTGTTTGTACCTGGCGAAATTGCAGGTGCGTGTTTTATCGGTTTTGCAATCGGTGAATCTTTAGGTGCTTCTGCATTACGTGTTGCAGGTGGTATCTTCACAAAAATAGCAGATATTGGTTCTGATTTGATGAAAATCCAATTTGGTATTAAAGAAGATGACCCTAGAAATCCTGGTGTAATCGCTGATTGTACAGGTGATAATGCGGGTGATTCTATTGGACCTACAGCTGATGGTTTTGAAACTTATGGTGTAACTGGTGTTGCTTTAGTTTCATTTATTTTACTTGCTGTTATGGGACAACAAAATCAGGTTCAATTATTGGCTTGGATTTTTGTAATGAGATTTTTAATGATTGTTACATCAGTTGTTGCGTACTGGTTTAATGGAATTTGGGACAAATTTGTTTATGCGCCTAAAGCAAAATCTTTTGATTTTGAAACCCCACTAACAAGACTTGTATGGATAACATCTGTATTATCTATTGCAATGACTTTTGGTGTAAGTTATTGGTTATTAAGTGATATTGGCAATAATATTTGGCTTGTTCTTTCTTGTATCATTTCTTGTGGTACATTGGGTGCAGCATTAATACCTGAATTTACAAAAATATTCACATCACCAAAAGCAAAACACACAGAAGAAGTTGTTACAGCTTCTCGAGAAGGAGGTTCTTCATTAACAATCCTATCAGGTATTGTTTCAGGAAACTTCTCAGGATTTTGGATCGGTATGGTAATTGTACTATTGATGGCTTTAGCTTACGTTGCAAGTACATACATTCCATCTGGCGAAGAAGGGTTAATGATTTATCCATCTGTATTTGCGTTTGGCTTAGTGGCATTTGGTTTCTTGGGAATGGGACCTGTTACAATTGCGGTTGACTCTTATGGTCCGGTAACAGACAACGCTCAATCTGTTTACGAATTATCATTGATTGAAGAAATCCCTAATATCAAAGAAGAAATCAAAAACGAATACGGCTTTGAAGCTGATTTTGAAAACGCAAAACAATATTTAGAGGAAAATGATGGTGCCGGTAATACATTTAAGGCAACTTCAAAACCTGTACTTATTGGTACTGCTGTTGTTGGAGCTACAACAATGATTTTCTCATTAATTTTGGTTATTCAAAACACATTGGGAATTCAACCAGAGTCAATCCTTAACTTGTTAAATCCGTATACTTTATTAGGATTATTGACAGGTGGAGCGGTAATTTATTGGTTCAGCGGAGCTTCAATGCAAGCGGTTACAACAGGTGCTTATCGCGCAGTTGAATATATTAAAGAAAACATAAAATTAGACAATGCAGATGAAAAGTGTGCAAATGTAGCGAACTCAAAAGAAGTTGTAAAAATTTGTACTCAATATGCTCAAAAAGGTATGGTTAATATCTTTATCGCATTATTTGCATTTGCGCTAGCTCTTGCGTGTTTATCAGCACCTGGTAAAACAACACAACTTGCAGTATCATTCTTTGTAAGTTACTTGATTGCCATTGCAGTATTTGGCTTATTCCAAGCCGTATTTATGGCAAACGCAGGCGGATGTTGGGATAACGCTAAGAAAATCGTTGAAGTTGACCTTAAAGAAAAAGGTACTGTACTTCACGAAGCTACAGTTGTAGGCGATACAGTTGGCGACCCATTCAAAGATACATCTTCTGTTGCGATGAACCCAATTATTAAGTTCACAACTTTATTTGGTTTATTGGCAATGGAAATCGCAATTAATGAATCATTCAGAGAAATTGCCCCAATTGTTGGCGCAGTATTCTTAGTAATTGCACTGATCTTTGTAATTCGCTCATTCTATGCGATGAGAATACCTATGGGTAAATAAGGAAAATTAAATCCTGAGATAAAGGCGGCGGTTGAAATATTCAACCGCCGCTTTAATATTATTTAGCACGTCTATGATATTTCATACTCGAACGATTTGATCCGGCATATCCCTCATATTGATGTAATTTATAATCATGAGAGACCGTAATATTATTATCAGTACCGGTTGTTGAAACTTCTGAATGCTCTAACGTATAGACTTCGGCAAAACGTTTATTCATCAAATCTTCACCGTTTTGGTCTGTAACACTGACTAATACATAATGCGGACCAGACCCTTGAAGTTCAGATTTCTTAATATCTTTACCATCTTTTGTTTTACCATTAGCAATTTCTTCATCCGTTAATTTACGATATGTATACGTATTTAACTTTCCATTTGTATTATCAGTCATTATAATTTCTTCAGGCGCAGCATAATTATTATCAGTACCAAGAGTTACTTTTAATTCTCCGGCTTCTTCAGCAATAACAAACTGGGCTCTACCAGATGGCGCATTTACATTATTAAAATCAACAGGCTTGCTTGCTCCGTGACGAGCTAATAATGCGTGATCAACCGCTAAACCTCGACCTGCAACATGTGATGTTGTTGGTTCCGGAACCGGTGGCGGAGTCGGTGGTGTTGGAGGCTCATCAGGCGGAGTTTCCGGTTTTTCCGGTTCCTCAGGCTCCGTAGGAATTTGGTCATAAACTTCTTTTAATTGAACCAATGAAGTATAAGCCGCTAACAACTCTTCCGTGTTTGCCTTTGTTGATTGTTTACCTATTGCTGCATTTAATACAGCATTTTTTATACGATTATCAATATCTTTATTACCGGTAATTTCCATATCCATAATTTCAAGCATAACCGCTCTATTATCATCATCTTTGATTAATGTAACATTGCCACTATCAATCACTTCATCAATAGGAATACCCATAAACGCATCTTCCGTTTGAGGTTTACAAGTAACAAAAGCCGCAAGACCCGCTAATGCCGGACCTGCTAATTGACCTACTATCGGAAGTTTTGCTACGGCCTCAGCTGTAGCTACTGCTATATCAGAAGCTTTATCCGTCGATACAAACGGAGTATTAATAACCTCTTGACGATACTCAGTTATGATATTTCCAAAAGCGTCTAATGTTTCTATCTTCTTAGTAATAATTTCCGCATTATTACCATTAGCTATTGCTTCTGCATAGGCTTCTGCCGTGTCTGTTTTTATATCAGTAGCTTTATGATCAATTGCCCAACTAATTAAGTTTCCAACTAAGGCAGAACCTGCCGCAATACCTGCAGCCTTCATTTTCTTCCAGAAAGTACCTTCAACACCGAAACCTAATGTTTTAACAAAGTCTTTTACTTTGCCTTCTTTTTCATTAATGGTTTTTGCAAGTGCCTTTGATTCATCAATATTAAATCTATGATCTGAGCCGGAATAATTGACCAAAACATCTTGGATTGCTCTGGCATTAGGCGGCTTATCAAAATCGGGAACAGGAAAACCATGCTCATCAACCATACCTTCACCGGTTTTTGGATCCACTTTCTGTTCAAACATATTTAAAAATCCACCATACTCAGCTAATACTTGCTTATAAGCATAGTCATCGCCTTCTTCTAAAGCAGCAATTAAAATCTGCTTAGCATGGTTATATAAACTATCTAAAACAGGCCATTCGTCCTCAGAAAAAACTTTCACAGAATCTGCAAGATGTGCAAACTCAGGATGTTCTTTAAAATATTGCACTTTTTCAGGTTCTGACATAAACACCATCTGAACGTTATTTACATTAGTCATATTTTTGACATTATTTTCAGCAGCTTTTCGTATACCTTTAACACCTTTACCTTCTGCTGTTCTTTGACGCACTTTTTCTGCTTCATATTTTAAGAGCTCAGCTTGATAATCTGCATTTGCTTGTTGATATGAAGTTCTTGCAGTTTGCCTTGCCGCTTGATATTCCCCATAAGAGGCATAATCTTCAGGCTTAATATCATTATAAGCATCTTTTAAATCATCCATTCTATCCTTCAAATCATCAACGCGATCTTTTAAGGCTTCAAATTCCGCCTTAGTCATAGTAGTATTACCGAATGTTGCTTTAATTGTTGCGTCATTTGTAAAAGCTTGTTGATCTGAAATCATATTATTTTTATCATTATTAGCCGCTTGGTTATCAACATGATTAATAACACGACCATTCAAATCATCATGATGAATTACTGTATAATCAGTTTTGACAGTCTGACCTGCCAAAGCTTGTGCCAGTTGGGCATTTAATTGCATTAAAGCTTGTCTTTCAGTAGCATCAACACCATCTTGCCTAATAGCTCTTATCTGAGCTCTCAAATCTGCAACTGTAGGCTGTTTTTGCCCTGTCCCGCTAACATTTTGTTGTCCCATTTTTCTTGTCCTTTCAAATATTTCTACATCTTTGGATATATTATCGACATTTTTAATGTATTTCTTTAATACAAACTAAAAACGTACCCATCCAAGAGAACTAAAAACCCAATAAAGACAGGGTAATCCGCCAGATTTACAAAACGTAACATAAACCACCGATATCGCAATATAATAATAATTTATTGCCCCTAATAAAAAATTTTGCTAAAATCATAAACATGGATAATTTAATTGAAAAATTAAAAGAATTTGGCTTTAATTCTTATGAAGCAAAAGTTTATATTGCACTATTAAAAAAATACCCCGCAACAGGGTATGAGGTTGCACAAAATGCCAATATTCCACAATCAAGAGCCTATGATGCTTTAAAGTCGCTATGCACAGAAAGCATTGTTATTGCAACAAATGATAAACCTCAAAAATATAATCCGGTATCTCCAAAAGAATTAACTAAACGCTTTAAACGAAAAATCAATTCAACAATTGATTATCTTGAAAAAAAATTACCGAAAGTTAAACAAGATTATAATGAACCAATCCATCAAATATCCGACTACGACAGTAACATAGAAAAACTGAAAGAAATTATAAATAATTCTAAACAAACAATTTATCTTGAAATATGGAACGAAGATTTTAAACAAATAGAAAAAGAATTAACAGAAGCCTACGATAGAGGAGTCGATGTCAAAATAGTTGGATATGACAATATCAATTATATTTGTGCAACGGTTTATAATCATGACGGAGCCCGAGATATAGAATATGCAACAGGAAGCAGAATGGTTTATATTTTGTCGGATAACAATGAATGTTTATTCGGCAGGATTGAATTACAAGTTATTTGGACCCAAAATTGTGATATCGCATACTTGTTAAAAGAATTTATTACCCACGATATGTATCTGTTGGATGTATACCAAAGATTTCCTGAACAACTTAAATACTTTTACGGCACAGGATTTAAAAAACTTAAAGATAAAATCCTTGATAAAAAATCTGTTTATAACAATCGTTAACATTTATAAATTTTTTCTTTCAAATTTTGATTTTAAGATTTATAATTATGAAGAAGAAACATGATTTTTGGGAAGTGAAGAAAAATGAGCGGGTATAGTTTTGAAATTATTACAGGACCAATGAGTTGTGGTAAGACCGAGGAACTTTTGCGACGTATCAGACGTTGTATTATTGCAAAGAAAAAAGTTAAAGTTATATCACCTGATGTTGATACCAGAGCAAAAGGTGATTATATAGAATCAAGAAACGGTTTATGGCTTGATGCGATAAAAGTAAAACATTCCGTCCAAATCTTAAGTTGCGTAAAAGATGCCGAAGTTGTTGCTATAGATGAATTACAGTTTTTTGATTCAAATATTACAAAAGTTATTACACAATTAATGAATGACGGCAAAAAAGTAATAGGAACAGGCTTAGAATTAGATTTTAAAGCTGATCCGTTCGGTTCAATGCCGGAATTAATGTGTATTGCAACAAAAATAGATAAACTGCACGCAGTATGCATGAAATGCGGTTGCGAAAACGCTACAAGAACTCAAAGGCTTATCGATGGGAAACCTGCAGATAAAAGTTCGCCACTCATTATGATTGGCGGAGACGAAACTTATGAAGCCAGATGCATTAAATGTTATGAATTACCTGACATAAAAGCAAAACAAAGAACTTTAGGTTTAAAATTATTACAATTTAACAAATAAAAAACTCCTTAATAGGAGTTTTTTATTTATCACCTCAACCTATTAACCGAAATATCGGTTTTAAATTTCACTTTTTATATTATATATGTTAATATAAACACATAATAATCCTAATAATCGGAACTTTCTAGAAAAATTTTCGTCTGATAAATAAGAAGGATTATTGGAGGTGTAAATAAGAATGAGAAAACTAATGAAAAAAAGTATAATATTTTTAAGCGCATTTATATTTTTATTTGGTTGGGTAATAAAAACCAATGTACAGGCATCAACTCCTGAAGAATTATACGATAATGTTTGGAGACTTATAAATTCAAAGTATGTAGACCAAACAAACAATGAACAGGATTGGGGCAAATGGCGCCACAAATACGATAAAGTTTTAAAAACAGATGAAGATGCTTATGTTGCAATAGACACAATGGTAGCAAGTTTAAATGATCCATATACCAAATTTTTGACACCAAAAGATTTTGCAGAAGAAACCAGTTCGATTAAAGGTTCATTAAAAGGTATCGGTATCCAAATCGGGGTTAAAGACGGCAAGCTTATGGTAATCGCCCCAATCGAAGATACACCGGCAGAGAAAGCGGGATTACTTGCTGATGATGAAATTTTGTCAATCAATGGAAAAAGTACTAAAGGTATTACTGTAGATAAAGCGGCTGAGCAAATCAGAGGAGAAGAGGGAACTCAAGTTACATTACTAATTAAACGTAAAGATTGCGAACCTAAAGAATACACAATTACCCGTGCAGAAATTGAAATAAAATCTATTTCGCAAAAGATACCTGAAAATATAACAATGCCTAAAGATATTAGTTATATTAGATTGAGCTCATTTATCAGCAGAAACGCATCAAGAGAATTTGCAGAAATTATAACCAATTCTCCTGACAAAAAAGCATTTATTATAGATTTAAGATCAAATCCGGGCGGACTTTTAAGTAATGCTATTTACATTTCAGATATGTTCTTAGATGGCGGCGCAATCGTAAGCACAGTTGATCGCGACGGATACAAAGAAACAAGTAAAGCATCTCGCGGAGTGTTAACAACAAAACCTGTAGTTGTACTTTTAAACAAAGGTTCCGCTTCTGCAAGTGAGATTTTCTCAGGCGCAATAAAAGATAACAAACGAGGTGTTCTAATAGGAACACAATCATTTGGTAAGGGTTTAGTTCAGGAAATTAACAAACTACCAAACAGCGCAGGTATCAACATTACTATCCAAAAATACTTAACGCCAAATGGTACAGATATCCACAAAAAAGGAATCACTCCCGATATCGTTATAGAATTAAAAGAAGAAGATATTAAAAACAAAAACGACGTACAATTAAAAAAAGCAATAGAAGTTGCAAGACAATTATCTAACGGAACATACGTTGTAAAAAAATAAAACATAATACAATACATAAATACAAAGGCTGAATTATTCATTCAGCCTTTATTTTTATATAAAAAAAAGGCATCCGAAAACGCCTGATGATTAGTTGATATAATAAGTCTATTTTAAAACATATTTTGCTTTATATTCATCATACACCTGTGAAAAACCAGTATTATCATACGATTTCATCTGGCGTAAAAACTCGTGTCTATCAATATTTGTATTTCCTTTCAAGATAGAGGCTGCAATATTGGAACAATGATCCGAAATTCTTTCAAAATCATTAAACAATTCAGAAATCAGAAAATCCAAATCTATTGGACATTGTCCATATTGAATACGTTTAATATGCCTATTTTTAGCATTTAAAATCAATTTATCAATCACTTGTTCTAATGGCTCAATTCGAGCGGCAAGAAGATTATTATTATGAGTAAAAGCTTCTGTCGTCAAGAATAACACTTCTAAAATCGCACTGACAATTACTCGAATATCTTCAACCAATTCTGAAGGTAATTCCATTTCCTTTTCAGATTTATTTTGTGCAATATTAAGAATATTTATAGCATGATCACCAATTCGCTCATAATCACCTATAGTCAAAAGCATTCTTGCAATAGCATTACCGGTATCTTCTGATAATTCTTTTTCTGAAGCTTTTATCAAATAATTTTCTAATTTATCCTCATACAGATCAATAAGTTTTTCATTCTTATTAATTACATCAGCTTTTTTATCCGAATAGTTTTTTAACAATTTCGTTGCATACAAGACATTATTTTTAACACACTTTGCCATTTTAACAACATTTTGATGAGCTTCTATTAATGCTAAATCCCCAGATAACAACAATCTTTCATCAAGCACAACCTCTTGTTTTTGAGGCTTAGAATCTTTCACCAAGTAATTGGCAATATTTTCTAACAGCTTAATAAATGGGAACAACATTATTGTTGTCGCAATATTAAAAGTTGAGTGTAAAACCGCAATTCCTGCAGGATTTATATTTTGATTCATAAACGGCAGATTAAACAATAACTTACCCAATTCAAATATTAATAAAAATACAACCACTGCAAAAACATTTATTATACTGATTATTAAATATTTGCTGAAGTAATTTGTTTTTATTAACAACTCTATCTAAGCAACCACTAACATGAGAATTTCTACGCTCATGACAAGCAGAAAGTTCATAGTTACGGTTATTCGACGCAACAATGACATTTTCATTATGTTCTTGTTCTATGGATAATTCAAAATCAGGTAATGTAATTTCATCTACAATAACTTGATTATTATTTAAATTAACAAGCATATCTGTAGAATCACTATGCGCATTTGCACTTAGTGTAATAAAAAAAGATACAACTATTAAAAATAATTTCAAAAAATTTTTCACATAAACATTTTAACATAAATAATTTAATTTCAAGTTAACTATTTGTTTACAAAAAATGAACAAAACAATAACTAACATCGTTATAAACATGTGAAGTCTGAAAGGAGAATACTATGAAAAAGATTATTTGTTTAATAGCACTTGCAGTTGCAATTGTGGGTACACCAAGTATAGCAGCTCCCGGAGGACATGGAGGAGGGCCTGGAGGTCACGGAGGTGGAGGCAGGGGACCTGCAATGCATGCCGGCGGAGGAATGCGCGGTCCATCTCATGCGAGAGGAGGCATGCACAGAACTCCTATGCGTGGCGGTGTTTCCATGCACAGACCACCAGCAGGAGGCGGACATCGCCCGCCAAGTCACGGAATACATAGACCACCTATACACGGACATCACCATATAGGTCACCACAGACCTCTACCACCTATTCATAGGCCAAGACCATACTATTACTATAGTCCTTATTTTTACTCTTCATTATATTATCCATACTATTCAACATACTATACATATTATCCAAACACATATTATCCTACAACTTACTATGACGGAGTAACTCCGGTTGGAGGAACAGTGGTAGTGCGGGATAATTATGCAGGCATAAATACTGCAGCAAACGTCATGAACGCTGCCGCTAACGTTGCAACAGCAATCAGATATATTACTTGGTAGTATATTAATAACTCATTCGCCAACCATTTAACATTATAAAACCAAAACACGCATCAGGCTGACCGCTCAAACAATTATTTCTATATATATGAAGCTGAGGCACATTATCTCCTGTATCAGGATCAGTATAGTCATTATATAAAACAAAAGATGCATTTGGTGAAATTTTTGCCTGACGTGAAATATAAAAAGCAAATAAATCACGACCTACAATATTAGGTTTTTTATCACCATTTAAATCAATGTAAAACTCTCCATAAACAGCATCCAGCACAAGATTGTCATCAACATCATAGAACTCACCATGATTAAACAATACAGTTGCACCGTTTTTTAACAATGCTGTTGTCTGACGAGTTAGTTCATATTCGCCACCATTTAAAGTTTTGTATTTTTTTAAAACTTCATCCGGCCAACAGGTTTTATTAGTATAATCACAAACTCGAACTACATCAAAATTGTTTTCTAATAATTTTACTGGATTACTAAAATCAGTATCTTCAAGTGTTTTAGTCCTTTTAGCAATCAATTGAGCATCCGCAGCTTGTTTAACAGACTGAACAAAGCCTTTTAAATTTGCCGTAAGCATAGTTTTATTTATACTGTTCATCATAGCGGGAATTGCCATTGCCGCAATAATGCCGACAATACCCATTGCAACAAGTAATTCTGTTAATGTAAAAGCTTTTTTATTTTTCATAAACTATCCTTTTAAATCTTAGTAATCCATATTCCAATTGTTTTGCATTAAATAATCAAAACAATTATACGTTGCTAAAAGTACAGATTGTCCTTTACACAAAGTTTGTGCAACAGCTTTAGTATTGATATTATTGAAATCTTGTCTTGAAACTATATGACCTTTTCTTGTTATATAAAAACAAAACGCATCACGACCTGCAATATTTGGGGCTTCAACACCATTTAAATCCGCACAAATTTTTATTATTGCCGCATCTTCTCTTGGGGTACCCTCATAAATCACTTTCAAATCATCTTCCGAAACATTTTCAGCTCCAAGCATTATACCATTTTTTAATTTTGCAAAAGCTACCCCAGGAACCCAATCTGCTGTAGCACTGTCACTTAATCCTCTATATTTACTTGTGGTATTCCAACATTGGGCAACATTTGTTTCATTACAAACTTTTGCAGTATCAAACTTTGCACTGCTGAATAATGTCCCGGCATCACCAAACGCAGTAAGTGACAAGTCTTTTGTTTTTCCCTCACTCATCTGATCTATTATTGCATATTCAACAGATGAAATAAGACCTCTTAACTTCGTAGTATACATTTCTTTATTAATTTCTTTTACAATAACAGGTATGGTTAAAGCAGCAACCGTACCTACAATAACCATCGCCATTAATAATTCTGTTAATGTAAAAGCTTTTTTATTTTTCATATAACTCCTTTAAAATTTATCAATATAATTTGGGTCAAATCCGGAACGCTCAACCAAAGCATAACATGCCTGACCTGAGCCATTCAGACATAATGTTTTCAATTCTGAAGATTCTTTTGCCGTATACTCTTGAAACGCACCGACATCACCCATACGTATACCATTTTCCAAATCATCCTCCGGCGCAATATCTAATACGAAATAATCTATACCGATAATATTTGGTTCTTCAGGTCCATTTAAATCAACCACAAAATACCTAAACATTGAACTTTTATATATGCCGATATAAACACCGTTTTTTAATAAAACCTGACTTGTTGGAGTTGTACTGCCTCCAGCAACACTTGGAGCAATCATGTGCGAAAAAGTATAAGCAACATATTCACCGTTATCATTTACCGAACGGAAAATATTTTGCCCCTCTTTTACATAATCAAAATTCTTAGTCAAAAAAAGTTTTGGATTATTATAAACATTGGCATCTTCAAGCGTTTTCGCACGTGTACGTATCAAATCTTGTTGCACTACATCGCTCAAATTAACAACCGTACTTTGTAACAAAGCCATATTTGCACGCATCTTCATATCTTTTATAAAACCGGGAAGAACTAATGTCGCAACAACAGCTACAATCGATAAAGTTATTAAAACTTCCGACAGGGTAAATCCTATACGTTTAAAATTTTTCATAACCAATCCTCATAATATTATATACTTATTTTAACATTATTTCGCAAAAAGTTCAATCTTCTTGACGAAGGATTTTGAGCAAGTTACAATTAATTTGTATATAAGGTGAAGGGAGTAGAATATGACTAATATACAAGTTTCACATGAAATTCTAGAAAAATGCTGCGTAGCTCGTGGCGTAAAAGGGGTACCTGCTCCAATTCCTCAAGAAGGAGAATGGACAAGATGTAAAGAGATTAAAGACATTTCAGGTCTTACTCACGGTTGTGGCTGCTGTGCACCTCAACAAGGTACTTGCAAATTAACACTTAACGTTAAAGAAGGCGTTATACAAGAAGCGTTAGTAGAAACTATCGGATGTTCAGGTATGACTCACTCTGCAGCTATGGCTGGTGAAATCCTTCCTGGCAAAACAATCCTTGAAGCTTTAAACACTGACCTTGTTTGTGATGCTATCAATGTTGCTATGAGAGAATTGTTCTTACAAATCGTATACGGTAGAACTCAATCTGCGTTCTCTGAAAACGGACTTCCTGTTGGCGCAGGTCTTGAAGATTTAGGTAAAGGTTTATGCTCTATGACAGGTACTATTCACTCAACAAAACAAAAAGGTGTTAGATACCTTTCATTGACTGAAGGTTATATCCTTAAACTTGGTTTAGACAAAAATGACGAAGTTATCGGATACCAATTTGTTAACCTTGGCAAAGTTATGGATGCCATCAAAAAAGGTGTTGACCCTAAAGAAGCTTACGAAAAAAATATCGGTACTTACGGCAGATTTGCTGATGCTGTTAAATATATCGATCCTCGTGAAGAATAAAAGGGTAATGTCTCCCTGAAATTAATTCAGGGTCTATCCATTTAATTGACATTGATAGATTTCGAAATAAATTCGGAATGACAAAAAATAAGAGTTAATTAATTAGAAAAGGAAAATAAATTATGACAGTAAAATTTGAAGGACAAGATAGACGTGAGGCTACTTTAGCTAAAGTTTTACCTGAATATGGTTTCAAATCTTTAGAAGATGCTCGCGAACTATGTTTATCAAAAGGTATTGACGTAGATGCGATCGTAAAAGGTATTCAACCAATTGCGTTTGATAACGCTTCTTGGGCTTATACTTTAGGCGTAGCAATCGCGCTTAAAAAAGGTATTACAAATGCCGCTGATGCTGCAGAAGCTATCGGACTTGGTTTACAAGCTTTCGCAATCCCAGGCTCAGTTGGTGACAGAAGACAAGTTGGTATCGGTCACGGTAACTTAGCAGCAATGTTGTTAAGAGAAGAAACTAAATGCTTCTGTTTCTTAGCAGGTCACGAATCTTTCGCTGCTGCTGAAGGTGCTATCGGTATCGCTAGAAACGCTAACAAAGTTAGAAAAGAACCTTTAAGAGTTATCTTGAACGGTCTTGGTAAAGATGCGGCTTATATTATCGCTAGAATTAACGGTTTCACTGCTGTTGAAACTGATTACGACTTCAAAACTGGCGAATTAAAAATCGTTAAAGAAACTCCATTCTCTGACGGAGAAAGAGCTAAAGTTCGTTGCTACGGTGCAGATGATGTATCAGAAGGTGTTGCAATTATGATTAAAGAAGGTGTTGACGTTTCAATCACAGGTAACTCAACTAACCCAACACGTTTCCAACACCCTGTTGCGGGTACTTACAAAAAATGGTGCTATGAAAATGATAGAAAATACTTCTCTGTAGCATCTGGTGGTGGTACAGGTAGAACTCTACACCCGGATAACGTTGCTGCAGGTCCGGCATCTTATGGTATGACAGATACTATGGGAAGAATGCACGGTGATGCTCAATTCGCAGGTTCATCTTCAGTTCCTGCTCACGTTGAAATGATGGGCGTTATTGGTATGGGTAATAACCCAATGGTAGGTGCTACTGTTGCATGTGCCGTTGCTGTTTCTCAAGCTGGCTAGTAAATGTCATTCTGAGGGGGAATGGTCTAACAAATCGAATGTTTACCCAAATATATAACCCCGAAGAATCTCATAAATTAAAAAAACACACTCTTAAAAAATAAGAGTGTGTTTTTTAGCAAAAAATATTTTTACCGGATTTATATATTATATGAAAATTTCTTTTGCAAAAATAAATAATATACGTAAATCAATAACCCCTAATTCTCTCGGTTATATAAGACAGGATAATGTTATTAATTTTAAAACTCCTGAAGTGGCTCATCATTACGCAAAAAATAAAGCCTTGCAAGGTTATTTTAAAAACAATGCAGAGTATGGTGTTATTGTTAAAGACAACAAGATTTTAAAAGAATTTTTCGGAGAAAAAAACCAAATCAATATTCCAAAAGAAGATTATTCTCTATTCAAAGATGCTGATTTTATACATTCACATCCTGACAATGCTCCTCTTAGTTTCCCTGATTTTGCAGCAGCAAATATATTAGGAATTAAAAGAATATATGCATACACTACTAATAACAAATTTTCTTTATTAGAAAAATTACCTCCAAAACAATATCTAAATCTTTTCCCTAATTCTATAAAAGTCAAAATCCAAAAATATTTAGATAAACAAAATTATAATAAAATGATTAATCGATATAGCAAAGCATACGCGGATGCTGTTCCTGAAAAAGAATATAAAAATTTTATTTCATATTTTAATAAAATGGGTTACAAAAAACTAAATCGTTTAGAAAAATTTATTTATGAGAATTTCGTCGCAAATAAAATCGGCGGAGACGCCTATTATGAAATTGATGAAATTATGAGCAAAATTGCTAAAAACGGTACTCTCAATAAAATATCTCATGACTTTTTGACAAAAAATTCATCAAAATATGGTTATAAATATACTTCAAATATTGTTTCTAAAGATTGTACTAAATCTTAATTGTTAAGTGATAAATTGATTTTTCTATAGTTCTTATATTGGGTATATATACTCAATATGTTCAAATGAACTCTGTTTAAGAATTGTTAACAATAATTGCGCTCAAGTAGCAATTTTTGCAAAAAATAAACCTTTATATATATGTAAGGGGAATGCAAACATAGCGTTCGGGAAAAAGAAAATAAAACTATTTGTAAAAATGGTTTGTCATACAGTGAAAAAAGGATATAAGTAAACAAGTTTTTTATACTCTCTCTCTCTCTTAATATCCTCGTGTTTATTTAATGTTGCCATAATCTGGCAACTTTTTTTTGCTTGAGAATATCATTACTACCAATAATTTGCAAAGGTTTTAGGCTTATTTCTATCTTTCTTTATTTTTTGCAAA
>SUTS01000006.1 GCA_015152555.1 Cyanobacteria bacterium SIG26
GCTCCTTGCCCCGGATGGGGAAGGGGCAGGGGTGGTGTGACTCGGGGATACTCCCCTCCCTGGATGGACTCTGTCGAATGCAAAACAATTAAGTATTGTTTTACTGAGAGGTAAGGTGGGGGTTGGGTGATAAGCGAGCTCCTTGCCCCGGATGGGGAAGGGGCAGGGGTGGTGTGACTCGGGGATACTCCCCTCCCTGGATGGACTCTGTCGAATGCAAAACAATTAAGTATTGTTTTACTGAGAGGTAAGGTGGGGGTTGGGGTGATAAGCGAGCTCCCTGCCCCGGATGGGGAAGGGGAGGGGAAGGGGTGAAAGAGGTCTAAACTAAAAGGTCTAGGATTTCCCCTCTCCGAGGGAGAGGGCTGGGTGAGGGGTTGATGTAAAGAGTCTTCGCTGTAGGACACAATTATAAATCACCCCATCCGGCTTTGCCACCTACCCCACCCAGGGAAGGAACAATGTATTTTCTATTTCCCATTCTCGAGGATGACATGATGTGGTTAGGGCGAGGGGTTGATATGGTAGTACCGACATTCTGAGCGGGGGTAAAATATATTGATGTTAATAACCTTCCCATCCATCGTCATTCTGAGCGGGGGTAAATGTATTGATGTTAATAATCTTCCTGTCCATCGTCATTCTGAGCGGAGCGAAGAATCTCTTATTATTTCTATACAATTTTATGAGATTCTTCGGGCTAAAGCCCTCAGAATGACAATTATTAAGAAGTTAATTATACTGTATCCCCGAGTATCGCCCGAGGATGACTTATTATTTGACAAGAGACACGAAAGCCCTATAATTTACCCCTTTAGAGCAAATTAA
This sequence comes from Cyanobacteria bacterium SIG26, assembly GCA_015152555.1. Taxonomy (GTDB): domain Bacteria; phylum Cyanobacteriota; class Vampirovibrionia; order Gastranaerophilales; family Gastranaerophilaceae; genus Zag111. The sequence continues at coordinate 829 of SUTS01000006.1, forward strand.
ATTACAGAACCCCGTTTTCTGAAAATCTTGTTTTTAATAATCCACTATCAGATTCAAGCATTATACTAAGATACAATAATTTATTTTCTATATCATCTTCTTGTCTGGTAAATTCTAATCCCAGATGATCTTTTTTTGACCGTATAACTTTTGCGGCTGTTTTAATCTCTATGTTTTTATACTTGATGTTTATTGGGATTTCTTCATCGATGTTATAATTAGTGTTTGCTAATTTTAGTCCGCCTCTTGATATATCAATAACATTTAAACTTTTGCCATTTGACGAGATTGTTATATGTGCTGATATTTGCGAATGTTTTATTCTGATATATTGACGTTTATCGTTGGTTATATCAAATATAAGAGGAGTTTTATCTCTTAGTTCAATAGCAGATTCTTCACATCGTGTTATATTGTTAGCGCTAAATAACACGACTAGTGATATGCTGATTAATATTTTTATAATACTACAATTCATTTTCCCTAATGCTAAAATTTTACGAGTTCATTCTAACATACAGAAAAGACCTACGCAAGGTAGATCTTTTCCATTGATTGACTAGAATATAAGATGTTTGTTTATTTGTTATAAGATAATGCCGGATCTTCCAGTAACAAACTTAGGTATAATAATTTGTTAGCGGTTGCTTTGTCTAAGTTTACGAATTCTGCACCGGCTCTGGTTGTAGATGCTGATACGACTTTTACATCAGCTTTGATATCAAGATCTGCGTATGTTAAGTGTACAGGAACAACATCTCCGACTTTTAATTTGTTGTTGTGAGCTACAGCGATACCACCTCTTGATACGTCTAATAGTTGGTCGATACCGTTATCTGATTTTTCCATAGCTACCGGACAAGGGCTGCTGTCAACGTTGAATCTCATGAATTGACGTTTGTCGATAGCTTCAACGTTGTTATCATCAACTTTTTTCCAAGCGAAGCTCTTATCACCGGTTATTGTTGTGTTGTTAGAAGTGTCGTTGCCTCCACCTCCGCCGCCACCCGGAACGTTAGGCTTAATGTTTGGAGGAGTCGGTGTATCTTCACCTTTATCGCCTATTTTTAAAGGTGTATCGTCAGCGATACCATCGTTATCATCAACGTTTGAGTTGTTTTTGTTTACTGTAATATCACCGTCGCCGTTTGGATAGTAGTAGTTACGTTCGTGTTCATCTCTGCCGATACCAGTAACATCATTTGGTCTAACCGCGTGGCCTACAGGTTCGTTAAGTGAAGCCGGATTAACAACACCAATCACAGCATTTGTTGACGGATCTTTGATTTTCGTAAATCCGACTCTGTTAAAGCCTGCATAAATTCCGTTTGCGTAAATATTATCTGCAGTTATATCCATTTTACCGTTATCTATAACCGCATTGTTTACTCTCACGCTAGAATCTGCGTATGCATAATAGCCATCAACCATTTCGCCGTCAGGTCTAACGTTTTTGTTAATGTCTAACGCTTTTAAGGTAACATTATTTGGTAAAACGTCTGATTTGTAATCAGCTTTATTGTATCTTCCGTCGAATTCATAGCCATCGTGACGAGGGCCGAAATAATCATTTGGTGTCACTGATGAATCTTGGATATGGCCGATATTATCTACGACAAGGTTTTTACCTCTAGTGATAACTGTCATATCACCTTCTGCTGTGATGTTTTTAATGTGAGTATTTCCGCTGAATTCAACATCCAAATCGCCTTCTCTGGCAATCATTGTGCAAACTTCATTTGTTGTATATTTGTCATCTAAACCTTTCATATAGATGTTTTCGTTTGCCAAAGCATCCATCGCGTATTGAGGAGCTTTTGTTTGATTGAATGTTAATTTGTTATCTTTTGTACCGATGCTACCGTTAGAGATTAAAGACATACCCCAACCTTCAACGTTAGCTTTTGTTTTGTCAGTTGAAGCATTAACCATATTGTAGCGTTTTCCAGTATTGTTAGCGCCATAATCGTCATCGACTGTAAGGATAACTCTACCATCAGCTTTGATTGCATCGATATTCATATCAGAATCAATTGCAGCATAGTTAATAACAAGGTCTCTACCAGCTTTTGCGGCATCGGTTGTTTTGGCATTAACTTTTCCAGCGACTTTTGCGTTAATTGATTTTGTAAAATCTCTGCTACCGTCAGCCATTGGTCCAATACCTGTACAACCAGAACCTGTACAAGCCTTTTGTTGAACTGGTTTACCGATTGTGCCATTAGTTACGTTCATATTTAAGTTGCCACCAGCGTTTAGTAATACTTTTGCAACACCTCTGTTTAGAACGCTTGCGTCATTTGCAGTAATATTGATGTCATTTTCTGCTGTAATGTAGTTATTATTGTTACTTGCTTGATTATCACCAATAACTAAATTTGAACCATTTGTTGTTTTTAAGTTAACGTTTTTGCCTTTGACTAAGCCCATCACATTGAATAACCCAACAGCTCCAGTGCCAGTAGCTGGTGTGTTGATAATATCAACATCATTTGCGCCAGTAATTCTGCCTGTTGATCCAATATGAATTCCGTTATGGCCAGTGTTGTTCATTGTAATTTTTCCAACAGATTGAACTGTGCCGTTAACTTCAATACCTTGAGTTCCGGTGTTTTCAATATCAAGAACACCACCATTTTCGATTACGCCATCAACAGTAATACCTTCAACACCATTATTTACAATTTTTGTGTTGTTATCGAGGTTTTTGATTTTACCGCCGCCATAAACGTATGTTCCTCCGTTTTTGCCACGGTTAAGAATAGTTAGTTTACCTGCTTTAGTTGTAATTGTGCCGCCTTCATTTACGTTGATATGGCCGTCTTCGTTTGTGATATTCGTAATTCCGGTATTATCAATAGTACCATTTATATTTATGTGAGCGGCATTATTTGTAATGTTTGCTGTACCCGTATTTTTTACAGTACCGTTTATGGTAATACCATCACCGCCTTGGTTAGTTATTTTTAACTGTTTTTCTGCATCGCCGTTATTTGTAACAGTACCGTTTATCTTGATGCCACCAGCACTATTGTAAATAGTAGTTGCACCATTGTTAGTTACAGTTCCGTTAATCAACAATCCGTTTTCGCCAAGATTGTTTAGCATTAATCCGTTAGATTCTACAGTTGCATTATTGGCGATAGTTAAACCGCCTTTATTGTTCTCTACAGTCAAAACGCCGTTTGTATTTTTAACATAACCTGTTATATCGGTTTTGCTGCCGTAACTTGTTATTGTTGTATTTCCATTATTAGAGAAATTGCCTCCAATAGTTAATGCACCATTGCCGTCATTAAGAACTTCTGTGATACCGTTATTTTCAACGGTTCCGGCAAATGTCATATTATCTCCGGTGTTATCGAAGTTTGCGTTTGTGTTTTTTACAACGGTTCCGGCATTGAATGTCATATTTCCTGCGGAGTTTCTATATATGCCACCAGCATTATTATTAATATTACCATTTACTTCAAAGCCATCTGCACCTTTGTTTATCATTGTTAAACCGGTCGTATTTGTAATATTACCATTTAGGGTTAATTTTGTTCCATTTTCGTTGATAATACTTGTATGTCCTGTATTATTAATCGTTCCATTAAGTGTCATAGCTCCGGAGCCATTGTTTAATAAGTCTGCATCAACAGCATTGATATTTGAATCCGTTGCGGTATTAAAGTATCCATTATTGTTTGTTACTGTTAATTTTTCATTTGTATTAGTAATATTGCCGGTTAAGTCAATAGAAAAACCGTTGTTTGTAATATTTGTAGCACCGTTATTTGTCAATTTACCACCAATAGTCATAGGGCCTGATAGGTTTACATTACTAATATTTGTGGTACCTTGGTTGTTTATGGTTCCTCCAAACAACATAGCGCCGGAACCTTCTTGAATAAAGTTGGCTGTGCCTGCTGAGTTTTGAATAGTCCCGTTAGTATCAATGTTATAATCTTCGTTTGTATTTTTGTACAAACCGTCGCCAACGTTAGTAATTTTACCGTTGATGTACAAACCGCCAGCGCCGTTATTAATCAAATCCATACCATCAGCATCTATCTGAGCGGTTGTTTGAACGTTTAAGGCTCCGGTGCCGTTGTTAGTGATGTACAATTTACCTTCGTTAGATGTAATATTACCGGTTATATTCAAATCAGTACCATTATTGGTGATTTCAGCATCTCTAATAATGGTAGTGGTAACTCCAAGCCTGTTTGTAACCTCACGGTTCATTCCGTTAGCAGTAATATTACCACCGATATTCATAGCGCCTGCATCGTTAGTTACAACAATGTCTCCTGTATTATTAATTGCACCATTTAATGTCATACCATCTTTACCGCCGTTATATATATACGTTGTAGGTATAACATTACCCTCAAAGTCTACTCTTCTAAAGTATGTGTCGTTGATAGTTGAAGTAATATTTCCGGTTTCTCCTAATATAAGACCGCCATCGCCGTAGTTTCTTATACTTAATGTGTCTTTTTCATTTGTTATTGTACCGGTGATATTTAAGGCCTTCATATTGTCATTGATGGTTGTTGTTTTGTCACCGAAAGTTCCGTTACCTTCTTTACCGTTGAGAATAGTTATTCCGCCCGCTCCGGTAACTTTACCTGCAATATCAAAACCACCTTTACCGTAGTTGGATAGAAGAAGACCTGCTTCGTTTGTAATTTCAGCGGTATCTGTAATTGTAAATTTGGTATTAGGGTCTAATGCATTAAGTGTGACATCATTAACCGTTATAATTGATGGGCTGTTGTAAATTTCAGTATAACCATTGGTTGCGATTTTACCGCTGATGGTCATATTACCTAATCGGTTTATGATTTTTGTAGTTCCGTCACCGATATTTTCAACATCACCACTTATGTTCATACCTGCAGGTACTTCGTTGATTATTGTAAGTTTGCCTGAGTCTGCAATATTTTTGACAGTTCCTGAAATGTTAAGATTTGTAGGTAAAGTGGCTGATTTTTCTCTATTTGAATAAATTTCTATTGTGCCGTCCGAGCTTGTGAAATTAGTTGCGTTCTTATAATCACCGCTAACTAAGGTATTAAATAACGCTTCGCTACCGTCTTTTGTAATTTTCATTTGGCTTTTATTTATACCTGCAATTAGTGCACTGTTTGATCCGGCAATACTTACTGATGTTCCGTTAAGTCTAATATCGTTCGTAGCAAGAATTTTACCGTTTATTGTAATTAAGTTATTACCGTGAATATCGACTCCTGAAGTTCCAAGGTCGGTTTCAAATAATGTTCCGCCATTTGTCGATAAACCGTTAAGGGAACCTCCTTCAAGTAATGCATTATACGCATCTGCAGATGGTGTGTAAACGCTTAAAGAACCAACGTTTAGGACCCCAGATGAGCCAACCATGAACCCTCCCGGAGTTACAAATACAACTTTGCCATCATGGAATGCGTAACTGGTTGTTCCTGTTTTGTTTACAGTATTAAGCAAACCATTTATCGTAGTTATGCCAGTTCCGTCAACCATATTGTAGAATGTTCCAGTGACTTCTTTGCCTGAAGTGTTAAAAATCATATTTGCAGTGTCTCCGGAACTTAAATCAAATTTCGAATAATGACTATAACCGTTGCCACTGGATACTTTCCCCGGTGTGAGTTCCCAAACTCCTGTGGTTGAATTATAATAAACACCGGCATTAACAGAGCCCGTTCCTGAAGTAATTGTTGTGGCCAATGCGCTCATCGATCCGGTTTGTAGCACGAACATGCCCGTCAAAACGGACGCGATTACTCGTTTTGGGAGTTTTCTTCTACAATTTCTAGTCATAGTCAATCCTTTCATATATATGTTTTCTTTTATTTTCAACACTTTTTACTGTTATTTTTGTGACTGGCATGTCGCATGTTCAGTATACCAGATGTATTAATTAACGGCTTTTTTTTAGTAAAATTTAACAATTTAATGAAAGTGTTACATTTCTTTACTAAAATAATAGGTAGACTAGTTGCCTAATCTACCTACCGTTATATTTAGTTTTTAATCATCTGTTATTTTTTTGAAATGTTTTGAGCTTCATCCAATATCATATTCAAGTATAACAGTTGGTTTGCTGTTGCTTGGTCTAAGTTGACAAACATTGCACCCGCTCTGTTTGTTGTTGCTGTTACAACTTTTACATCGGCTTTGATGTCTAATCCACCGTATGAAATGTGTACAGGAATTGTATCTCCGACTTTTAAGTTGTTGTTGTGTTTAACTGAAATACCGCCTCTTGATACGTCTATCAATCCTTGGATTCCATTTGATTGTTCAATTGCGATTGGGTTTTTGTTGTCAGCAACTGAGTATCTCATAAATTGTCTCTTATCAACAGAATCAATGCTGTTGTCAAGGATTTTTCTTTGAATATACATGCTGCTGCCGTCTTCGCGTATCATTGGATCATCATCGTCATCAGCGTCAGCGTCAGCGTCTGCATCGGCATCAGAATCGGCATCAGCATCAGCGTCAGCGTCAGCGTCTGCATCGGCATCAGAATCGGCATCAGCATCAGCGTCAGCGTCTGCGTCTGCGTCAGCGTCAGCGTCTGCGTCAGCGTCAGCATCAGCGTCAGCATCTGCGTCAGCATCTGCGTCAGCATCAGCGTCAGCATCAGCGTCAGCATCAGCGTCAGTGTCAGCATCAGCATCAGCGTCAGCATCAGCATCAGCGTCAGCATCTGCGTCAGCGTCAGCATCTGCGTCAGCGTCAGCATCAGCATCAGCGTCTGCGTCTGCATCGGCATCAGCGTCTGAATCGCTATCGTTATCAGATTGTTCATCTTCGATTTCTAAAGGTGTGCTATCTGCAATATTATCATCATCGTCGATATCTGTTGAACCATCAGAGAAGTCGCCATCTCCTTCATGATAATAGTAGTTACGTTCAGATTCATCGCGGCCTATACCTTCGACATCTTCCGGTCTTACTGCGTGTCCTGAAGGAATTTCTGAAGCACCTATGATTTTGTTAGTTGAAGGATCAGCTTCTTTAGAGAATCCGTCTTTGTTAAACCTTGCAACTACTCCGTTTGCGTAAATATTATCAGCAACGATATCCATTGTACCGTTATCTAAAACTGCGTTATTCACTCTTACTTCAGAATCTGCGTAAGCATAGTGACCATCAATCATTTCTCCGTTAGGACGAATGTTTTTGTTGATATCTAAAGCTTTTAAAGTAACATTATTTGGTAAAACTTCAGATTTGTAATCGTCTTGGTCGTATCCGCCGTCGAATTCGTAACCATCGTGGCGTGGTCCAAAGTAATCATTTGGTGTAACTGAATCGTCTTCGATATGACCGATATTGTCTACAATAAGTTTGTTACCACGAGCGATTGCTGTAATGTCGCCTTCTGCTGTAATATTTTTAATATGAGCATTACCGCTGAATTCAACATCAATATCACCTTCGCGAGCAATCATATTGCAAACTTCAGTGTGTGTAAATTTATCATCTAAACCTTTTAGGTTGATGTTTTCGTTAGCTAATGCGTCTAATGCATAGTTTTCGTTAGTTTGGTTAAATGTGACTTTGTTATCTTTTTCGCCAATGCTACCGTTAGAAATTAGGGATATTCCCCAACCTTCAACGTTAGCTTTTGAAGGATCAGTTGATGCGTTAATCATATTATAACGTTTTCCGTTGTTATCAACACCGAAGTCGTTATCAACTGTTAAAATAACTCTGCCGTCAGCTTTGATTGAATCTATATTCATATCAGAATCAATTGCGGCATAGTTAATAACTAAGTCTTCAGGTTTTAAAGCATCTTTTGTTTTTGAAGTTGTAGCATTAACTTTTCCTGTTATATTTGCGTTAATTGATTTTGTGAAGTCTCTGCTGCCATCGTTTTTAGGACCGACACCTGTACAACCAGAACCTGTGCAAGCTGCTTGTTGAACAGGTAAACCGATTGTTCCGTTAGTAACGTCCATGTTTAAATTACCGCCGGCTTTAAGTAATGTTTTTTCAACACCATAGTTAAGTAAACTTCCGTCAACAATAGCTATTTGAATGTCTTTACCTGCGGTTACATAGTTATTATTTTCAGTATTGTCACCAATTACAACGTTAGAATTTTTGTTGTCAATTTTAACATTTTGGTTAGCGTTTACTAAACCTTTAATATTAACACCGCCGGTACCGATGTTTGTAATATTTACATCGTTAGTTTTTGAGTTTACTAGTCCTGTGCTGTTTAAGTGAATACCTCCATTGTTGTTAACAATGTTTACGTTATTGTTTGTACCGTAAATGTCGCCGTTAATAACAAAATCATCACCATTGTTTGTCATTGTTAATTCGGCATTATTAGTGTCAACATTACCGTTTACTGTTAAAACACCTTTGTCGTTAGTAATTGTAGTGATACCTGTCTTGTTAGTGTTTGTATTTGAAACTTGACCATCGATAGTTAAACCGCCAACACCGTAGTACGTATTTAACATTGCAAGATTGCCTTCTTTATTAGTGACAACACCTGTTTTTCCAATGTTAATACCGCCTGCTGCGTAATTGTTGATATCAGCGTTTCCGATATTTGTAACATTACCGGTAATATTTAAACCTCCGATATTTGGATTTCTATCTGAATTTTCGCTTTTAATACCATTGTGAATAAGCAAATTACCTGTGTTATTTATATTGCCGGAAATATTCATTCCTCTGTCGCCGATATTGGTAATTGTTAAATCACCGGTTGTATCTACGTTTCCGGAAATATTAAGTTCAGATAATGTATCTATTGTTTCGTAAGTATATGTGGTATCCCCTTGGCGGATATGAATAAGCCCTGGTATTGGAACGTTTTCAATAGTTGTACTTCCGTTATTTTTTACGTTACCGGAGATATTTAAATCGCCCCATTTGTTGCTTATTACTAAATTACCATCAGAGTTTTTAACATTACCTGCAATTTTTGTTCCTTCTTGGCCAAGGACGTTGATTGTTGTATCACCTTTACCAAAGTTTATAAGATTACCGTCAATCGTCACACCAGAGGTGTTAACTTGCCCTTGTTCAGCAATAATTTTAATATTACCGTTGTTGCTCGCAAACTGATTAGCGGTATTCATATTATCAGTGTTTACTAATTGATTGAACAATGTATTAGCTTGGTTATTTGTTTTTATTTGAGACATTTTGTTTTGGTTGATACCGGCAATAACCCCTGCATCTTTTCCAATTGTAAGTTTACCTGCTTGTAAAACTACGTCATTAGCAGCTAACACTTTACCGTCGATTTTAATCTCTGCGCCACTTGGCATTACGCCTACTAAATTGCTTACTTGCGCTGTTGGATTATTTTTATAGATTGTGTACTGTTCATCTCTAGGTGTGTAAATTCCTAATGAACCTACGTTTAAAACACCTGAAGCACCTACAACCATACCATTTGGAGAGATGAATACAGCTTTTCCGTTGTAGAAATTGCTATCTCTCATAGTATTGACAATACCGTCAATGTTGATTTTGTTATCAACCAGGTTAATGAATGTTTCAATATCTGTAATTCCATACTTATAAATAAGGTTTGCAATATCCCCTTTTGATAAGTTGAAGTTTTCATATTTTCTGTAACCGATATCGGTTCCGTCAATTACAGAAGTTGGGTTAATGTTGTATACGCCATTATTTCCGGATACTCCGGTAATATCTGTAGCTACAACAGATAACAACATCGTTTGATGAGATAAGAATAATGCGGTTAATGTTGCGGCAAGTATTCTTCTTGTTCTTCTTCTGCTGCTATTTCTCATATTAAATCCTTTCATAACGTTATAAATATTATCGATAATAATCTGGCTAGATTTAAATTCTAGCGCAAGCACACCGGAAAATGTTCTTTTGTTACATTTTCTTAAGCCACATTTCTTGCATGCTTCTATTTTATTAATAACGTTTGAAAATTTTTAAAATTGCTAGTAATGTGTGAAATATGAAGTTATATTAAGTCGTTTTTTTAAGGGCCTTATAGTTCAAAATTGTGTAAGTGATGTAAAATACAGCCAAAATTATGAACATTTGAACTAGGCTTGAAATATTTACATTGTATATTTTAAATATATACGTAATACATCCGGTTGGGATAGCTGCCCCAATCATTTTAAGTATAGTTTTTGTTGGAAATTTTAAATTTAATTTTGGAAGAACAATTATAATACTTAGTATAAAATACAAGAAATTTGCACTAAATGTTGCAATTCCTACTCCGATTAATCCAAATTTAGGAATAAGTATTAAATTTAGAGCTACACCGATAATACCTGAGATGAGCTTTATTGTAAATTCGATATGTGTTTTATTTGCTAAATGATATTGTAAAGTTGTGTAATCCGTCATTGCAAGGAAAAAGACACCATAAGCAAAGTATGGAACTAATTTATAAGCTTCATACATATTTTCGTTTGAAACAAATATGTGAGTATAATCAACACAGTAGATTGACATAACTGTAATTATTGGCAGTGCAACTAAAATGTAGTATCCTAAAAATCTTGAGATTATAGGTCTTACATCAATTTTAGCTTCATAAAGGTTTATGATTCTTGGGATAGCTGCAACTGTTATCATTGCAAACAAAGTCATTAGTATTGGCAAGGTTAATCCATATCCCACACCTACTAATGCAGCTTTCGAAAATCCGCTAATGCTATTCATTATAAATTTGTTACTTTGGGTTATAATCCAAGCACTAAGTGATGTTGCTGCAATTGGTATACCATATTTCATTATTGGTAAAATGAATTTCCATTCGATTTTTTGGAATTTAAATACTTTTAAGATTTCAGATTGATACAATAACAGGATGTCGATTAATGATATTGAAACTCCCATAGCAAGTAATATGGAAGCCGCACCAAGATTGAAAAACTTTGCAAAAAATACGGCTAAGAATATTGTTGCAAATTGGTTTACTATTGTTGTTAATGTATAAGATACTGATTTTAGTTGAGCTCTTAAAAGTTGTGATAGTAATGCTCTCGCGGCAACCGGTATAATTAAAAGCAGTACAGCCATAAAGTATTTAAACGGTACGTGAAACAGAGTATACATACTATCTTTGAATAGCAATGCGATTGCAAACATTAAAACCATATTTATTGTTAGTATTGTTACTAAGGTTGATAGATATTTTGGAAGGTTATCAATAAGCTGATGATGTCTAAAAAATCTTAAACCGCTTAATCCAACCCAATCGGAAAATATTATACAAAGGAATGATAGCATTGCTATAGATATTGTGTATAAACCGTACTGTTCTTGAGAAAATAAACTCGTATAAATTGGTACTGTAATCACATTACCAAGCAAACCGCAAAGTTTTGATGGTGCATATTTAATCATATCTGTAAATATGCCTTTAACTTCTTTTTGTTCAAACTCTTTGTTTTCTATATATTCCATATTTCACCTATCTATTCTTGTATTATTTCGCCAAATAAATCGTATTCATCGGCATTAGTTATTTTTACTGATTCTATATCACCCGGCACTACCGGAGTTTTTGAGCTTGCATAGACTACCCCATCTATTTCCGGAGCATCGTGTTCTGAGCGTAAGATAATTACACCTTCATCTGTGTATCCCTCAACGATACATTTTAGGGTTGTATCTATATATTTTTCGTTATTTTTACGAGAGATTTCCTGTTGTAATTCCATCAGTTTATTTCTTCGTTGTTTTTTTATTTTTGCAGAAATATGCCCTTTTAGGCTGTATGAATATGTGTTTTTTTCTTTTGAGTATTCAAAAGCGCCCATTCTGTCAAATTTTACATCTTTTACAAAATTATATAGATGTTCAAATTCTTCCTCTGTTTCGCCTGGATAACCCACGACCAATGAGGTTCTGATTGATACATTCGGAATTTTATCTCTGATTTTTTGTATAAGTTCTCTATAATCCATTACAGGTCTGCGCATTGATTCAAGAACTCTTGGATGTGAGTGTTGTAAAGGAATATCAATATATTTAACAACTTTATCAAGTTTAGCTATTGCATCAATCAATTCATCGGTCATCATTGATGGGTATGCATACATTATTCTTATCCAGGAGAGTCCTTCAATATTGTTGAGTTCTTTTAATAATTGTGGCAGTGCTTGTTTTTTGTATAAATCAATTCCGTAAGAAGATGTATCTTGTGCAATTAAAATAATTTCCGTAACGCCTTTTGATACAAGTTCTTTTGCTTCATTTACTATGTTTTCAATAGGACGAGAAACGTATTTACCGCGTAAATTTGGAATTACACAATATCCGCATTTGTAATTACAACCTTCGCCTATTTTTAAATATGAACTTGCTCCCATTGTTATTTGTTGGCGTTTAATATTTTCAGGGTAAATATAATGAGGTTTTTCACTTATTATACTTGTATATTTGCCTTGTTTTAAGGACTCAATAACGGTCATAATATCGTTTAAATTTGATGTCCCAATCATTCCGCTGATTTCAGGTATAGCGTCTTTAAGGTCTTGTTTATGTTTTTGAGGTAAACAGCCTGTTACTATGACTTTTTTGCCTTCTTCAATCATTTGTAAAATGCTTTGAACAGATTCTTTTTCTGCATCGTGAATAAATGAACATGTGTTAATTATAACGATGTCAGCTTCGTTTTCGTCTAGTGTTATGCTATACCCTTTTTGGGTAAGAATACCAAGTAGCAATTCAGAATCAACAAGGTTTTTTGCACATCCATGATTTATTAGTGATATTTTCATAAGCTTCCTTTTTTAAAATTTTAGCATTAATTGTAAAAATAATTCAAAATATTACAATATATTGATAATTTTGTTATAATATAACGGTATGAAATCGGTTGAACTTTTAGCTCCTGCAAAGAATTACGATATAGCAATCGCCGCTATTAATAGTGGTGCAGATGCTATTTATATCGGCGCGAGTGATTTTGGGGCTCGTAAAAATGCTCCAAATACCCTTGAAGATATTGAAAATCTTGTAAATTATGCTCATAAATTTTATGTCAAAGTTCACGTCGTTATTAATACAATTCTTAACAATAATGAATTAGAAAAAGCTGTAGAAATGGTGAAAAACCTATATAATATTGGGGTTGATGCCATAATAGTTCAAGATATGGGGCTTTTAAAAGCTGCAATAGACGGTAAATTGCCACCAATTCAAATTCACGCCAGTACTCAGTGTAATAATCGAAATCTTGAAAAAGCTAAGTTTTTCGATACTTTAGGGGTGTCGAGAGTTATTTTGGCAAGAGAATTATCCTTGCTGCAAATCGATGAAATTTGTAAAAATACAAGTTGTGAAATCGAGACATTTATACACGGAGCTTTATGTGTTTCCTATAGTGGGCAGTGTTATTTGTCTTATGCTAATGGGGGTCGTTCTGCTAATCGGGGTGAATGTGCTCAACCTTGCCGTAAAAAATATTCTTTGGTAGATGAAAAAGGTAAATATCTTCTAAAAGATAAATATTTGTTATCTTTAAAAGATTTTAATGCCTCTTCTCATATTGAAAAACTAATTGATGTCGGTGTGAAGTCTTTTAAGATTGAAGGTCGTTTAAAAGATATTAGTTATGTTAAAAATGTTGTTGCGTATTATAATAATTTGCTTAATAAACATGCAAAAAGGACATCTTCGGGGAAAGTTTTTTTAGATTTTGAACCTAATGTTGAAAAAACATTTAATAGAGGTTATACGGATTATTTCCTTCAAGAGCGGGGTCAATGTTATAATTTCTTATCTCCAAAATCCAGAGGTGAAAAGATAGGTAAAATTAAGCGAGTTTGTCATAATTATTTTGAAATTGATGCAGATTTATCCCCTCAAGATGGATTATGTTTTGTTGCAGATGGTGGAATGAAAGGATTTTTAGTTAATAAAGTTGATGGTAATAAAGTTTATCCAAATAATATGGATGGTATAAAAACAGGTGTTTTACTGTACAGGAATATCGATTTTAAATTCGAAAAGCAGTTAGAAGTTTCAAAAACTGTTCGTCAAATTGCAACAAGAATTTATTTAACCGCTGAAAAAATTAAGGCTGTTGATGAGGATAATAATTCTGTTGAAATGCAAATGCCATCAGGTGAAATGCCTAATAATAAAGAGAAAAATACCCAAACATTTATTACTCAATTTAAGAAAACCGGCGGAAGTGATTTTTATGTCGAAGATATTAAAATTACTGGTGAATTACCATTTTTGCCTGTATCTAAGATAAATGAAGTTCGTCGTGAATTGTTGAGTTTGTTGATGTCTGAAAGACTTTTGAATTATAATAGAGAGCTTCAAAAACCTATAAGTTATGCTGATTATCCTGAAACAAAACTTGATTACAGAGGTAATGTTTTTAATGAAGAAGCTACAAAATTTTATTCAAATTGTAAATGTGAAGTTTGTGAGAAGGCTTTGGAAACCGGTGAAAAAATACCAAGTAAAATTGAGTTGATGCGGACTAAACATTGTTTAAAATTTGCGGCAGGAATTTGCGGGCAATCTTGCGGAAAACTTTATTTAAAAGACGAAAAGGGCAAAAAATACCCACTTCGATTTGATTGTAAAAATTGTGAAATGGTTATTCTAAATCCTTAAATTTATTTTATTAAAGCTTGTATTTCTTTAAAATTAGGATGTTTTGATGTTTTTAACCACTCAAATAGTGTGATTTCTACGCAAGTAATTTTTGCACCATATTGTTTCATTAAATCGATTCCGACTTTATATTCTTTCTTGTTACGGCTTGCGCATGCGTCTTTTAATACATATACTTCAAACCCTTCTTTTATTAAATCTGCTACAGTTTGAAGAACGCAAATGTGGGTTTCAATTCCCCCTATAATGATTTGTTTTTTTTCTAATGTTTTAATTTTTTCTGCAAAATCAGGTTCCAACATCGCAGAAAATGAGCTTTTTTCAATTGTTTCCGTCATATTATTTATACTATATTTGATATCAAAAACAGTATTCCCCAAACCTTGAGGATATTGTTCCGTTATAATTGTCGGTATATTTAAAATATTTGCAGCTCTTGCAACTTTAGCCATATTAGTTGCGGCTTCTGTACCGTATTTTGCTGTAGCCTGTACTAATTTTTCTTGAAAATCAATGATAATTAATGCACTATTTTCTATATTTAACATCTAGTCCTCTTTCTTTGTTGATAATATATATTCTTCTTTTAACTGTTTAAGGAGATTTGTTATTAATTTATTTGTTATTTTATTAAGCCCTAATTCGAACTTGCTATTTTCTGCGCTATTAAGTCCGCTATGAATAATTTCGATATTAAATTTCGTAAAACCGTCATATTGAAGGAGTAATTCACTTTTAGACTTTTGGTTTTTTAAACAGAAAACACATTCAATGTCATTAGTATATTGGCTTACGGTTGTGTTTTTTAGTTTTGATTGGCAATCTTTTTGAAATCTATAAAATAACGGAGTAATGATATTTTCAAGCTTGTTTGAAAGTGCTGTTTTAAATAGTTTAAATCCTTTTTGCTGGATGCTATCTTGATCTTCAAGCCAGATATTTTCTTTATCAATATTATTTTCTAAACATACAATATTTTTATTATTGTGGCAGGCTGAAGTTAGTGCATTAGTCGCATTTTTGCAGATGGTTTCAAAGGATTGTATTCCGATTTTCGATATACCGGCTCTGATTATGCAATCTTGTCCCATTTTTTCTTGTATTTTTTGAATAACAGCTTTTGTATTAAGTATGTTGATATTTGGTAATATTAAAAAATATTTACCTCCACGACCAATTGCAATAATATCATCTTTCCTCAACATGTTTTTCAGAAGTTGCCCCAATCTGTTTGTGGAAACTTTTGTTTTTGTGCTTTCATCTAGTGTTAATATTACAAAAACTCCGTTTTTAATACTAGGATAATCTGATAAATCTATAAAAATTTCTTTTAAATGTTTTTGGTTATAAATACCCAACTTAGCGTCTAAAACTCCAAGTTGGTTTAAAAATATATCATTTCGGCAATTGATTTCTTTTAAATTCTTAAATTTGAAACAATTTACGGTTTTAATTAGCATTTCGTAGTTTTCTGTGTTAATTGTAAAATAATCAAAAATTCCACTATCGTACGCTTCTAAAATTGTTTCTTTATTTGTTTTATTTAGAAGTAAAAGAATTTCGCAATCTTGTTTAATATCTTTTATTTGTTTAATTAGTTTAATTGTGGAGTCTTTATCTTCATTTTCATGGAGTATAATCACGTAATACATTGAATTCTCAATGATTTTTTTGAATGATTTTGTGTCGCAAACAGTGATGTTATCATTTGCGCGTAACAAAACTAATTTTTCCAAAATGTTTTTTGCAATTTCATCATAATCGGTTATTAATAATATATTGTGGTTATCAATCATTATTATTTTATACCTGTAGGTGTTTTTTTATGCATAAATGGCTACCAACCGCACCAAATGTAATACTCATTGCAAACATGATTAATATAACAAGCCCCTGAGCATGTACAGGCATTGGTACCATAAAGAATTTGTGAATATTTACAAGTCCGTTTTGAATATAATTTAAAGGTATTAAAGCCAAAATCGAGCCGCTTAACCCATAAAACGCTCCTTGCATTATGAATGGAAATCTAATATACCAATTGCTAACACCCATTAATCTCATAATTTCAATTTCTTCTTTTCTTGATTGAATTACAAGTTGTATAGTGTTGTTTATGATTGTTATTGTCAATAATCCCATAACTGCAATTACTACAAGTGTTATCGTTTTAACAACGTGGTTTACCAATTCCATTTTTGTTGCTAAGTCTTTAGCGTAGCTCATGTCTTCAACTGCAGGAGTTTTTTTGATATCATCAAACACGATTTGTAAATTGTCAGGTGAATCTACTTTTACGTGCAATGTATCAGGTAATGGATTTTCAATGTTTGGCAGATTCATTTCTGTCTTTAGTTTATTCCAAGAGTCAGATTTCGGAATAATTGTTATATCTTGGACATGTTTTATTTTTTGTATCTCATGTTTTACTTCTGATGGATTGGTATCGTTTTTTAGGTAAACAGATATTTCTAAGGCACTACCGATTTCTTTTGAAAATGCGGATATTGACAATGCAGATCTAAAACACGCGCCGAATATCATTAAAATCGCTGCCATTGTTGTTATGATTACCAGGTTTACCCAACCCGTTCTGATAATATCATTTAATGTTTCTTTTCCCAATCTGTAAAGAATTCTAAGTTCGCATAACCAGTCTTTAGGTATGTGCTTTTTTACGTTTGATTTAAAATTTCTATTCATAAGTACCTGCTTGAATATCTCTTATAATTTCGCCTTGATCCAATGTGATAACCCTTTTTCTAAAGTAGTCAACCATTGTGTGATCGTGCGTAGAAACGATTACTGTTATACCTCTTTGGTTGATTTGAGCAAGTATTTGCATAATCTCCATTGAGTTTTTAGGGTCTAAGTTTCCTGTCGGTTCATCTGCAATAAGTAGTGGCGGACCATTTACGATTGCTCGTGCTATTCCGACCCTTTGTTGTTCGCCGCCAGAAAGTTCTGTAGGTTTTGCGTTTTTCTTTTCATATAAACCTACTATTTTTAAAGCTCCGTTTACACGAGCGTCAATTTCTTTACTGCTTATACCTAATGTTCTTATTACATAAGCAACATTATCATATACTGTTTGATTTTGTAAAAGTTTATAATCTTGAAAAACAATACCCATGCATCTTCTTAAGCTAGGAATGTTTTTAGTTGCAATGTTTGCAACATTTATTCCACCGATTGAGATAATACCGCTTGTCGGTTTTTCTTCACAATAGAGGAGTTTCATAAGTGTTGATTTTCCCGCTCCTGATGCACCTACTATAAACACAAATTCGCCGGAATTTATTTCAAGATTTACGTTTTTTAAAGCGCAATGGTCGTTTTTATATCTTTTGGTAACGTTTTGAAATGTTATCATTATATATTTCCTTGTTCTTTTTTGTACATTGTTCGGATTCTTTTAGCTAAAGTTTTTGCGTCTAATCCGTAGTATTCTATAAGTTCATCAGATTTACCGCTTTGCCCGAACTCGTCATGAATTCCTACTCTATAAACTTTTGCAGGATATCTGCTTGCGAGTGTCTCACAAATGGCAGAGCCTAATCCGCCAATAATTGAGTGATTTTCAACGGTAACTGCGAATTTTGTTTTTTTAACACTGTCAATAATAGTTTGAAAATCTAACGGTTTAATAACCGGAACGTTTATAACTTCAACAGAAATGCCATCCTCTTTTAATTCTTCTGCTGCTAAAAGTACTTCAGCTAATGTTTCGCCGTTTGTAAATACCGAAACGTCAGTACCTTCTTCTAATACAACTGCTTTATGAATGTTAAAATGGTAATGTTCGTCAAAAATATCGGGCACATTACATCTTGAAATTCTTATATACATTGGTCCGTCGTGTAACGCGGCATATTTTATAACTTCTTCACATTCTCTGCAGTCTGCAGGAACAATAACTGTCATGTGCGGAATATTTCTCATTAACGATATATCTTCTAAAGCTTGGTGTGTTGCACCATCTTCACCTACAGTAACTCCACCGTGTGTTCCGATAATTTTAACATTAAAATCCGGATAACAAACCGCATTTCTGATTTGGTCGTATGTTCTGCCGGTTGCGAACATAGCAAAACTGGCAATAAAAGGAATTTTTCCTTCTGAAGCTAATCCCGCAGCGGTAGCAACCATGTCTTGTTCCGCAATTCCGCAATCGAAAAACCTATTTGGAAACTTATCTCCAAACATTTTTGTCTGTGTCGAGCATGCTAAATCCGCATCCATGACTACAATTTTTTCGTTATATTCTCCAATTTCGGTTAATGTTTTACCGAAAGCTTTTCTAATCGAAGTCTTCTTGTTTTTATCTATTTTCATCTATATCCTCAAGTATATACTGTGTTCTGACTAATTTAGATATCCTCTTGTTTTGATTTTAGCATAAATATTCATTTGATTCCAATTTGTAATAATTTCTTGTCAGTGTTTTTTTATAACCCTGTTATATCAATGTTTTTGCTTATATTTGTGAAGTTTTGTTAAAAATTATTTAAAAATTAGCAATATTTTTTCTTTAGCAACATTTAAACGGTAGAATGGTTATAGACTCTAAATAGTAGAAGAAAGGAAAATCTCATGATTCAATCACCATATGCACCATTTAATCCATGTGCGGTGCAAACACAGCCGATGTATGCGTCAGCCCCACAAACGCAAAATCCAAATTATAATGCTGTAAAAATTGATATTCACAATCCGACTGTAGGTACTCAAGCTCCTCAAGCTCAATATCAACCTGCAACTCCGGTTTATACATATCCTCAGGCTCCAATTTATACATATCCGCAAGCTCCGGTATATCCTCCAATATATCCTCCTGTTTGCCCAATGCCTCCACAAATTCCGGTACAACCTCCTGTTGTTGAAGTTCCTCCAGTGGACGTATCTCCTGTGGAAGTTCCTACAGCAACGGCTACTGCTCCTGCAGTAAATACTCCAGCTCCGGTGATTGTTCCTCCAACTATTACAACAACTGAGCCGGCTGCAGCTACTCCTGCACCTGTAGCAACTCAACCTGCTGATGTTGCACCTGTGCAAACTCCTGAGATTGTTCCAGCAGAAACAGTAGCTCCTCAAGTTGACTTGAACGCATTTATTTCAAAGTTAGCTAATCCTGATTTCGAAACTCAAGCAGCAGGTATGGAAGATATCGCAAAATTAGTTAAGGAAGCTCCGGAAAAAGCTACTGAGTTAGTTGATTCAAAAGTGTTTGATGCATTAACAAATATTGTTAACTTTGATTCATCAGCATTAGAAGGTCCTACAGCAGAACAAGTTGCGGCTAGAGAAAAAATTCTTGCAGGAAAAACTGATGTGACAGAAGCTGAAAAAACTTTAGCAAATACAATTACACCAAAAGAATTGGCTGAAAGAAATAAAAGCTACGCATTATTTACTTCAGCAATTATGCAAAAATTATATAGCGATGAAGTAACTCGTTTAACAAATAATACAGTACCTCTAACTGAGTTACCTGGTATTATGACAACAATCGACAACTTGAAAGATAACCCAAGCCCAATGGTTAGAGCATCAGCTATTGAAGCTTTGAGTTTCATCCAAAACCCTGCTTACAAAAAAGATTTGACAACTGTATTTACAATTGCTCAAAACGATTCTGATCAAGGCGTTGCGGATTCTGCGAAAATCGCTTTAGAAAAATTAAATCAAATATAATTTGATTTATAATCAAGAAATTCCTTTCTTTAAATA
Source organism: Cyanobacteria bacterium SIG26 (assembly GCA_015152555.1). Classification (GTDB taxonomy): domain Bacteria; phylum Cyanobacteriota; class Vampirovibrionia; order Gastranaerophilales; family Gastranaerophilaceae; genus Zag111. Next base: position 21,166 of record SUTS01000006.1, read on the forward strand.
AAATAAAGCCCCTGCAAAGGGGCTTTTAATTATATTTTAAAAACCAAACTTAAACAATACTTTCTTCTTTTGCCAAGTTAGGATTTGGTGTGCAATTTTCATAATCAGCCATTTCAGAAATTTGTTTGCACCATTCGTAGATAATTTCATCTTCGTTTAGCTTATGCGAGATGGGTTTACCTACTTTGATTGTTACGTTACGTCTTGTGAAAGGGAAAAGTTTTGGATATCCATCCCAATCTGCAATTGCCACGGGAACAACATCAGCGTTTGCCTTTTTGGCAATTATGGCAAATCCTTTTTTTATATCTTCGAGTTTGCCATAAGGTCTTGTTCCTCCTTGTGGGAATATCCCTAATGACCATGTAGTTCCGACAATATCTCTAACTGTTTTAAATGTTGCAATTTCTGGTTTTGTTCTATCAACAGCAAATGCTCCAAGTCTTTTAACAATCCAATTTAATTTTTCATCGGGTTCAAAAAGTTCTTTCTTTGCCATAAATGCGACGGGACAAAATGCTGCCATAGCAACCATTGGGGGGTCTAATATGGAAACGTGGTTACCTGCATACATATATTTACCTTGTTTTGCTTGTCTTGGCGGTATATTTTCTCTTCCGATGATTTTATAATTATAAAAAATGTTAAAGAAAGTGTACACTACACCAAGAAGAAAAGTCATAAAAAACAATGTTCTAAACCAATTATATTCTTTTGCGTATCTTCGGTTGAAATTTCTGACTTGCTTAGTCATTTTGGTTCTCCTCGCAATTATCTTCTATATACTTGTATCCTGTTAAGTTTTGGATTGATTCAATCCATTTTTCTTTTACCAATTCAGTGTTTTTATCATAAGGGATTATTTCTCCAATGTTAATAATGATTTTACCGGTAAAAGGTATGTGTTTATTTTCTTCGGTTCCTAATATGCCGACAGGCAAGATATTGCATTTTGTAAGTTTTGCTATGCCTGCAAAACCGCTGGTTACACCTCTGATTTCTCCGGGAATTCCGCGAGTTCCTTGAGGAAATATGCCTAAAACCCAGGAGCTATCTTTTATTATTTTGGCGGTTTTAATTGTGGATGGTCCAAGATTTTCTCTATCTACCGCAAATGCTCCTAACCAATCAAGCCACCATCTAATAAATGGGATATCAAAAAGTTCCTTTTTTGCCATAAAAGCAACTCTTCTTGGCATAACTGCTCCCATCATTGGAGGATCCAACGTAGATAAGTGATTTGGACAAACGATGTAATTATTGTCTTTTGGTATATTTTCTTTTCCGTGAATTTCTATTCTATAAATTAGTTTCAATCTGGTCATATAACCAATTTTACACACAATCCATTGGAATATAGTTCGCCAAATATTATATTGCGAAGCTTTTTTTGTGGAATATTTTTCTTTCTTAATCATAAATTAACTCTCCCAACTCTGTAATATTTTTATTATACATGAAAATTAAAATTAGTTCTATTTATTAATTTCTGTTTGAGGTATTATGATAAAAAGTGGAGGGCTAAATTGTGACATTATTAAAATCTGATATTGCATTAGAAAACGAATTATTTAAGAGTGTTTATGAGAAGACGCCAGATTATATTAAATCTTTAGATTTAATGAATTTTGATAATGAAGGTGAGTTTTCATTTATTTTAAAAAAGGCTCATTTGTTGCCGTATGATTCTGTTGAAAATCCTGAGGGTTTGAATTTAGAAGAGTGGTTTGCAGGTTATGCTAAGGAAGCAAAAGTTTCAACTGCGGGGATTAGGGGTCCTCAAAATATTTTATACCCGCAGGATACAAGATTCCCTATAAATTTGGTTGGGATTGTGTTAGCGACTTTAGCAAAAGCGCTTGTTGCGGTTGACAAATACCCAAATAAAAGAATTGTAAAAGTTGCAGGTTGTGAGGTTAGGTATAATTCTAAGTTGTTTTTAGATGCAATTGCTCGAATTCAAGCTGCAAACGGTATTGAGACATTGGTTCCGGAAGGTAGAAAAACTATTCCAATTTGGTTAGCTTCCTTCCTAGCTTTCAAATTGGATTTGTTAGGTGGTGAATATATTACATCAAGTCACGGTATTTCAGTAAAGAATGCAACAAAAGATTTAAATTCTCAAGGTAGTCAGTATCTTCCTGAAGAATCAATGGAATTTGTAAATAAGATACAGGAAATTTTTGATTTAGTGCGCAAAAATGGTTCATACGAAATTAAAATTGCTGCAAAAAATAATCCGTTAATCAATGAAAAAACTATGGCTGTTATTGATGATGGGGTTGACTTATATGTAGATTATTTAAAATCTGGTGTTGCAAAAGATGTGAATTTGGATTTGATAAAATCTTTCAATGAAAAGATTATTATCGAAAACGTGGGCGGTTCTGCATATAGAACACTATCAAGAGTGTTGAAAAAACTTTCAATTGAGGATAAATTCGATTGGTTTAATACTGAGGAAGATCCGTTTTTCCACTCTATTGGGAAGTATGACATTACGCCAAAAGGAGAAAAAGCTTTTTATGATTATTCTGTTGATGCGACAGTATTGGCTAAAAGGTCTGACGGTACAAAATATTTCCCTGTAATTGAGACCTTACATTATGATAAAAAACTTGTCGAATACCCTATAGGTACGGTTGTTTTAATTACCGATCCTGATCATGACAGGTTGACTATTACTCAAACAGAATCGGTGGATAGAATTCCTGAATTGGAAAATTTAGGTGTTGACTATATAAAATTAACTGATAAATCTATATTGACGGTATTTACTGCAAATCAAGCCTTTTTACTTTTGATGGATTTTTGGGCAAAACAGTTAAAAATAGAAGGTTTATGGGATAATCATCCAAGATTTATGATAAAGACTACTGCATCTGCGCTTTCTTGGGACGAATGGGCCGCGAAAAACGGCGTCAATGTTGTTAATGTCCCTGTTGGATTTAAAGAAATTGCAAATATTATGAAGAAGGTAGAATTAAAATTGAAAACGTCACCTAATTCTGATGTGATTATAGATGATGTGTTTGGAAATTCAATAAATTTAGGTATTAATCCAAGACTAGTATTTGCGGGTGAAGAATCCGGCGGTATGATTATGGGTACTGAAGATTTGATTAAATCACAAAATGGTCGTTTAGCGGTTGCAATGAGAGAAAAAAGTGCAACTGAAGCGATTATTGTAGCATCTGCGCTTGTTGCAAAATTGGCTGATGATGGAATTTATTTATCTCAGTACTTAGATAATGTGTTTAATGATAATAATATTATCGGGCGTTTTGATACTCGAGTAGATATTGCATATTATAATGAATCTGAGCCTGATATTAATAAATTAAAAGAAGCTAAAGTTGAAGGTGAAACTTTGAGAACTAAAAACGATATGTTCTACTTGTCTTTGGCTATTGCTAAGCGCAAAGGTTTGATTTCTATAGAAGATATAAAAAGTATTTTGAATGATAAATTTGCTCAAGATGGTTTAAATTTTGATAACTTAAAATCTGTTAAATTTGTCGGTGATGGTACTTATTTGGAATTTGACGATAAGTATATTGAAATTCGTCCGTCAGGTACTGATGCAAAAACAAAAGCTTATGGCGGTGGATTAAATAAGGCTGATATCGAAAAATATGCAGGCGTTTTGGGTAATTATTCGGGTGATAGAACTGAATTGCATATCAAATTAGTAGATGAAGGTATTTATAATTCTTGCAAGGATTTGGCGATGGATTATTATTTAGCGTTTGTTGATAAAGATGCAAATAATGAGCTTTTCGAAATTCCTGAATATAAGTTTTAAGTAAGGCGGCTATAATAGCCGCTTTTGTTTTGGCAATTTTTTGTCGCAAAAATACTTTATATATTTATAGAAAGTATTTTATGGTAAACATGTCCAGGATAACAAATTTAATATCTGATACTTGTCGGACGATATCTTACAAGGTTTCTTCGCTGACTAAATCTGATGTAGTATCCTCAAAGCCGGTATTAAAGGAATTGCCGGAGGCGGACCATTTTGTTTATGATTTTGATGATTATTGGTATAATTTTTTCGCTAAAGATACAATGGTTGAGGTTGGTTTACACAATAATGTTAAATTGACAAAAATGTTTGCTATGACTGATATGCCAAGAGATTATTTAAAAATGGAAACTTTGGCAAATAATGTTAAGCAAATTGGCGATAAGAAAGTGGTTGAAGATATTTTAACTTATTTTAATTTTGATGCCAATGCAAAAAGAGAAGCAGGTGCGTTTGAGTCAATACTTAATATTGTTGCAGAATCTCCGGAATTATATAATAAAGTCTCTCGTTTAAAAGATTTAAATTGGTTTATGTTAGAGAGTTATTTAAAGATGTTTAAAAATGCAAACGGAGATTTAAAAATATCAGATGATATTTTTGAGTCGTATGTGAAAATGTCTGAATTAAATCCTGATTCTTATTCAAAATTTGGATTGCGTTCAATAAATAATTTCTTGAATTCAGATATTGCTGATGAAAAATTAGTTGCAGATTTTATCGCAAAGTTATCAGAGTCAAATGTAAAAAATTCGTCTTGGGGTAGGGTATTTCTAAATGTAAACGATTTAAATATATCTTATTTTAGAAAAGTTGTTGAAAATGGTGCATTCAACAACAAAACACTCTTAAAGCTTGAAATATATAAGGATTTGAAAGATGTAGGTAAGATTCAAGATAATAAGTTCTTCAATGAAATTTATGAGGGGATTTTTGCTCCTATATATAAATCTTTAATTAGCCATTATGCTAAAACACCTGAGGAGGCTTTTCTTATTGCTCGTGGTTTGGTTCAACAAAGTATAAATGAACCCGAACTGTATAAATATATAAAGGATTGTGGAGTTTTGGATTTAGTTAAAAATGGTTTGGTGAAAAATGATTCTATAATTTCATTATCCGGTTCTGAAAAATATTTATCGGAATTTCTAGATGATATAAAATTGCTAAAATCAGGTAAAAATTTGATAAAATCTTTTGACTCACTTGATGATGTGTTGAAAAAGACCACAAGTGGTGACGTTATTTCCGTAAAAGGGAAGATGTATATCAATAATAACGGTAAGTTAGAATCCTGGGATATGACAGAAGAACAATTTAACAGGTTATTCCCGTTGGCAGATAGATTTGCTACTGCACAATCTTTTGGTGATTGTTATTTTATTTCTACAATGAATACTTTGTATCAAAATCCGAGAACAAGGGGGGCTTATTATAAATTATTTAAGCAAGTCGGTGATGATATTGTTGTAACAATTCCTGCGTATAAAGATTACGGTGGAGTTGTAAAATTCCCAAAAGGAGAAATTATTACTGATATTAAAAATCAACATACAGTTAATGGCTCAAGGCATATTCAGATGTTAGAGCAGGCTTATTCAAGAGTTGCGTTTCGAAAAGGGGATAAGATTCCAAATCACAAAGATCCTCTTACAACCCCTGATTTAGCGTATCTTAGTTCCAGAATAACCGGTGGTAAAAATATTGATGTTGTTAATGACTTTTCAATAGGTATTCCTTACAAAGGTAGTAGGCGATATCATTATGTTATTTTAAAGGATAAAACTCCGCCTGCTGATGTAATTACACAATTTGCTAATAATCCAAGGTATTTGATATTATATGGCGGGCAAGGGCACGCTATGGCTGTTCGCTCATTTGATGCTGAACGCAATATTGTAAAATTTACGGATCCTACTTGTCCTGCAATGATTAAAGAGGTGAGTTTGAAAGATTGGTGCGATAACGTTGCGAACATTGATTTAGTAAGAATTTCTTAAGTTTTTGTTCATATTTAATTTCTTATACTTTCTGCAGACTATTTTTGTTATATAATTATTTCATTAGATAAGTTAATGAGGTTTGATATGTTAAGAGATTATTTTTTGAATAAAATTGAATGTGCGATTGAAAAAGCTATCGAAGCTGGTAAGTTAGGTCAAATGACTGAATATACTAAAGGGTCATTACCTGTAGAAAAACCTAAAAATGCTGATTTTGGGGATTTTGCGATAAATGTTTCATCGTTGGCTCGCAATGCAAAAATTGCTCCTCCTATGATTGCTAATGCTATTGTAGAATTTGTTGAAAAAGATGATTGTGATTATTCTGTGATTGGTGGGTTTATTAATTTTAAGGCTGGCGAGTCTCTTTTGGTTGATTTAATTGCTGAAATTTATTCAAAAAAAGATAATTTTGGCAGACCCGAAAATGTTGAAACTGAAAAAATAATCCTTGAGTATATCTCAGCTAACCCAACTGGTCCGTTTCATATTGGGCACGGTCGTTGGGCTGCTATGGGTAGCGCATTGGCAAATCTTTTAAAATTTTATGGACATGAAGTCTATCAAGAATTTTATATTAATGATGCCGGTTCTCAAATCCAAAAACTTGGTCGTTCACTTATTATTCGTGTGAAACAGGAATTGGGTGAAAGTATTGATTTTCCTGAAGATGAAGTTGAAAGAAAAAATTACTATCCAGGCGATTATTTAATTCCTGTAGCTAAACAATTTTTAATTGATAAAAAAGCAGATTTGGATGCGGTTAATAATGATGTTGATAAAATTGAATTAGATGTATATTGTGATTATGCAAAAGCTTATGAAGAAAAGGTTCAGCGTGATTTATTAGACAATTTTAGAGTAACGTTTGACAAGTTTTATTCTGAGTTGTCTTTACATAATTCTGGTAAGGTTGAAGAATGTGTACAGAAATTACGAGATAGCGGTAAAATATATAATCAAGAAGGTGCAGAATGGTTTAAATCATCTGATTATGGTGATGATCAAGATAGAGTTATTAAAAAGGCTGATGGCTCAAATACTTATTTAACTGCGGATATCGCTTATCACGTTGATAAATTAGAACGAGGCTTTGATAGAATGATAAACATCTGGGGCGCAGATCACCATGGTTATGTTGCCAGAGTAAAAGCTTCAATTGAAGCGCTTGGTTATAATCCAAATAAGTTAGAAGTATTGCTTGGACAACTTGTTAATCTAGTAATTAATGGTAATGAGGTCCGCATGGGTAAACGTAAAAATATGGTTACTTTAGAGGATTTAATTGATGAAGTCGGGGTTGATGCAACCCGTTTTTGGATGTCTATGAGAAATATTGATACAACCTTGGATTTTGATATTGAATTAGCTAAAACTAAATCTGACGAAAATCCGGTTTTCTATGTACAATATGCTCATGCAAGAGCTTGTTCAATTATTAGAAATGCGATTTCTGATAAGGTTGATACTGCAACAGGTGCAACTATTCCGGCAATTGTATCAGAGAATGATTTTAATAGCTTGGTTGCTAATTTTGATAAAGGTTTAATCGAATCAACCGTAAAAGGTGCAAGAAAACTTATTTTAAAACTTGAAGAATTTAAATCATTAATTGTAAATTCTGCACAAACAAGACAAGTTTATACAATTTGTCGTTATGTTCAAGAATTAGCCGCAGAATTTCACTCCTTTTATAATTCTACAAGAGTTATTACCGATGATGTAGAATTGACAAAAGCGAGATTGAGTTTAGTTTATGCGTTTAAGACAGTACTTGCAAATGCGTTGAATATCTTGGCTGTATCTGCGCCAGAAAGAATGTAAAATTTTGTTGTATAAAAAATCCGAGACTTAGATTAAGTTTCGGATTTTTTTATGTCTATTTTACAGGTAATTAGCTAAAATGCTTTTTACGTAGTTTTGTGTTTCTTTGTATGGTGGAACTCCGTCATATTTGTCAACGGCTCCAGGGCCGGCATTGTACGCTGCAAGAGCTAATATTACATTCCCATTATATTTGTTAAGCATTGATTTTAGATATTTAACACCGCCTTCGACATTTTGGGTAGCATTATAAGGATCGTTTACACCTAAAGCTTTGGCAGTTTGAGGCATCAGTTGCATTAATCCCATCGCACCTGCTTTTGATTTTGCATTTGGATTAAACCCTGATTCCTGTTTTATCAATGCTTGAACCAATTTTTCATCAACACCGTGTTTTTGAGATACTTTATTTATCATATCTATAAGATATGATTTTTTATCTACAGATTTAGCTGCATCCGGATTGTAAACTCTTGTTGCATCATTCACTTCTTGGATTGCGCGTTTTAGGGTTTCATTAGTAATACTGTTAGTGCTTATATCATTAAAATTTTCATTATAAATGTTCCCGTTTACATTAAGAGAGCTTGGGTTTAGTAATAAGGACCCAAAATTGGCGGTTTGTGCAGTACTTGCCAATACTTTTTCAAAAGATTGGACATTACTTGAATTTGGTGGGTAAATTGTATCGAGAGGCATGTTTTTGGTAGTTGTATTTTGAGCGGAGTATTTATTTACGCTGTTTACATAGTTATTAATCTGCGCAGCTCTTTGCATCGCGGCAGCTTTACCTCCTGAATTCAATAGACTTTGTATCATTTCAGAGAACATTCTCTTATCCTACCTCCCAATTAATTATTATTCTACTAGAGATTAGAAATAAATCTATCCTCCATTTGGTTTAAGGATAAAAAGAATTTTGTCAAAGAGTTATTTAATTAACATGCAATCGCCGTAACTAAAGAAACGGTATTTATTTTCGATAGCTTCTTTGTATGCCTTGAATATAAAGTCTTTGCCTGCCAATGCACTGACAAGCATTAGTAATGTAGATTTTGGTAAGTGAAAGTTTGTGATAAGTTCATCAATAACTTTAAATTCATAAGGTGGGTAAATAAATAATTCGGAACTATCTTGGCATGCTTTTATACAGCGGTATTTTTGATAAGCTGTTTCTAAAGTTCTTACAGATGTTGTTCCTACTGCGATAATTTTTTTACCGGCAGATTTTGCTGTATTGATTTTATCAGCCGCTTCTTTTGTTATTTCAAAAGTTTCAGAATGCATTTTGTGATCTAAAATATTTTCACACTTGACCGGTCTAAATGTGCCCAACCCTACATTTAGTGTTACGTAAATTATTTCAACCCCTTTTGCTTTTAGTTTTTCTAAAATTTCCGGAGTAAAATGTAGTCCTGCTGTTGGAGCGGCAACTGATCCTTCATCTTTTGCGTAAACTGTTTGATATCTTTCATAGTCAAAGTTTTTTATATCTTCAGTTTGAAGTTTTCTTTCTATATATGGCGGAAGTGGAAGATTTCCTACTTTATGTAATATCTCAAATAAATCACCTTCATATATTAATTCAACTAGCCATTCTCCATCATCTTCAAGCCTTTTAATTGCACGAACCTTAAGTTCTTCGCTAATAGTAATGATTGTTTCGGGTTTAACTCTTTTTGAAGGTTTTATAAGAGCGCTCCATAAATTAGTCGTAGTATCAGAATTTTTTTGAGCCTCAAGTAAGAATACTTCAATTTTTGCACCGGTATCTTTTCTTCCGTAAAGCCTTGCAGGGATAACTTTCGTGTTATTTAAAACAAGAACACAGTTATTATCAATATAGTCTACTATGTCGTAAAAATGTTTGTGTTCTATTGCTTGAGTTGATTTGTTTAACACTAACATTTTAGAGTTATCTCTTTTATCAGCCGGCATTTGTGCGATAAGTTCTTCCGGTAAATTATAATCGAATTCTGAAATATTCATACTTTTCCCTTTATAAATAAAACAACCCCAATTGTTGAATTGAGGTTGTTGTGTCGTGTTTATTTAATTATTTGCCATTAACTTTTTTAGCATTTTTTAATTCCAAATCATCAACCGATTCTTTTTTCTTTAATTGTTCGTTATCAATTTGTTTGTTGATAACGACAGTTTGTGCGATTTGAATTATATTACTTGTGATTAAGTACAACAATACCCCTGCAGGAATTGGTATAATTACAAAAGTTGCAATTATCATAAGAGGCATAAATGTTCCCATTGATTTTTGTAAAGCAACTTGAGTTGGATCAGTTGATTCAGATTTGTTTGTCGCCATCATAACCTTTTGGGATACAACCATGGTTAAAGCGAATAATGCGATAAGTAAAATTACATCCCAATGAAGTGTTTTATTTACCGGAACTGTAGGTACAGTAGCAACCATTAATCCATCACGTCTTGTGAAAGTAACAGTTTCATTTTCTCTTATGTTGCTGTTTGTTATTGTTACATCTGCTTTTTCAACTTGTTCCAGTTGGCTGAATTTTAATTTGATATGATCAAGACTGAATGAAAAATCTACATCTTTGCCCGGCGTTAAATCACCTTGAACTTCAATTGCTTGAGTCGGATCTGTAATTTTAACATTTCTGATAACTTCGTTGTTCGGCAGGTAGATTGTTGCTGTATTGCCTAAAATAAATTTGTCACCTTCCGCAACTCCAATTGTGCCGTTTTCAGAAATTCCTGCAGTTGCTCTCATTGTTGTTGCTAAGCTTTTTACAAATAAGAAATGTTGGTCGCCAGCAACTTGTATAAATTGCGGGCTAATTAATGCTGAATATAATAAAATAAATATCGGCATTTGAATTAACAAAGGTAAACAACCACCCATCGGATTGAATTTGTGTTCTTTGTAAAATTCCATCATCTTTTGTTGCATTACTTGTGGATTGTTTTGGTATCTATCTTGGATAGCTTTTAATTTTGGTTGAAGTGATTGCATCATCTTCATTGAACGTTGTTGTTGAACGTTTAAATTCCACATTGCAGCTCGTACAATGATTGTCAAAATTATAATTGCCAATCCATAATTGCCAACAAAATCAGCCAGTAAACCTAAAAATTTTATTGTTAAAGTAATAAAATCCACTTTTTATATCCCTCATCTATCTATAAATAACTGTCTAATATTTCAGACAAGGAAATATTAACACGAACATGTATTTAAAACAAGTTAAGTGAGGTAAAATATTAAAAGGTTATCCTTTATATGCGTGTCTTATTATATATTCAGTTAAGTCGTTTGCGATTTTTTTGAAATCTTTAACTCTTGCTTCTGAGAAATATACATCTTTATTTTTAGCTATTGCTTCAGTGAACATATCATAAAGAATGTTTATCGGGTTTACGCTTTCTTTAGTCATAATACGTTCTTTAATTTTATTTAAAATAGAAGATCTTAAAGCTTGATTTTCAAGTTCTTGTACATTCTTTTCTGTAATAACTTTTTCTAATTCTGTTGATAAATTACTACGTCTTGTTTGATTTTTAAAAGTTATAAATGTTTCACTTTCTCCAAATAAAGGGTTTTTTACCAAAACTCTGGTAATTGTTGTTGCTGCATGACTCGGCGCAAATCCTTCTTTTAATTTAATTGTTGTTTGTGGATTACCTAAATTCTCGCCAATGTTTATATATGAACCGCTGAACGGATCAAGTTTTACGAATTCTTTTCCTACGTGATTTACTACTTTTGATGTGAAGTTTATATTATTATTTGTTGTATAATTTGTTGAAGCTTTCATAATATCTCCTTTTTTAATAATTCTTGTTATTATATTAATGGGAAACATAATTATTTTTGCTCTTTTTATTACATTTTATTACGATATTTTTAATTTATTTGCGAGTTTATTATGTAATCATGTCCGTTGTTTTATCGCAAAAAAAAAGAACCTCTTTAGAGGTTCTTTTTAAATGGTCGGGATGATGCCGATATCGTAGGCGAAGTATGAGCCGTACGAGAGAGGTATGCAGCCAGCTAAATTTTAGCGAAAGCGTAAAAATTTGCGTGCGTGCTCGCGATGTAATCGTGTCCGTTGTTTTATCGCAAAAAAAAGAACCTCTTTAGAGGTTCTTTTTAAATGGTCGGGATGACACGATTCGAACGTGCGACCCCCTCGTCCCAAGCGAGGTGCGCTACCAAGCTGCGCTACATCCCGTTGTGCTATTTAATTATCATTAGCTTTCGGCTACGTTTTTTATTCTAGGATAAATTATTTTTATTGTCAACCATTTATTTTTAAATTTATGAAATTTTCACAAAATGTAAACAATCTGCCTTTTTAAACTTTGTGTGATATAATTCAAGCATTATGGTTAGATTATTTAATAAAGAAAATATTGTTCATATTAAAAACCTTGTTGGTTTTTGGATGAAAATTCAGGATTTATTTACTTATGTTGTAGAATTTAACAATCCGGGCAAGACTCCTTGTGTTTATGCTATGTGGCATGAAAATCAATTTGCTGTTCATGGATTGCCGAACAGAAGAAATGTAAATGTTCTTATCAGTAACTCTATGGATGGTGAAATTGTTGCGCATGCTGTTCATTTGTTGGGATATCAAACATGTCGTGGTTCTTCAAAACGTAAAGGAGCCGTATCAGGAACTTTGAAAATGATATCAAAACTTAAAAATGGTGAAGATATTGCCATAATGGTAGATGGGCCTCAAGGACCTTTGCATAAGGTTAAATCCGGAGCTATTGTTTTAGCAAGAGAAGCAAATGTGCCGATAATACCTGTTCACTGGTATTCTGAGGATATAACTTTTGTTCGTTTCCCATCTTGGGATAAGATGACATCTCCTGTCGGACCTTGTCGTCTATTAAATATTTATGGAGATCCTATTTATACGGAAGGTAAATCTGATGAGCAAGTAGCTGATGAATTAAAAGCTAGTTTACAAGAATTGGCGCGTATTGCTCCTGAAAAATATAAAGAGGCTAAAAAACGTAAATTATGGAAAAACTGGAAAAGACAGTTAGTATAGCTATGCTTCAAATATCATCTATAGTTGGTGATATTGAGGCAAATATGCAAAAGGTTCTTTGTTTTTTGGATTCTCAATTACCTGAAAATGTCGATATTTTGGTTTTGCCTGAAGTTTGGACTGTTGGGTGGGCTTGTGAAAAGTTTATTGAATCAGCTCAGTCATTTCCTGAGAGTAAAGTAATTAGTTTTTTGGCGGATATAGCAAAAAAGTACTCTATAAATGTTATTGGTGGTAGTTTTATTACAGAAAAAGGCGGTAACTATTATAATACCTGTCCGGTTTTTGATAGAAATGGTAATTTAATTTGTCAGTATGCTAAAATGCATTTATATTCTTATTACGGGTGTGATGAGGGTAAATATATTACAAAGGGCGATTGCTTAAAACTTGTAGAAATTGAAGGGGTAAAATATGGTCTTTCGATTTGCTATGATATTAGATTTCCGGAGGTTTATAGAGAATATGCAAAATCCGGAGCAGACGTGTTAGTTAATTGCGCCGCTTGGGGGGCAACGAAATCTATACCTTGGGAGATGATGACAAAATCTCGTGCTATAGAAAATCAATGTTATATGATAGCATTAACTCAGTCCGGAAAAATAAAAGATTCTGATTATAATTTGGGTCATTCACGCTTGATAGATTTTAAAGGCGATGAAATTTGTGCTATTTTTGAAGGTGAAGGTATTATAACCGGTACAATAAATCTATCTTTGTTGTATAATTTTAGAAGGAAAGCTCCTATCTTAAATGACATTAGGGAGAATTACGAGGTAGAAACTTATGTATAAGATAATTATATTGCTTTTGTCTTTGTTTTTAACTGTAAATTCTGTGCATGCAGAATCAATTTCAAAAACTATTAAAAAATTAGGCATAAATTCTTCTGCTGTGTCTGTTTCTGTAAAAGATATAAATAATGGGCATTTACAATATGCATTAAATGATAAAAGTCCTAAATTGCCTGCTTCGACAATGAAAATTCTTACGGCTTCTGCTGCGTATGATGTTTTAGGTCCTGATTATAAATACAAGACAACTTTGTATAAGAGTATAAATAATGATTTATATATAAAATTATCTGGTGATCCTTTGTTAAAATCAGATGATTTAGGAACATTAATCGATATAGCCAAAACTAAACAAATTGAGCCAAAAAATTTCTATATTGACGATTCTGTTTTCGACAAAACTGAATGGGGTGAAGGTTGGCAGTGGGATGATGATTTAAATCCATTGATGCCGAAATTTAGTGCATATAATATTGATAATAATCTGGTAAGGGTTGAGATTATGCCTACCTATAATAAACGTCCGGCCTCAATTACGGTAAAACCTTTTTATCCTTTGAGTTTTATTAATTCGGTTATAACTGATTCAAAACAACCCACAAAAATTAAAGTTGAACGTAATAATGATATTGCGGCTAATATGTATAATGTTGTCGGTACCGTTTCAAAGGCTTTTGTAAAAACCATTCCTGTGGCTAATCCAAAAATGAATTTTGTTTTAAGATTGGAAGAAGTTATAAGAGATAGAAAATTTGAGTATTATAATTCTATTCAATATGCAACTTTGCCGGATGTTGGCATTTATGTTGTAGATTCTATAGAACATGGTTTAGATAATATTTTGCGCATGATATTGAAACAAAGTAATAATTATGTTGCAGAAACTTTATTTAAAACTGCTGGTGCTCAGTATGCACAGAGTGTCGGGTCTCAAGAAAATTCAATAAAAATGTTGAATGCATATTTAAATAAGTTGGGTATTGATGCCGCTCATATTAGAGTCGTTGATGGTAGTGGGGTTTCCAAAAACAATCTAATGACGGCAGATTTTATGACAGATTTTTTGGTTAAAATTGCTCAATCTGATAATTTCGAGCTTTTTAAGGATATGCTTCCAGTTCCCGGTGAAGGTACTTTGAAAAATCGCATGCTGTATTTTAAAGATAATTTAAATGCTAAAACCGGAACATTATCTGATACAAGTGCGATAGCAGGTTATATTAAAACTCGCAGAGGTAAAGTTTATGCTTTTGATATTATGATTTGTGATGCAAAAACATCTTCTGCGGATAAAAAAAATATTGAAGAACAAATTTTGAGAACTATTTATACAAATTACTAATAAGAGGATATTAATTATGTACGAACCGGATGTAACGATTATAACAGCAACTTCAAATATCGTAGAAAAAGGTCAAGCGGACGATTTTACTTTACAGGTGAATTTAATTGATAAACAATCTTATCCGTATATTGAGCATTTGGTAGTGGATAATGCATCAACTGACGGCACGCAAGATTTGTTGAAAGAATATAAAAACGGTGGGTATATTTCTTTTTATTCAGAACCTGATAATGGTAAATTTGATGCTTATAATAAGGCTTTAGTAAGAGCAAAAGGTAAATATGTTTCTTTTATAAGTTGTGATGACTTTTACCATGATATTACTTGTGTTCAGGATATTGTTTCTATTATGGAGCAAAATGAAGCTGATTTTTGTTTCTTTAATTCTTATTGCTGTCATCCGGACGGGTATGTATTCCCGTTTACTCCAGCGGTTTATAATGCGTTTCAGGTTTCACCATTTCCTAGGCAGGCTGTTTTCTTTAGACGTGAAACTCTTGAAGAAATAAAAGGATTTGATTCAAAATTTAAGTTATTAGCGGATTATGATTTGACTATAAGATTGTTTTTGAATGAATATAACGGTATTTATTATCCAAAGAATGTTGTTACTTACAAGTTGGGTGATAGAGTTATGAAGCACCCGACCCAAGTAGAGGCAGAATCAAAACATATTTTTTATAAAAATTACAGAGCATTGCATCCTATGACAGATGATGTTTTAGATAGAATGATTAAGTTTTCGGAGATGCCACGTCCGCTGTTGGAAAAATTAGCGGAAAAATTTCCTCCTGATGATAAAGAATTGTTCTATGAAATGTATGAGGAAATGTATAATATGCGTACCAATGCTCAAAAAGAATTAAGAGCTCAAGAGCGTAGAAATAGGTAATATATTGTAAATTATTTGCAAAAATAATTTTCAAGTTTATAATTGAATAAAGATTGTATTTATATAGAAAGTTAGGGAATTATGAGTGAACAAAAAATAGCTGTATTAGGTTGTGGATTATGGGGCAGAAATATTGTCCGTAATTTCTATAATTTGAATGCGTTGGGTATGGTTTGTGATTTAGACGAAGAAAATTTGGCAAAAGTTAAAGAACAATATCCTGATGTGAAAACTACAAGAGATTTTAATGATATTATCAATTCTGATGAAATAACAGGGGTTGCGGTTGTTACTCCAAGTCATACTCATTTTAAATTTGTAAAAGCAATGCTTGAAGCCGGTAAAAATGTTTATGTTGAAAAACCGATATCAACTGTAGCTCAAGAAGCCAGAGATTTGACAGATCTAGCTGATAGTAAAGGGCTTGTATTAATGGTAGGACATCTATTGCTTTATCATCCGGCTGTTAATAGATTAAAAATGCTTGTTGAAGATGGGGTTTTAGGTGATGTTGTATACGCTCAAAGTGACAGATTGAATATCAATTATTTTAAAAATGACAGAAGTGTAATGTGGGATTTAGCTCCGCATGATGTTTCAATGATTAGTTATGTTTTAGGTAAAAATCCTAAGCGCGTAATTGCTGCTACAGGTTGTTCTTCTGATAGAAATGATATTATGGATATTACGCATATAAGTATTGAAATGGAAGGCGGCGCAATTGCACAAATTAGTGATAGCTGGATCACTCCTAAAAAACATGTTCAATTACTAGTCAGGGGAACTAAAGCTACTGCCATCTTAGATGATACTGTTATGGAAAATAAATTGACAATTTATGATAATTTTAAAAATGCAAATAGTGAAGTTGTTATTTCAGATTATTTGGAAATAGAACCTTTAAAATTAGAGTGCCAACACTTTATTAACTGTTGTGAAACAGGTAAAAAAGCTCGCTCAGATGGAGAAAATGGTTTTATTGTTGTGAGTATTTTAGAAGAAGCGGAAAAAATAATGTTGGGTGATAGAAGAAATAATTTGGATGAGGTTAATTTCGCACTATCAAGAACTAAGCAGTAATGGAGAATAAAATAATGGATATTAAAAATAATACGGCAAATATAGTATCAATAACAAGAATTTTTGTAGCATTTATTGCTATTGCATTGTTGTTTGAACATACAATTTGTGCTTATGTTTGGTCAACTATTTTGACTATAATTGCTTTTGCAATGGATGGTGTTGATGGTTATATCGCAAGAAAATATAATCAATCATCTGAATTAGGTTCAGTTCTTGATATTATGGGTGACAGAATCGTAGAAGTTTCATATTGGATAGCATTTGCGGTTATGGGTTGGTTAAATATTTTATTTCCAATTGTTTGTGTTGCAAGAGCTTTTACCACAGATGGTATCAGAAGTGTTGCTTTGTCAAAAGGAATGACAGCATTTGGTGAAAAATCTATGCAATCAACAGCTTGGGGTAAATTTATTTGCGGTTCGAAATTTATGCGTATTAGTTATGCTGTAGCAAAAGTTTTAGCGTTTATTTTGTTGATATTTGTACATACTCCGTTTGAAACTTTTAAATATCAACCGCAACTTGAATTAACTGCAATTGTTTTAGCTTGGGCGGCGATTATATTCTGTGTTGTTCGAGCTATTCCTGTTGTAGCTGAAAGTGGTAAATTATTTAATAAATAGAGTTACGGTAAATATGGCAAAGTTAAACATCGTTCTTTATGAGCCGGAAATTCCTCAAAATACAGGCAATATCGCCAGATTATGTGCTTGTTGTGGTGCAAGTTTGTATTTGGTTGGGAAATTAGGGTTTTCTTTATCAAGTAAATATACAAAACGTGCCGGCCTTGACTATTGGGAAAGTGTCGATATCCATAAGGTTGATTCAATGGAAGATTTGTACAATGAATTTCCTGACGGGACGTTTTATTATTTAACTACAAAAACTGATAAATTGTACACAGATATTGAATTTAAAGACAATGATTTTATTGTTTTTGGACCGGAATCCAGGGGGTTGCCTGAACAATATACTAAAGATTCCCATGCCAGAACCATACCAATGTTAGAGGGACAAAGAAGTTTAAATTTATCAAATTCTGTTGCAATTGTTGCTTATGAGGCTATAAGACAGAATGGATTATAAATTACCAAAACGAGTGCAAAATTCAAATAAATCTACTTATGGTAGAGTTTTGAATATTGCGGGTTCTGATTATATGCCTGGAGCAGCTTATTTATCAAGCGTTTCTGCTTTAAAAGTCGGATGCGGATATTGCTTTTTAGCTTCAACTGAAAGGTGTATTTCTGCTGTTGCCGCTCAGACTCAAAATGTAGTGTTTGTACCATTTAAAGATTTACAACAGCATTTAAAACAGGCTGATGTTGTATCTATTGGTTGTGGTTTATCAACTGAAAAACAGTCGATTAAAGTTTTTAATCAAGTTTTAGATTGTATTGAACCGGATATACCATTAATTATTGATGCCGATGGGATAAATATTTTAGCCAAAGATTCAAAACGTTTGACACATCAAAAAACGATAATTACTCCTCATCCTAAAGAGGCGGCAAGGCTTATGGATAGTTCTTTGGATTTTGTGTTGGATAATCTTGAATATACAGCCTCGATGTTGGCTTCAACGTTCAATGTTATCGTTGCTTTAAAGACTCATAGGACGCTTGTAATGGCTCCTGATGGTAAAAAATATATAAATACCTCAGGCAATAATTCTATGGCAAAGGCGGGCTCAGGAGATGTTTTAACCGGTATGATTTCGGGTTTGGTTGCTCAAGGTATGGATATGTTTGAGGCGACGTGTTTAGGTGTTTATTTGCATGGCTTGGCCGGTGATATTGCAAAAAATGAGCTTACCGAATACTCAGTAATGGCTGAGGATTTGATAAGCTTCATTCCTAATGCTATTAAAGTTTGTTATTAAACGTTAATGTCTAATGTTTTGCTTGCAGTTTCTGCAATCTTTGTGTTTTTGCTTGTTAAAGGTGTTGATGGGCTAAAGTACTCAATTTCATTAATCGCTTTTTTTATAGCGGGAAATGCAGTACCTTTAGCATCATACCTTACGTATTCGTGTAATTGGTCAGTAATTGATTTTGTGATTGTTTTTGGTATTTCTAAATTTTTTGCGATTGGGGCTATAAACATAATTTTTCTCCTTTTTTGTTTTTATTGGTTAATGTACGTTATTTTTATTAAATTATTTAAATTTTTTAAATAAATAGCCTAATTGGGTTATTTTATAAATCTCTCCCTATTAGGCTATAATTTTTTTATAAGTATTGAAGTTTTAGAATTAGTTTTCGCATTGTTCTATGATCTGGAATGGTTTTTCTAAAACTTTCATTGTTTCTTTAGACATTATGCCTCTTTTTAATTCTGTGAAAGATGCTTTTTTAGAACAGAATTTCTTTTTCAAAAATTCGTAAGCAACTTTTGGGTCGCATTTTGAGCCGCAAGTGAATAAATCAACTGCAGCGTAGCCTAATTCCGGCCAAGTATGAATAGCCAAGTGGCTTTCAGAAATGATTACAACTCCTGAAACTCCATACGGGCTAAACATATGAAAACATTTTTGTACAATTGTTGCTCCGCATTCAAGAGCTGATTCCATCATGTATTTTTCAACTTTATCAATACTGTTTAAAGTATTTGGATCACATTCAAAGAATTCGGCAAGAACGTGTTGTCCTAAATTAATTTCTTCTTGTTCTGAATCCATTTGATACATGTCTAATAAAGGTGCGTTAATCAATTCGTTTTTCTCCTTATTGTATAAATGTATATTTTCACACTATTACATAATATACTAAAAAAATATTTTTTGTTACTTTTGTAATTTATTTATCTGTGCGAAATTTTAAATAATCGTCATAAGTACACTTATAAGACAGTTACAGCCATTTTAAATTATTAAGTTTTATTAAACGGGTTTTAAAATTGTTAATTTTATTATAATATTTCCGTATGAACAATAAAATTTTAGTAGTTGATGATGATGTAGCAATCAATGAACTGATAAAGATTAATCTTGAATTATCAGGGTATAAAGTTGTGCAGGCATTTGATGGTGTGAAGGGTTTTGCATTAGCAAAACAAGAGTTACCTTCATTAGTTATATTGGATGTAATGATGCCCGAGGTTGATGGTTTTACTGTGGCAAAACGCATTCGCCAAAATGACGATACGAAAGAGATTCCGATTATAATGTTGACGGCTTTATCTCAATTAAATGATAAAGTAAATGGGTTTAATATCGGTGTTGATGATTATTTAGTAAAGCCATTTGAAGTTGAGGAATTGTTGGTACGGGTGAGGGCATTACTAAAACGAACAAATCAAATCCCTAAATCTGCATCTACAAGAGATTTATTGACTTTAGGTGAAATTACATTGTTACCTGAAACTTATGGGGTTAAAATTGCTGATAAACAGGTTAAATTAACTCCAATTGAATTTGAAATATTTAATTTGTTATTTCAAAATCATGGGAATATGGTATCTTCAGCAAAACTTTTAAAAGATATTTGGGGATATTCGCCTGATGATGATATAGAGACAATTCGCGTGCATATAAGGCATTTGAGAAGTAAAATAGATAAGATTGCGAATGGCAAGAAGTATATAGAGACTATTTATGGTGGTGGGTACAAATTGAATATTGATACTTAGTGTCTTTTACAATAAGCATCTTGATTATCAATTTCTCCGTTAAAATTATTATCAACTCCATCTGAGCATGCTCCGATAGATTCGTAGGATTCTGCTTTTGGGTTAGTTTTTAGGTATTTGTTTGGGATTAGGGTCCAAAGGTATAGGAAAAAGTCTTTATGAGCTTTTGCAAGTTTTGGATTTTTTATTATTAAAACGTTTTCATCATTTTTATTGTCCCCGCTGTTTGAAAAGTTCATTGAGCCTAATACCAAAATCTCATCATCAATAATCATTGTTTTTGAGTGAACTTTGCCTGCGTAATTCTCGGTTTTTAACAATATTTTATTTTCTCGTAAAATCGCGTGTTTTGTATTTTTTGTAGAGGTACTGTTGGCATCAATAATTACTCTGACATCAACTCCTCGAAGTTTTGCGTTTATAAGTTCTTCTGTTATGTTTTTGTGTGTTATTAAAAACGTCGGAATATAAATATATTTTTGTGCGTTTTGAATAAGTTGGATAATTCTGATACTTGGTTTATCTTGGGGTGAAAAATAAACTTCTACTTTACTGTTGTTTAATGTAAACTTATTAGGCATTTTTGAGCATTGTTTTAATTTGTGAAATCTGCCATTTAGCATTTGTTCAAATTCATTTTTATATATATTGGCAATTTGTTCTGATTTGATTATTGCAATTGAATTAACGTCATAATCAGATAAACCTGTTGGTGAAATGTTCATTGAGCCTGTAAACACTGTTTTGTTGTCAAAAATAATAAATTTGTTATGCATAAGCATGTTACTTTGAGTTTTAGAGTCTGTAATATCAGAGCGGTGTGATGTTGCCAAATCTATTATTTTTTGATTATTTGGGTAATAGTTTTCAGAGGGGTCGAATTTACTATCGTAAATAAATCTTATTTTTACACCTCTATTTTTAGCTTTTTGTAGTGATTGCGTGATTCCCGGGATTTCACTATAGCCGTATATTGCAATATCTATAGATTCGGTTGCGTTATTTATATGGCTTAATAATTCGCTGCAAACATTTGTTATGCATTTTGTATGAGGTTTTAGGTTTTTTGTGTAGTCAGTAAAAATAATTTTTATATTATCATCTGTAATGACTAGCGGAGGTTGTGGAATTTGTGGGATTTTAGTACGGGTTTCTTTTTTAACGTGGAATTTTTTGTTTTTTTCTAAATGACAATATTTACATTGCTTTGCTTGTTTTGGCAGATGTTTTTTAGGAATATATACGGTATCGTGTGCGATTTTTCCATACGGGCAGTCTAATTTATGATATTTATTTGATTTATGGTTTAGAATAACAAGATTAAGTTTATTTGCCGAAAATAAATTCTTTTCAAAGTTTTTTGGTTCTCCGATTTCCCCGTTAATTATCCCGAAACCGCTATGTTTAAGCATTTCTGAATATTTCATTCCATTTGTATAGATTTCTCCATATCTGCATTCTGACGATATTTTATCGGATTTTTTTACTTGTACTCGTTTGTTTTTAAGTGTATTCTGTGCGAAATCTTGGGCAAGGTAACCAAGTGATATAAGTTGTTTATGATTAAGTCCGTTTTTTATTGCAAAAGATTCATAAAACTCTTCACTCGGTTCCATAGAAAAAGATTCAATTCCTTCTATGCAAAAAATTTCATTGTTATCAACCGAATTATTTTTATTAAAGTCAATCCCAAATTTTGTTGGGGTGTAGATTTCCATAATAGAATTCGAATTTTCGCTGTTTATAATAAATAGTGAAAAAGTACTAAATAATATTATTAAAATTATTCCGGTTATAAATTCTTTCATTCGTATAGTTTCTTATAGTTTGTTATTTCAAAACCTAATCGGGTTATAGAGTCTTTCAGTGTCATGTTTTGTGTAATTGCGAATTCTTTTGAACGAAGATTTTTTATAATGTTTTGGTATTTTTTCGGGTGGATTACTATTTCTGTAATTCCGTTTTCTTCAATCATCTGCAAACCTTGTTCTACAGTTTCGATATCCATCATTTTGTTATAACCTATTCCGATTATGTAGTTGTTAGTTTTTAAGTTGTATTTGTAAACTGTTCGCTGGTTTTCGTTTGTAAATGATTTGAATTTACCTACATTTATTAGGTTTTTCATGTACTGAAAATTTAGATGTTTAAAGAATTTTGGAACAAAATAGAGTTCTTCATTGTGTGTTCTTATATAATCAATATTGTATTCTTTTGCCAGCTTGCATACAATTTCAAAAATTTCCGGGATAACGTGTATGTGTTCAAGTGTACTGATTTGGTATAATCTAAGACCCGAAAGTTGAGCCTTATCAAGTTGAGCTTTGAACTCTTCCTTAATTTGTTCTAGCAGTGTCGCATTGTTCCTGTTTAGGTAAATATTCATAAATGACATGTCAAAGTTACCATGTTCATTTGTGAGTAAATTACAATTGGTTAAAGGGGTGCCTTGCGAAATATTAAGATTAATTCCCAAGCTTAAATTTGCGCAGTCAGGAAGAATGTTGTGCACTGCACTTTCAAAAGAGTCTGTGTTTGTGCAAATATTGGCAGATGTTAAAAAACCATTGACGTACCCTTCCAAAATCGCTTGATTTTCTGCGTTCGACAATCCAAATCCATCCGCGTTTAGTATTAAAACTTTTTCAAACATGATTTACCTAGCTATTTTAATATGCTTATTATATGAGATTTTTCCCCTTTTTGCAACGTATGTTTTTTAAGAGTCATGAATAAAATTTTTGCTTGCCAAATTCCACTATTGCCATAAAAAAGTAAGTTGGGCTTTCAGCCCAACAGGGTAATAAATGTTGGGATAGAAATCCCAACTTACATACTTGGTTGACCAAACTAACCCACGGTTGGTAGCAACATTTACCCCCCCCCTCAGAATGACGTTATCATTCACATTACCCCACCCTAACCCTCCCCATCCAGGGAGGGGAGAGTATTCCCCCCCCTCTTGTTATGTGGTGGAAAATTTGTTATAATAAAATAATAAGAATATGGAGGGTTGAGAATGATGAAATACAGATATAGCAACAGTTTAGGGGGGGGGGGTAACCTCTAATAGTCTTGTAACAAGGCTTTTGACTACTCTCCAATGTAGTAAATTTTATGAGATTCTTCGGGCTAAAGCCCTCAGAATGACGAGTGTTGAACGAGGCGGAAAGATGCCTAATATTTACCCCCGCGGTGACAGTAGAGGGTTTGATAGTTCTTTTGTTAAAAAAGCGGCTTTTACTTTGGCTGAAGTCTTAATTACACTAGGTGTAATCGGTATTGTAGCGGCGATGACGTTACCGAATTTGTTATATTCAATGAAAGAAAAGCGAACGGTGACTCAATTGCAGCAGGCGTATAGTATTTTAAATAATGCAGTACGTATGACAACCGTGGACAATGGTCCATTAAATACTTGGGCAGATGATAGTCGTGAGTTTTTTGAAGCAGAACTTTCTAAGCATTTAAAAATATTTCAAAAAAATACTGCGTATAATGATGTAATGAAATCAGGAGGGTTTAATTGGCATAGTGTTCCCACTTATAATGTTGCAAATGGTATGTCTATACAAATACAAAGGCGTATAAGTAACAGAGAGGGTGTCGATAGTTGGCAACAGTGTAGATCAACTGTTGCTGAAGCCTCATTGGGTAAGGTTTTTACTCATTATACATATTGTGGGGTTCTGAATGTAGATATCAACGGCCCATCAAAACCAAATAAAAAAGGCGAAGATGTCTTTTCCTTTAATATTTTTGCAGATGGAATTTTACCTAAAGGGGGTGGGTATAATGAAGTTTGGCATGATACATTTGAAAGAGGTTGTTTAGGTAATAATAAGGATATGTGTACGGGTTGGGTTTTAAATAATAAAAATCTCGATTACTTGCGTTGTCCTGAAGATTTGGTTTGGGGTAAGGTTACAAGCTGTCCGAAAAAATAAATAAAAACCGTGCCACTGTCTATCGAAATTTACAACTACACTGTTACTTAATACTTTCTCCTTTAACAATTAGAACACCCGTAAGGTCTATCTTAGTGCTGCTGAGTTTCCTCCCTGACACGGTTCGAAAGTTTACGCCATTCTAAACGTTACTATCAACGATTGTATTAAATTTCAATGTACCTATAAAGCCCTCACAACAGGCTCTGCACCCCGCGTTTGCTTCGGGTCGAGAGTTCGCAACACCCCGTGGAGCACGGCTTGGTTAGTATTTTACATTAAACAAACTCTTATTTCAAGTTGCAAATCTTGTTTTTTTTAGTATGATTTTGCTTGGAAGTTAGATTGAGGAAGATATGAATATTTACAAAATTAATAGCAAATTACCCTTTTGTGCTGAATTTTACACAAGAATGCCTAATGAAAAAGATTTGATTCTTCCTTTTGAACAAAAAACCAAAAATGAGAAATATTATGCATTAAACCACTCATTTATTTCACGAAGCCGATTAACAAATGATGTATTCCAGCTTCTTGATCCAGATTTAGAAATTGTGGATAAATTGGAGGTTAATTATACTGTTGATAGTTTTACCAGAACAAAAGAGGAAAATGTTAATAAGTTAGTCGATATTTTTGATGTGTTACTTGCTAAAGTAAAATTGGCTGATGAGATATCTCAATTAAAATTAAAGGCATTTTCTCTTGATTCGGAATCAAAATTATTAAAAAATTCTGTTCGGCAATTAGAGGATTCTATGCAGAATAAAGTGGCTCAGTTGATGAAAGAAAAAAATTTAACTACAATTGATTCAGATAATTAATCATAATGAATTATGATATAGATAGTATTGCTAGTTAGTAAGTATAATTTAAAAATTAGTATATTTTCTGATGTTTTTTTGTCTTGAAATCTTATCTTAAATTAGAAAGGAGAGCTTTTTAATGACAGAACGTTTAGATTTATACAAATGTAATGTTTGTGGAAATTTGGTAGAGGTAATTTTGCCCGGAGTCGGAGAATTAGTTTGTTGCGGTCAGCAAATGGAATTGTTACAAGCGCATACAAATGATAGTGAACATGCTGAAAAACATGTGCCGGTATTTGTAACTACTGATGAAAATGGTGAACAGGTACGTATAGGTTCAACTTTACACCCGATGTCAGATGAGCATTATATTCAATTTATCGAGACGATTTCTGATGGTAAAAATCATGTAGATTTACAGTACTACTCACCACAAGATTTGCCGATTATGTTATTGAAAGACAAATTAGGTATCGAAAAGGCTCGTGCGTATTGTAATATTCACGGATTGTGGGAGGGTAATAAGTAATTTTGAAAGGAGTGATTATGATAAGTGATAAAATCAGAGATATTCTTAATGAACAAATTAATAAGGAATTTTATTCCGCTTATTTATATTTGTCGATGTCTGCTTATTTTTCAGAAATTGGTATGTACGGTTTTTCTAACTGGACTAAAGTTCAATCTAAAGAAGAAATTGATCATGGAATGATTTTATTTGAATATGTATTGGGACGTAATTCTCAAATTCACTTGGGACAAATTTCTACCCCGAATTTTGATATGAATTCCCCTTTAGAGGTATTTGAACAGATATATCAACATGAACGTTCTATTACTTCAGCAAT
Organism: Cyanobacteria bacterium SIG26; assembly: GCA_015152555.1. GTDB lineage: Bacteria > Cyanobacteriota > Vampirovibrionia > Gastranaerophilales > Gastranaerophilaceae > Zag111. The sequence continues at coordinate 47,194 of SUTS01000006.1, forward strand.
AGATGCTGTGGCTAATATGACAGAAGGTGAATGTGATCTGGCAACCCGTAATTTCATTGATTGGTATCTCAATGAACAAATAGAAGAAGAAGCCGCTGTTTTGCGAATTATTTCTAAACTAAAAACTTTTGGTTCTGAAAAATCCGCGCTATATTTGATAGACAAAGAATTATCACAACGAGAATATGAGTCTCCATCTTATTGATTTTAATCTACTAATATTGTAGAATATTGCGGATTTGTAATGAATTTGTTTATTAATCCAAAATATTTTATTATATTAGTATGAATTTAGGGAAGATTTTATACGTTGATGATGATAAATTGTTGACTTCAACTTTTTCTACTCTTATGAAAGTTGAAGGTTTTGAGGATGTTATTATTTATAACAATCCTTTAGAGGCTTTGGAATATTTAAAATTAGAAACTCCGGATTTGATTATTTCTGACTTTTTAATGCCTGAAATGAATGGTCTGGAGTTTTTACGTGAAGCTAAAAGGTTGTACCCTGAAGTAAGTATGATTTTGTTAACGGCTTATGCGGATAAAGAAAATGCTATAAAAACAATAAATGAAATTGGGGTTTACAAATATCTGGAAAAACCTTGGGATAATGATGATTTAATCATGAATATTAAAAATGGTATTGAACGCAGTAATTTATTGGCAAAACTTCGAGAAAAAATTTCTGAACTTGAACATGCTAAAGCCGAATTAAAAAGATATTCCGAGGATTTAGAAAATATTGTTGCAGAAAGAACTAAAGATTTAAAAATAGCAAATATGAAATTGTCTGCTATTATTAATTATTGTGCTGATGGAATAATTATTATTGATTCTCAGGGTAATATTGAGCAAGTAAATCCGGCTTGCGAAAATATGATGGGTTTGTCCGCTGAGGCTATATGTCAAAAGAAAATTCAAGAAGTTGCATATACTGATAATCCTAACTTAAATTCAGCTAATAAATCTTCAGTAAAAACTGCGATTTTAGGATTATCATGCGATAATTCCGAGTTTTTATTGCGTGATTTATATATAAGAAATTCCCTAAATGGTGAAGCTGTACCTGTTGAGATAAATTTTGCGGCTTTAACTAACGAATATTCTGATGAGGAAAAATTTGTCGGTGTAATAAGAAACTTTAGTGTTCAAAAAGAAACAGAACGTTTAAGGGATGATTTTATTGCGACGTTAACTCATGATTTACGCACTCCGTTGTTGGCTGCAATTCAAACTTTAAAGTTCTTTCTTGACGGTTCATTAGGAGATTTGGGTGAGCAACAAAAAGTTTTGTTATCAACTATGTTGCAAAGCAATGAAGATCTGTTAGGGCTTGTAAATGCCTTGTTGGAAGTTTATAGATTTGAAAGCGGTAAATTATCTCTTTGTAAGACAGTATTTAGTATAAAAGATTTAGTTATTCAGTGTTATGACGAGTTGGAACCTCTTTCGAAGAAAAAAGATATTAAATTTAATCTCACTTGTGATTTAGAGGATGACTTGTTAATTGATGCTGATAGGGCTGAAATTAAGAGGGTAATAATAAATTTATGCGGTAATGCCCTTAATTACACTAATAAAGGCGGTACCATAGATATTTATGTTAAGGCTCAGTCCGGTGATTTGATATTCTCGGTTGCCGATAATGGTAATGGAATACCAAAAGAAGATATTCCGCATTTATTCATGCGTTTTTCTCAAGGTACAAGTAAAAAACGTTCAACCGGTACCGGTTTAGGTTTGTATCTATCGCGTCAAATTATTGAAGCTCATGGTGGAAAAATTTGGGTTGAAAGTAAAGTAAATAAGGGTAGTGAATTTTCATTCTTACTAACAAATGTAGTTGCAAAATCAAGAGTATAAAAGGTGGTTAAGATGTCAAAAGTAATCAAAGTTACTATAATTGAAGATCATGATATGACAAGGATGGGGTTATCATTTGCTCTTTCAAATAATGAATCCATTGAAGTTTTAGGTACGGCTTCTGATGGGTTGGAAGGTGTTGAGCAAGCTTTAGAATTAAAACCGGATCTGGTAATTATGGATATTGGTTTACCGTCTATTGATGGAATTGAAGCTACTCGAAAAATTAAAAATTCAATGCCTGAAATTAAAGTGTTGATGAATACATCTCGTGATAATGAAGATGATATTTTAGATTCATTTGCAGCCGGTGCTGATGGTTATATAACAAAGGGTGCGACATCTGAGCAAACGATTTCAGCAATAATGGCTGTTAGTGAAGGTGTAGGCTGGTTAGATCCTGCAATTGCTCGTGTTGTTTTGTCAAACATTCGTAAGAATTCCCAAGTTGATGAAAAATCCGGCGGTATTAATTACCAAAAAGGTAAAAATCTATATGGTTTGACCGAGCGCGAGATGGAAGTTTTGGCTTTACTGGTAGAGGGATTGAAAAATCCGCAAATTTCTAAGAAATTAGTTATTACTATTGCCACAACAAAAACGCATGTTCATAATATTTTACAAAAATTGTATGTAAAAACTCGTTCAAAAGCCGTTGCGACAGCTATGAAGGACGGATTAGTTTAATTTAGTTGGAATTGTTTTATGAAAAAGATATTGGTATTAATTTGTTTAATAGTATTTGCCGGTTTTGGTTATGCTCAAGAAACCAAATTAAAATCATCCTTTTTTGATAAATTTAGAAATCCGTTAGCTAAGGATCCTAGGGCTGAAGAAATTAAGTATCAATATAATGTTATGCGTGAAGACGAAAAAGAACGGATGGAAGAACGCTTGGATAATCTAATCCCTTCAGGTTATATGACAGTTGATCAATATGAAGCTCTTTCTGAGTATAAGGAACGTTCTAATATTGATTTTGTTATTCCAAAGGTCCAAACGCCATCAGATTTTAAATATATTCCAAAACCTATTTATCGTATAGTAAAATACAACAATCCTGCTGGGAGTGTAGAATTAAAGTTAGGTAAAAAACTGTTCCATTTACGTCAAATTAATGCTCAGGGAATAGTTTCTCCAGATTATAGTATGTTAGTCTATCCAGCAGTGTACTATTACTCCGATAGTGCATCTGTTGCTACCGATTTATTTGTTATACCTTTGGATAAAGGGGATACTGATTTAAACAAAATTCTCAAGGCAAATGTTGCAAAACGTTTACCGGAACCTATTTTATCAACTGATAAAGCGATTGATAATTATGCGGTATTTAGAACTTTAACACCTGTGGATTTCAATATAGACGGTACAAAGTTGTTGGTTAAGGAAAAACTGGGTAGTAGTGAAGATGGAATTTGGCGAACTATTATTTATGTGTACGATTTTATAAATAAAGTTAGCTATGATTTATCTGAGGTTCGCGTAGCTATTGTTTATTTTTGGCAAGAATATATGAATATGGATTTGGATAGCAAACGTTGGGATATTTTTCCGATTGGTTTTGATTTGAATGATCCAAATAGGGTAATAGTTCAAGCTTATGCTTTTACCGGAGAGCGAGCAGTTGCACTTGGAACTTGGAGTGTTGATTGGCAGGGTAATCAGTCTAGGTTATTGTCATTTGATAAAGATTATGAACCCAAAGTTAGTATGAATGGGTTTAAAATAGAAAAAGCAGGTATCCAAGATTATGAATCTACACAAATTCAAGAAAAAATTGATAAAAAAGAATCTGAATATATCATTAAACAACGGAAGATTAACTATAAAAAGGCTCAAGAAATTATAAAAACAGATTATAAAGATGCTATTCGTGAAATAAATGACGATTATAAACAGGAATATCGTGATTATAAAAAACTTCGTGAGATAGCAGGGACTACGGAGAGTGCAGAAGTTCAGGAAGTGTATACTCAATATTTAATTGATCAGTTTAATAAAGATATTCAAAAATCTGAATCTAAAATACAAAAGAAGATGAAAAAAATGGAAAAATATGATATTGAGTTAAATAAACTACGTGAACAAGCTGATAATTTTTCAACTAATCAGGATTTGCAATAAGTTCCAATTTTTCTTTGCGAGATAATTTTTTAATTCTATATTCTTCTTTTAAGGCCTCGGACTTTGTGTTAAATTCTTTTTGAAAAACAATTCTGATTGGTTTATTCGCTTTTGTATATTTTGCACCTTTACCTTCAATATGTGCGTTAAATCGTCTCTCTACATTATCAGTGTAACCACAGTAAAGGGTGTTTCGTTCGGTAAGTAATAAATATACATAATGTCCTTTTTTCATAAATTTATTATATTACATTTTATAACATCTGAGGTTTTATTTTGCCAAAATTCATATATTTGGTATAAACTAATCGTATGAATAAATCTTACGCAATTTGTTATAATTCACAAATGAAAAATTCAACAACGGTTTTGGAATCTTTAAAATCTTTATTGATTTCAAAACAGGTTAGATTTGATGTTTTAGATATAGATAACCTTGAATCTGGTTATGATTTTGCTTTTGTTATCGGTGGTGATGGTACGATATTGAAGGCGGCCAGATTTTTTGCAGAATTTGAAACCCCGATTTTTGGGATAAATTTGGGTCGTTTAGGGTTTTTGTCACAGTCATCTCTTGAAGATTTAGAAAAATCAATGGAGGCGATTTTTGCTGATAATTACAAAATAGAAAAACGAATGATGTTGCAGGCTAATAATCATAATGCTTTAAATGATTTTGTTATAAAAGGTGATTTGAGCTCCAGAACATCACATTTTGCGTTAAAAATCAATGGTAAATTTGTGTGCGAATATATGGCTGATGGAATTATAATTTCTACTCCTACCGGCTCAACAGCTTATGGTATGGCAGCCGGAGGTCCTATTTTGGCTCCTGATGTTGATGCTATAACTATTGTACCAATTTGTCCGCATACATTTTCTGCACGTCCAATTGTAGTTTCTGATAATGATGAAATTACAATATTGCCTTGTGAAAATAATGAGTATAAAGTTTCTGCAGATGGACAGATTGTTTTTTCACTTAATGAGCCATTAGTTATTAAAAAGTCAACACATCGTGCTAATTTGGCTTTACTGGCAGATAATGATTTTTATTCAATTTTGCGGAATAAATTGCAATGGGGCTATTCTCCTGCAAAAATTTAAAGGGTTTCTTTTTTATTAAATTTTGTTCATAATTATAATAAAATTATTGTACTTTTTTTCTATTTAAAATACTATATTGATATAATTACAGTATTAGTAGTTATATGTTTTAGGAATAGTTATTACAAATATGAGGTAAATAAAGTGGAAAATATCGTTTCAGATATCTTTGCAAGAAAAGATGACTCATCAAATGATCAAAATTCAAGACAGGGTGCTAACCCTACAAAAATTAAAGTTGTTGGTGTAGGTGGCGGTGGCGGAAACGCTGTAAACCGAATGATTCAAGCCGGATTATCAGGTGTTGAGTTTTGGTTAATGAATACTGATTTACAGGTTTTAGTTAACGGAAAAACTGAAAATAGAATTCAATTAGGATCATCTTCAACACAAGGTTTAGGTGCAGGCGGAGATCCTTCTGTAGGTGAAAAGGCTGCAGAGGAAGCTCAACAAGAGATTACCCAAGCATTAGAAGGTGCTGATATGGTATTTATCACTGCAGGTATGGGCGGTGGAACCGGTACCGGTGCTGCTCCTGTTGTGGCTAAAATTGCAAAACAACTTGGTATCTTAACAATTGCAGTTGTAACAAAGCCTTTTACTTGGGAAGGTAAAAAAAGACAGAACCAAGCATTAAATGGTTTGGAAAAATTAAAAGAATCTGTTGATGCTGTTATTGTTGTTCCAAATGATAAATTGTTACAAGTAGTAGACAGACAAGTTTCATTACAAGAATCATTCATTATTGTTGATGAAGTATTGTTAAGAGGTGTACAAGGTATTTCTGATATTATCACTGTACCAGGTATTATTAACGTTGACTTTGCTGATGTTAAGACTGTAATGCAAGCGTCAGGTTCTGCTTTAATGGGTATTGGTAGAGCTCAAGGTGAAGGTAGAGCTATTAAGGCTGCTCAACAAGCTATTAATTCGCAATTACTAGAGTCTTCAATCCAAGGAGCATCAGGTGTAATTGTTAATATTACTGGCGGTCCAGATATGGGTATTCATGAAATCAGTGATGCCGCTTCTATTATTCATGATGCTGTTCTTGATGATGCAACTGTAATTATCGGTACTGCTGTTAATGAAAGTATTCAAGGTGAAATCCAAATTACTGTTATTGCAACAGGTTTTGAATTGAAAAATAATACACCTTCATTGACAATGTTTGGTTCATCAGAATCTTCTGATTCTGCTAAATCTATGAATGCTGTAGATTTCTTCTCAGGTGCGTTCAATAACCAAACAAAATCAGTATTATCAAACAATTTCACCAATATTGAAATTCCTGATTTCTTAAAAAGATAGGAATTTATTAATAAATCTAAAAGCGAGGAGCCTTTTGGCTCCTCGCTTTTTTATTCGCTTAAAATTGACAGGTTTAAAATTTCTATATCGTCATAGTCTAATCCATTCCCAGGCATCATATTTTGTCCTGTTTTTATTGTTATTTGATTACGTTTGTTTGGTATAATAAGTGGATTTGGGATTTTAATTCGTTGACCGTCGCCATTTATTTGTAATTGACCGATAATTTTACCGTTGAAAAATACTTGTGCAGGACTGGAATATGCTGTCCTTATTTTATTTTGTCCCATAGTTCGAGCCAGTTTTGTATCCAAGCCGACTATTGAACCTATAATAAGATAGTTCGTGCTCTTTTTGGCATTGTCTGTCATTATAAAATCTTTTGAATAATAAGGGCCTGCTGATTTTAGTCTAAAATCGGCCGCATTAGCGGAATTTTTTGAATAACTGTCGTCACCAAGATGTATAATCTCAGAATCTAATGAAATATCAGTAGGTGTGCTTTTTGCTATGGTAATTTTCATTGGGGTATTAAGGCTTTCATTGTTGTTAATTGTTACTGAGAATGGTCTATATCCTTCCTTTTCTACACTTAATATTGTCGGTTGATTGATTTGGATTTTAGGCAGCGTGAAGTTACCATTTGCGTCAGTATATGTCCGGATGTTTTTTTGTGGAATTGAGATTTTAGCAAACTCAACTCCTTGGTTTGTTTGAGCGTCAATTACTCGGTTACTTTCTTGTTGATCGACTTTTGTAACCCCACCTGTAAATATGGCTCCAAATACTGAGTTTGTCATGAGAATTGTTAGGAGTAATGTATAAAATATTTTTTTCATAATAATTTTATATGAATGAAATTTATGTGTTTCTTAATCGTAGAAAGGATAATTTAAATTGCTAATTCTTATTTTGAAAAGTTCTTGAAAAAAAATATTTTTTTGTTATTATTATCTTATGAAAATTAAATAAGCCGTTGTGATGGAATTGGTAGACGTGCTAGACTCAAAATCTTGTGAGGGCAACCTCGTGCCGGTTCGACCCCGGCCAACGGCACCATAAAAACAGCCTGAATGGGCTGTTTTTATTTTTTGAAAATTATTCTTAAGTCTAATTTAATTACAAATTTATTTATTAGCATGTGTTTATGTTAAAAAGTTTTATTGTATTTATATTTTTTATATTTTTGGCAATAGTTTATGTTGATCTTATTGATACGTGTAAAAAAATAGATAACACTATTCAACAAGCTGTTAAAATTGAATGTTTGCAAGATGATAAAAATCAGACAAAAACAGTTTGGATTAAAACTCGAAAATGAAATCGTCTACGCTATTTTCGTAATTAATGCCATTCATTTGGTTTCTTAAGGTTGGTTGTGTAAGTTTTTCCAATGCATTAGGTACAAAGGTCGGAATATTGTTTTCCTGTGATTTTGCAGGAGTGAATGTTCTTACATCTTTTGGGAAAAATCTAAGTTTTATATTTTGTGCTAAATTTCTTGAAACATTATCTTTGTAATATAATTTGATTTTTTCAACTTGAGAGTATGCTTGTGCTTGATTGTTAGCGATGAAGTATCCTTCGTTGTTGGATATGTTTTTTGCGTATTTGTGGCTTAACATGACAGTATTATTAACGGTATCAATTAGAACGGCAGAAGTGTTCAATGTGAACGGATGAGATATTTTAAAGGCACTTGTTAATTCTAAAATGTCCCAAAGCTGTCGTTTAAGTTGCGTTTCCGGATTTGTCACATTTGATGAAATTATTAAAATAGATTTTACGTTAAATTCTTTTGATAGATTATTTAATGCTCGATAATCAATTCTTTCGGAGTTTCTATAGGCTTTAAGCATGGCAATCGTTTGTTCTTTCAATGTATTATTTTGATTTAATTTGCTCCGAACTTCATCAAGATGATGTGCTGATATATTTTTGTACGAATTTAGTTGAAAAATTACATTATTAGCGGCGATTTCGGAGGCTTCCGGGAAGCAAAAGTAATTATCACAAACGTTATATAAATCTGTTGGCAGAACTACAACATCAAAATGTACCGCTTTTGCAAAGTCGCACGATAGTAGTAGTGCAAATAATGTAAATAATATTTTAAAAACTCTCTTTCTCATATATAAATTATAGCATAATTATTCATAATATGGTATAATATTCTTATGGATAGAGACTTGGTTAAAATCTTGAGTTATGATGTGGATAGTTTTACATTTGAACAAGCTGTAGAATATGCTTGTTCTCATAGTGGTCAGATTGTAACAATTAACCCTGAAATGATTGCTAATGCACAAAAATCTGTTGATTTTTCGAATGTGATAAAAAATGCGGAGCTTGTTGTTGCTGACGGTATTGGGGTTGAAATAGGGTTGAAAATTCTTGGACATAATGTGAAGAGAATTCCGGGTATTGAATTAGGTAAGGCTTTGCTTAATAAATTTTCAGAATCAGGTAAATCTGTTGCTTTTATTGGAGCAAAGCAAGAAGTTGTTGATAAAGCTATAGAAAATCTTAAGGTTGAAATTCCCGAGTTGAATGTTGTTTATTCTCATAACGGGTATTTTTCTGATGATAATGAAATTTTGTCAGATGTTGAAAAATGTCATCCGGATTTAGTTTTAGTTGCTTTAGGTTCGCCAAAGCAAGAATTTTTCATACATTCTTTAAACCAATATTTGCCTAATGCTACAATGATAGGCTTGGGTGGTAGTTTTGATGTTTGGGCAGGTGCTGTTAAGCGCGCTCCAAAAATTTGGCAAAAGTTCGGCTTAGAATGGTTATATCGAACAATTAAGGAACCTCAACGATTTAAAAGGATTTTCCCAACATTACCATTGTTTATTATTAAAGTTTTAAAAGAAAGGGTGCTGAATAAATAAATGCTTACGGATATTGAAATAAAAGAATTACAGGATTTATGTTTAGAAAATCGACGCAATATAATTGAAATGGTTTATCTTGCGCAATCGGGGCATATTGGTGGATCATTGTCTTCGTGCGAAATTATGACTGTTTTATTTCATAAAGGTATGAAACATTCAATTGGGGGCAAGTTGTCTGATGATTATCAACAGCGAGATAGATTTGTTTTATCTAAGGGGCATGTTTCGCCGATTTATTATTCTGTATTAGCGCAATTAGGGTTTATTCCGAAAGATGAATTAAAATCATTCAGAAAACTTGGTACCAGACTTCAAGGTCATCCTTCATTGTGGTGTCCGGGAGTTGAGGTAGCAACCGGTTCTTTAGGGCAAGGTTTGTCTGTAGGTTGCGGTATTGCTATTTCTTTGAAATTAGATAAAAATCCGGCGAAAGTTTTTGTACTTTTGGGTGATGGTGAATTGCAAGAGGGTAGCGTTTGGGAGGCTTTCATGCAGGCTCCTCACAGGAATTTGGATAATTTAATTGCAATAATTGATCGTAACCGTTTGCAGATTGATGGTTCTACCGAAGATGTAAAACCTTTAGATAATTTGAAGGCAAAAATTGAAGCTTTTAACTGGGATGTTATTGAAATTGACGGTCATAATATTGAAGCTATTTATAGCGCAATAGAGGCTGCTAAATCAGGTTCAAAACCTACTGCTATTATTGCTAATACGATTAAGGGCAAAGGTGTTAGTTTTATGGAGAATAATGCTGGGTGGCACGGTACGGCACCTAAAAAAGAAGAATATGAAAAAGCTATGTTAGAGTTATCTTAGATTATTAATATACGGCTTGGAGGTATTTATGCACCATAATTATAATAAAAAACACGGGTTTACTTTAGCAGAAATTGTCATTGCTCTTTTTATAGTAGCTATGGTAACATTTTTGTCCGGCGCAATAATTAAGCGTCAATTAACAAAGATTGATGAATACGCTTATTATATGACATTTAGATCTTTACAAAATATGGCTTCTCAAATTGCGGTCTGGGGCGATAAAGAAGAGTCTCCAATATATACCTCTTTTTTACCTGATAATTATTTGGCAAATAATATAAAAGAAAATAAACTTTCAAAACATTTAAATTCGTTTACAAAAAAATTATTTGGTTCAGAAAAATATATTTTTTCAAGTTTATTCCCAAAGGCTATAGCTGCTGATGAATGTCCTGATTATTGTACTGATAGCTATGGTTATTATAATATGGAAAATGCTGATGACACTTCTTGTTCAGGAGCTTTTGTACAAGATTGTGTTTGCCAAGAGGGTTATACATTATCTTTTAATAACGAGAGAGTTTGTTGTTTTGCCTCATCTTCACCATCTGCAGATGCTAAGTGTTATGCTTATCAAACCAATGCTGGAACGTATGATTTTAAATGGTGCAAAACAGATTTCAATCCAACCACTAATGAGTGTTGTCCGGATCATTCTGTTTATAATGCTCAGGATGGGGAATGTCAGTGTTTACAGTTTTATCAAAAAGAAAGTGGAAATTGTGTGGCCAGTTCTTGTCCAAGAGGATATGAACTGGATAGTTCTACCATGTCTTGTATAAAAAATCCGCCAATTCTAAAAGCTAAAAAATTCTGTGAATTGATTTATGAGAATTGGAATGTGAAATCTGGTACCGATAATGAGTCTTGTGATACATTTACAGAAATTGATTCAAAGGGTATTCATTATTATAAAGACGTTTATGAGGCTATTTTAGGGGCTGCAGATGACACTGGGATTGAAGTTGTCACAGGTGATGACGGTTTAACTCCTGTATCGCCTTCTTCTCAGACTTTATTTGCTACAAATTCTAAAAAAGGTGCATTTAAAGATATTCCTCCTAATGTTATTTTATCAAACGGTGTAAAATTATGGATTTTAGGTGATAAATCTGCCTCTATACCTGGGCTTTCTGATGTGCCGGAATTGCCAAGCAGTGTTGATTTTTCTATTAATCATACCCGTAATTTGTGTGTAAATTTAAAAAAGACAGATGAAACAGAATGTAATAACGCAGATGGTTATTATTGTTCAAATGGTGAGGATAATAATTGTTATGGGTTTTATAATGAGACCATAACAACTCGTATGGGTGATGCTAGAGCTTGTTGTGCCGTACCTAATTTAACTGATATTCAAGAAAGTGAAACTGCTGAAAAACCTTTTAACAAAGATGTACGATATCTTGCAATTGGTGGTTTTACAGTTTTGGCGGATATAAATGGGGATAGAGGTTCATCTACTCTTTGGGAAGATGTATACCCGTTTTTTATCTCTTCAAATGGAAAGGTTTATCCCGGGTATCCGCTAGATGGCGCAAGAGCTGAGCTTAATGATAATCCAAATGGTTATTATTTGGGCGGTAATAATGATAAGTTCTTACCAACAGATGTATATTACTATAGCGTAACCGATGATGGTTCTGCTCGTAAAAAAATGATTGCGTTTAGTGGTGTTTCTTATGCAAGAGCTTTGTGTTCAGCAGGTGAAATTCCGCCGTATACTCCATATTGTAAAAATTTGGATAATAAATTTAATGGAGGTAAATTTAAATATCTTAAGTCTGATGGTACTGTTGAAGAACTTTCAATAGGTTCAGGTAATGGTTATTTATATGAAGGAAATAATCCGTGCAATTATTACAAATGTTTCATTTCTCTAAGACGTAAACTTAAAGTATTTTAGAATTGAGGGTGGTTTCCACCCTTTATAATTGAAGGTGTTGTATGATTATTGATAAAATAAAAAATATTTCAAATTACAAAAATATTCCAACTCACGTAATTGAATTTGTCACAAGGGTAATGCATAATGTTGAATTAGGACGACATGATTTGCAAAATGCGGATTATGCTAATGTAGAAACTTATATGACAAAAAATCTGTCAGATGCGCGTTTTGAAGGCCATAAGAATTATATTGATATCCAAATCCTCTTGTCGGGTAAAGAAAAAATTTATTATAAAAGTATTGAGGGTTTAACTGTTGCTGAACCATATAATAGCTCTCGTGATATCGTATTTTTTGCGGATGAAGTGAGTGGTTCTGATTTTGTAACCTTAGATGGTACTAATTTTATGATGATTTATCCTCATGAAGCTCATGCTCCGCAAGTTGTATCTGAATCTATAAGTACGGTTAAAAAGGTTGTTGTAAAAGTTAAAGTGTAATTATTTTTTTAGTTTTTTCGGAAAAATATCCCACTTTATATCTTCATTGCGTCTAAACCAAGTAAGTTGGCGTTTTGCGTAATTTCTTGTGTTTTTCTTTAATAATTCTAAGCTTTCATCTAAGGTGCTTATTCCATCAATATAGGTTAAAATTTCGCGGTAACCAATTGTGTTGATTAAGTTTGGTATTCTGCCGTGTTTATTTAATAGGTGTTTGGTTTCTTCTATTAATCCTTGTTCAATCATTATATCAACTCGGTCGTCAATTCGTTTATATAATATTTCACGGTCAAAGTTTTTTCCAATCCATTCGACATCATATTCACTCTGACTGATTCCTCGACATTGCTTTAATGGTCTTTTTATTTCTTTTAAAATTTCTATTGCTCGAATTATTTTTTTACGGTCGTTTTGATTGATTTGTTCTTTAGCCTCAGGGTCTAAATTATTTAAGATTTCATATAATTCTTCTGTTGATAGTTCTTTTAAGGTGTTGCGTAACTGGTGGTTTGCTTCAATTTGGGGTAAATCAAAATTCTTTAGTAAAATATCGATATATAATCCGGTTCCACCAACTACAATTGGTATTTTGCCTTTTGCAATTACTTCATTGATTTTTTTTGAGGCATCTTTTTTATATAATCCTGCAGAATATTCAAATTCTGGTTCTACAATGTCAATTAAATGATGAATAATTCCATCTTGTTCTTCAATTGTTGGTTTTGCAGTTCCGATATTGAAGCCTTTATATACATATCTTGAGTCTGCAGAAATGATTTCACCATTTATCTTTTTTGCAAGTTCAATAGCGTAAGCTGTTTTGCCACTTGCCGTTGCTCCGACTATAGCAAATACTTTGGGTTTAGTTTTCTGTGAAGTTTCGTTCATAATATGAAAATAATAACACAACAATATAAACAATGTAGTAATAAAATATAATCAATACTAAGAAATATAAATAATTATTGATTAGGGTAAGCAGGCAAATATATTTCATAAATAAGGTGAGCATTAGTATATAGAAAAATAATAAAATAGTTTCAGGCATCCCGATTATCATTTTTTTGTAGGAAGATATAAGCGCTTTAAATGCATTTCGTTGGTTATAAACGATTTCCGGTATCCATAATAATGTAAAAAAAGCGAATAAAGCTGTACAAAAGTTTAAAACTATATATAGCAAGTAAATTGCTGAGATATCGTTTATTGATAAGCTTTCTGTTGCTTCTAATAAATAATCTTTGTTGCCTGCTAATAAAGCATATAAAATATCCGGATTAAGTTGTAATGTTCCAAATTGCAGTTCTATCCAATTGGAAACCATATAATAAATCCCTATGATGATTATAATTGATAAAATTGTTGAGATAAGAATTGGTATAAATAATCTACCAATCCCTTTTGGTAATGTTGATGTTAAATACCATAGAGATTTAATTCTATCTATATCAAAAATGAATGTTTTTTTTGATAATTCCATTGTTTTTTTTACCATGTACAACCACGCTGATAAAAACCCTGCAAACATAACTGTTGCAGTAACAATGCTAAGCATTATTTTTACGTTATTATCAACTGCATTTATTGCATATTGGATGTAAAACCATAATATTGATACAAAAATAATTAGTGGTGTGGCCAATATTATGCAATCGTTTGTTGTTTTTAAATTGTCTTTAAACAGTTTAAGCACAAATTATCTCCAAAAAATTTTATTTTGTTATTTCTGTTTTTTCTTCATTTTTAGACATTTTTTCTTGCATTTTATTTTTTCGTTTGCGACGTCTCATTAAATCAACAAAAGCTTCTATTCTTGTAATGTAACCAGCTCGACCTGTTTGTTCGTCCATAATTAGTGGTAATATTGGGATTTCGCAATTTTCTCTCATCGCAGGGAATATGTTTTGAGACATGATTTCAGGCATACAAGTGAACGGACTTATGTGAATTATTCCATCAATTCCTCTTTCATTAGCATAAGCAACGTCTGAAACACACTCTAGTGCATCGCCGCCAATATCTCTCATTAAATAAGGTTTTGCAAGTCTGTCAGCTCGTTGTAAGTGGGTTTCCCCTTTTCTGAATGCTTTTGGTATAATTGCATCTTTCAAAAAGCTGCTTACAGTAAGACTTCTTCTGACTTGTACTCCCATTCTGCCAAGTTCTTTTTCTATGCTTTGGTTTGAAAATTCATCGTTTACAACATATATTTCACCGGTGATATCAACGTGTAAAACTTCTTTGTCTTTATTGATTTCAACCTTTTTCATTTCTTCAATAACAAGTTTTTCGGCTTTTTTAATTCCTAAAACTGTGTCGTATTGATCAATGATTTTTAAAGCTTTGTGGTAATGTTTTTCAGCAGTCCCAAATTTTATTTCACGAGCTCTGTAATAAGCCAGTCTCGCTTCTAATCTGTCTAGAACGAAAACTTTAAGTATTGCGATTAATATTGCTCGTCCAAATAGGATTGGGTCATTTTTTCCACTGACTTTTTTTAGGAAATCATACATCCCCTGAATGCCGTCATATAATTGCATTTCAACGTATTTAGCTTCGTAGCCGAGATCTTTTAATGCGTTTTCTATACATTTGCCGTATTCGCCTAATCGACAACATCCCGGTGATGTAATCATAGCAACATAATCAGTTCCGCCTTCAATAGCTTCTATAAAATTCCCTAAAATAAGTTTATAAGGAAGGCAAATAGCTTCTGGTGAATGTTTAGTACCTAAAGAAAGTGCTTTTTTACTTGTGTAAGGTTCAACATGTGGTTCACATCCGATTACTCTTAGTGCTGCCGCCCAAGCATAACTGATTGTTCCCATGTGAGGAAATGATACTTTTCTTTTTATTTGTGTTTTTTTATTACTCATATTTAATATCCCTAGTTTGTGTATTTTAAATCCGGATGTCTTGCTGCTGTTACTTCATCAATTTTTTTAACCGGCGTTGTATGTGGAGCGTTCAAAACTTTTTCCGGATTTTCTTTTGCATCTTTTGCTATTTGAATCATTGTATCTACAAATTCATCCATACGCTCTTTTTGTTCTGATTCTGTTGGTTCAATCATTATAGCTTCGTGAACAATTAATGGGAAGTATACTGTTGGCGGGTGTGTATTTCCGTCCATAAGCGCTTTTGCAATATTAAGAGTTGAAACACCGCTTTCGTGTTTTTGTTTTTCTCCTGATAATACAAATTCGTGCATACAAGGTTCATCGTAAGGTAAATCATAATGCCCTTTAAGTTTTTCTTTTAGATAATTTGCGTTTAAAACAGCATTTTCTGATGCGTGTTTTAAATTTTTTCCCATCATCAATATGTATGCGTATGCTTTAACAAGAACGCTAAAATTTCCATAAAAATCTTTAACACTGCCTATAGAATGTTTTATGTTGTAGTTTCTGTAATAGGTATCTGTTTGTTTGTCATATTCAATAGTTGGAGTTGGTAAGTAGTCTTTTAACTTTTCAACCACACCTACAGGTCCGGCTCCCGGGCCGCCCCCACCGTGAGGTGTTGCAAATGTTTTATGTAAATTCAAATGAACAACATCAAATCCCATAAGTTTTGGATTTGTATAACCCATAATCGCGTTAAAATTAGCACCGTCATAATACAATAATGAACCATTATCGTGCATTATTTTTGAGATTTCTTCAACTTGTTCTTCAAAAATCCCTAAAGTATTAGGATTAGTCATCATAATTGCAGCGACATCATTATCGAGTACTGCTTTTAATGCTTCTATATCCACTTGTCCTTTTTCATTTGATTTGATTTCGACGATATCAAATCCGCACATTTTCGCACTTGCCGGGTTTGTGCCGTGTGCCGAATCAGGTATGATAACTTTTTTTCTGTTTTCTCCTAAGGTATCAAAGTACTTTTTGATAATCATCATGCCTGTCATTTCACCGTGAGCTCCGGCTGATGGTTGTAATGTAATAGCATCCATGCCTGTTACTTCAAGCAAGGCATTTTGCAGATTATACATCAACTTTAGTGCACCTTGTGCTAAATCTTCTTCGCTTAATGGGTGAATATTAAAATCATCTAGGGATGCTAATAATTCGTTTACTTTTGGATTATATTTCATTGTGCACGAGCCAAGAGGGTAGAAGCCTTCTTCGATGCAAAAGTTTTGGTCTGATAATTCTTTGTAATGTCGCATTACTTCTAATTCACTAAGCTGTGGTAATCCTATTTTTTCTTCACGCAAAAATGATTGCGGTATGAAGTTAATATCTATTTTTTCATCTGTAAGATTTATTCCGTCAATACCGTTGCTTTTTTCAAAAATTATTTTCATTTTTTATATAATCCCCTGCTTTGCCAAGTCTTTTTTTACTCTGTCTAATCCTGTTTGAATAATTCTGGATATTCTCGATTGCGAGATATTGAATTCATCAGCAATTTCTCTCAACTTTTTCTCTTTAAAAAATTTATATTCAATAAGTTCTTTTTCTCTTGGTGGAAGTTTTTTTATTGCCTCTAATATGCCTTCTCTTAATTCTCCAAATTCAACACTTTCTTCTGGTGTTTTATCTTTGGCTTTGATTTGTACGGGCACTTCGCCATCTTGAAGTTCATCTATTGACAAGATATTTTTATAGACCTCTGCGCGAATTTCAACTTCTTGTTCTTCATCGAATTCATCTTCAACTTTATTTTTAAGGCTATACCATTTGTACCTTCTTCTTACTTCGTTTCTTATTGCCCATTTTATAGCTGTAGAAAGGTATGTATTATTGTATGCCTCTGGTTTGTTTGTTTTAAATAAAATATATAACGCGTGAGTGCCGATATTTATAAGTTCCGGTAACTCAATTAAATGAGAACGTGAAAATTTTTGGTACTCGACTTTCGCGATAATTTCGATAAGTTCTTTGTATTTTTTTAGTTTAACGTTTTCTTCTGTCGACATCACTATAACAAATCCTAATAACAAAATGTATACATATTTTACACCTTTATCATAACAGAAAAATTTATATATGGCTAGCTAATGTAATTTTCCTTAACATATTTTATTTATGTACAAAAAGGAGTTTTTATGAATGTATTATTTTGTACAGATGGGTCAAAAATAAGTTATTCAGCAATCCAAAATTTTTCTCATTGGTTTGATAATTTTACTGTAGATATTTTATGCGCGGTTGATTGGTCAATGTTGCCGGATAATGTTGCTGTTGAAAATAGTCAATTTGCGATGCAGTGTGCGAATTCAGCGGATTCGATACTTGATTATTCTGAAAAATATTTATCTGAAAGCGGTATAAATATCGGGAAAAAAATAAAAATGTGTGGTGCTGCTGTTGATTGTGTTTTAGAAGCCTCTCAGAGTAATAAATATGATTATATAGTGTTAGGTTCTCATGGTAAAAAGGGCATACAAAAATGGTTAGGTTCCGTATCTCAGGAGGTTGCTGTATCCGTTGATGATTCGGTGTATATATCTAAAGGGCGAAATTATAGGCGTAAATTATTATTTACAATTGAGTCTGCTGAAATTAGTTATTCTGTCGTAAAACGAGCTTTGGAGACTTTTAATTTTAATGATAAAGATATTCAGTTATCTACAGTTTATGAAGTCCCGGATTATTTGTTTTTAGAAGGAAATGTTAATAGTGATTGGATTATAGATGTTGATAAAAAACAAGAAAATTCTGCGATGCTGCTGTTGAATGAGTTTGAAAAAATGTTTACTGATAAAGGTCTATTTGTTTCTAAAAAAATGGTTTTAAAAGGTAGTCCGGCGACTCAAATAATTAGTTATGTAGATAAAGAGGACATAGACCTTGTCATTTGCGGTTATAGAAATCGAACTCATATTGCAAAGTTTTTAATAAGTTCTGTAACTAAGCGTGTATTAGAAAATGCTAAGTCTGATGTATTAATTATCAGGCCGTAAAATTTGCTATTTTTATTGTCTCTTTTTCTATCCTTGCAACAGCGCCTATTGGTACTGTTGCTTTTGTTTTATTGTGTGATATTGGGTATGTCATAAATATCGGGAAATTATATTTTTTAGATAAATTTTCTAACATGTAAATAAATGCTTCTTTGTTATCTATATCTAAAAATTCTCCAATAATGATTGCTCTGATGTTATTTTTAAATTGATTTATATTGAATAATTGAGTAAAACATCTGTCAATTTTGTATGTTGGTTCGTTTAAATCTTCTGCGATAAATATGAAATTAGTGTCAGGGACAAAATCTTGACCACAAAGTGAGCAGATAGTTGTTAAATTCCCGCCGAACAAGACTCCTTCACATGTTTTAGAATTGACTGTGTTATTTGTGATAGGTTCTATTGTTATGTCGCCTTTTGTAAGGGCGTTTAGTAATGAATTAAGTGTATATTTATCTATTTCATCAACACCAAAATCTGGCTGGGCCATTGGGCCTAAAAAAGTTACAAGTCCTGTATTTTTAGTAATCATTGTTAATAATGCTGAAATATCAGAATAGCCGCAAATTATTTTTGGATTATCTTTAATAATTTTATAATTTATATCATTTATTATTCTAATTGAACCATAACCGCCTCTGGCACAAATTATAGCTTTGACTTCATCGTCTAAAAAAGCCTCATGTAAGTCTTTTAGGCGTTCTTTATCATTTCCTGCCAAATAAAATTCTTTTTTTTTGATATTAGAACCTAATTTAACTTTGTAGCCTAAACTTTCGATATATGTTTTAGCTTTGTTAATTTTCTTTATGTCAACATCGCCTGAAGTTGCGATTATAGCAATGGTGTCACCCTTTTGTAATTTTTTTGGTTTAATTAAGTTCATAAATTATCCTTTTTTAGTATTATTTGTTATAATTATATTATCATGAATTCAAATTACGTACCATTATATCGAAAATATCGTCCGCAAGCGATTGAACAAATTGTAGGTCAAGAACATATTAAAAAGGCTTTGGCTAATGCTATTCAAATGGATAGGATTTCGCATGCCTATCTTTTTACGGGGCCAAGAGGTACCGGTAAAACTTCGACCGCGCGGATTTTTGCAAAATCTTTAAATTGTGAATCAGGTCCGACCGTTACTCCTTGTAATAGTTGTGAAAACTGTAAAAATATTACAAATTCAATTCCTATAGATGTTATTGAAATTGATGCTGCAAGTAATCGTTCAGTAAATGATGCAGATGAAATTATACAAAAAGTAGCTTTGGCACCTGTTCAAAGTCGTTATAAAATCTATATTATAGATGAGGTTCACATGTTAACTAATCAAGCTTTCAATGCTTTGTTAAAAACGCTTGAAGAGCCTCCTAAAAATGTGATTTTTATTCTTGCAACAACAGAAGTTCATAAAGTTTTGGATACTATAAAAAGTCGTTGTCAACGTTTTGATTTTAAACGTATTACAACTGATGATATTTCCAATCATTTAAGATATATTTCTGATTGTGAAAATATAAATATTACAGACGATGCATTATCTTATATTGCGCAAAATTCTGCAGGCGGAATGCGTGACAGTATCGCATTACTGGATCAACTTAGTGTTTTGAATTCAGAAAAAGAAGCAATTTCGGTAGATGATATTAATAGCCTTTTAGGACGTCTTTCGTTTGATTCTTTAACGGAGTTATTTAAAGCAATTGCTCAATCTGATCAAAATAAATCTTTAGAAATTTTGAATAATATTTATAATCAAGGTAATGAGCCTGTACAAATATTGTCTAATTTCTTGGAATATTTGCGTAATGCTTTAATTTTAAAATCTGTAGGGGCAAATGTAAGTAATGTTGTTGTCCAATTGAATAATTCGCAAGCTCAAATCTTATCAACCAGCTTACAAGATGTGGAAACTCATCAGCTAGTTTCTCTAATTGAAAAATGTTCTTCTTATATAAAAGAATTAAAATTGACAGCTAATCCAAAATTATGGTTAGATGTCGCGATTTTAGATATGTCTAATTTAACAGAAAATACAAAATTGGAGGATTTGCACAGACGATTGTCGGCATTAGAATCCGGAGATGGTGTAAAATTTGTAAATCCTTCTCCGTATAATACGCCACCTTCGCCGGTTAAGAAACCTGAAATAATGAAACCAATAAAAGCTGAAATTAAACAAGACGTGCCTGTGGTAGTTTCTCAATCTGTGGCTGCTCCGACCGAAGAAGAGGTTTTATCGGAGTCTGTTCCAATGTCGAAATCCGCTCCGCCAAATGCATTAAAGGCTACTTGGGTAAAGTTATTAGAAAGTGTTTCAAGTTTTCCTTCTCGTGCAATTTTAAAACAGCAGGCTGTACCTGTTAAATTATCTGCTGATGAAGTTATAATTACAATTAAAAATCCAAGTTGGTTAAAGCAGTTTGCGCAAGACGGTTCAAAACATTCATGTATAGTTGATGCTGCAAATATAGTTTTTGGTTCTGTTAAAAAGGTTATTGTAAGGGCTCCTGAGTCAGGTGATGATGCTATTAGAAAAGAATTTGCCGGTTCAGATGATGATGATAAGCCTGCCCTTGCGACTTCAAAAACATTCAAACCTAAAACGCAAGAAATAAATAAAGAGGATGTCGTCGAAGCTATACAAATACGAGATGAAGTAGAATATGAAACTTCGGACGGTAATAATACGGCTGAAGATGTTTCTGCCCAACAGTCCGTAAAAAAATATGGTAAGGCTGATGCGGCTTATCATACAGATGATGTGAACATGGTTATGGATTTGTTCGAAGGTAAATTTATTGAATAATTTATTTATTAAAAAGAGCCTCTAATGAGGCTCTTTTTTAGTTGTATATCTTTTTGTTCAAGTCGGCTTTTCTTAGCCTTACATTTTCCGGGGTTATTTCTACCAGTTCATCGTCTCCAAGATATTCCATAGCTTCTTCCAGTGATAAAATTCTCGGAGCTTGTAATGTTACCATAACATCAGCGGTAGAGCTTCTCATATTTGTAAGTTTTTTAGTTTTACAGATGTTAACGGTAATATCTTGAGGTCTATTGCATTCGCCAATAATCATACCTCTATAAACTTTGGTTTTCGGGGTTATGAAAAATACTCCTCTGTCTTCGTATTGTGCTAAAGCATAAGGGATAGCTTCACCTTGTTCGTGCGCAATAATAGAGCCGCTTCTTTGACGAGGTATATCTCCGGCGTATGGTCTGTATTCTAAGAATGTGTGGTACATAATACCTTCACCTCTAGTCATACGTATAAATTCACTTCTAAACCCGATTAATCCTCTAGCAGGGATGTGGAATGTTAATGTTGTACGACCCTTTGCACTTTGCATATCTTTCATTTCGGCTTTTCTGCCGGAAAGCCTTTCAATTGCGCTTCCTGCATATTCTTCCGGAACATCAACAATCAAGTTCTCATAAGGTTCTGAGTGCACACCGTTTATGTCTTTGTAAATTACTTCCGGTTTTGAAACTGCAAACTCATAGCCTTCACGGCGCATTGTCTCAATTAGAATACCTAAATGTAACTCTCCGCGACCTGAGACTTTAAAGCAATCTGTAGAGTCAGTATCTTCAACTCGTAAACTTACATTTTTTTCTAATTCGTTATAAAGACGTTTTCTGATTTGACGAGAGGTAACAAATTTTCCTTCTTGCCCTGCAAATGGACTGTCATTCACTGAAAAGTTCATTTGTAATGTTGGTTCATCAACTTTTATTAGCGGAAGAGCTTGCGTATTTGTTGGGTCGCAAATAGTTTCTCCAATTTGAATATCAGCAAAA
Organism: Cyanobacteria bacterium SIG26; assembly: GCA_015152555.1. Classification (GTDB taxonomy): domain Bacteria; phylum Cyanobacteriota; class Vampirovibrionia; order Gastranaerophilales; family Gastranaerophilaceae; genus Zag111. Next base: position 69,442 of record SUTS01000006.1, read on the forward strand.
CCTGCAATACCAACAATATCACCGGCACTTGCGGATTCGATTTCAACTCTGCCTAAATCCTTAAATCCGAATAATTTAACGATTTTACCTCTTTCTTGTGAACCGTCCGCGTGAATTACACAAACTTGTTCTTGTGAATTAATTTTCCCGTTTGCAATTCTTCCGACTACAATTCTGCCAACGTATTCATTATAATCAAGTGTTGTTGCTCTGAATTGGAATGGAGCGTTAGCGTTCCCTTTTGGAGGTTGAATGTTTTTTAATATACTTTCTAAAAGAGGTACCATATCTTTTCGCTCATCATCTAACTCATTAATCGCAAATCCGTTTAAACTACTTGAAAAAATAAATGGGAAATCAATTAAATCTTCTCTGTCAGTTAATTCAGTGAAAAGATCGAAAACCTTGTCTAGTGCAGTTAGCGGTTCAGCTGCAGGTTTGTCGATTTTATTGATTACTACAATAATTCTAAGCCCCAATTCTAAGGCTTTAGACAAAACAAATCTTGTTTGAGGCATTGGGCCTTCTGCAGCGTCAACGATTAATAAAGCTCCATCAACCATGCCTAAAACACGTTCAACTTCTCCGCCAAAATCAGCGTGGCCCGGGGTGTCTACGACGTTGATTTTTGTACCGTTATAATCAATAGAAATGTTTTTAGAAAGGATTGTAATACCTCTTTCTCTTTCTAAATCGTTACTATCTAGGACTCGTTCTTCAATATGTTGATTGTCTCTAAAAGCTCCGGCTTGTTTTAGTAAGCAGTCAACCAAAGTTGTTTTACCGTGGTCAACGTGAGCGATAATTGCTATATTTCTAATATTTTCATTATTATTTGTCATATTTTCCGCCATTCAAGTTTGTTTAGTGTATTTGCTACACTTTTATTTTAAAACACATATTCTGATTTTTCAATAGGTGGAATTTTATCTTAACCTATTTTTTTTAAAATATTTCTAATTTTAATAGCGTTATGCCCTTCAGGAAGTTTATCATAGGTTTCTTTTGCCAGTAATAATTCTTGTTTTGCAATAGGTAGATCACTATTTCTTTTTATTAGTACTTCTGCAACTTCAAATCTTATTGCTGCAAGCATTTCTTCATATCTTTCGATAGGTTGCATTTGTCTGGATATTGTTTCAAATCGATTTTTTGCACTCGGGTAATTGTCGCAGATATTTTTCAAAGCTCGTTTTTCTTCTTGTAAAATTTTTAGATGTCTGTCACTACCATATTCACTTAATTTATATATTTCTTTAAGGTCATTTGTTCGGGCTGCGATATGGACTATATCATTTTTCCTTTTTGCAATGGCTAGAGCTTTTGTTGCGACTTCTTCAACAAATTGAGCATCTTTTCCTCTGTTTAATTTTATCAAAGTACTGTATATAATACCTGCGAGTTTGTCATTGTTTAAACTCACTAATTTTTCTGCAAATTTTTGAGCTGTTTTGTTGAATTTTGGTAACTCGTTAGAATTTGTGAAACTATCGCCAAATTCTTGAACTTTATATCTAAAATCTTTATCGTTTATTTTAGAATGTCTTTTTGCATTTTTTTCAATATTGTTTACATAAATATCAAAATTTTTTACTAAAGTTTTAATATTGTTATTTATATTCATTACTAGTCTTTAACCTCTTATGCTGTATTACATTTATTATAAAACTTGTAAAAATAATTTTTGCTATATTATTTAAGTTGCTTATTATAAGCAATAGATGCGCAGATTAAACAAATTGTTCCGAAGCAAATGCCAAAATACATGGTTTTGTGAAATGCTGATAAGAATGCGGTTTCGTATATAATACCGTTGCTTAATAGGTGGGTTTTAAAATGGTCAAACAACGTTATGGTGATTGCAACCCCTAGGATATTTCCCAAGTTTCTTGATAGCGCAAGAATTCCGCTGGCTACGCCGAGTTCATCTTTTGGGACGGATGTGATAATTGCATTATTAGATGGGGATTGAAATAATCCGTTTCCTACTCCCATAAGAAATGAGGCTGTAATTATTAACCAAATAGGAGTGGTTTTATTAAAAGTTATAAATATTAAAAGTGCGAGTATATAAATGCAGGGTCCGATTTTTGTTAGGATATGGCTTCCGTGCTTGCCTGAATATCCTCCGGCAAAAGGTGCGATTGTTGATGATGCTATTGCATAAGGCAGGATTAATAGACCTGTTATAAACGCGTTAAATTTTAGGATTTCTTGAAGGTAGAATGGTAATAAAATGGCGTTTGTAAACATGCACATATATGCCATCATAACGGCAATATTTCCAAAGGTAAATGTTTTTATTTTAAACATATCAAAATTTATAAGCGGATAATTGATTTTTCTGTCTCTTAAGTAAAATAATGCGCCAAAGATTAATGTAATTATGCCCAAAGATATTATTTGTAAAGATTTCCAACCCCATTGGTGGCCTTGAGAAATTGCCAAAAGCAGTGCGAACAATCCGATTGTAAAATATATAAATCCCTTGTAGTCGAATTTAAAATCAAATTTTTGCGTTTTATATGAAGGTAATAATTTAAATGATGCTATTGATGCAATTAAAGCAATGGGAACACCCGGTAAAAATACTGTTCGCCAACCAAAAGCGTTAATTAGTAGTCCTCCGATTGCCGGCCCTAATAATCCGCCGACTGCAACTAAACACCCATTTATTCCAAGAGCTTTCCCTCTTTGTTCGCCTTTAAATAATGTTGCTATTGTGCTGGGTCCGTTTGCCATCATAACGGATGCGCCTAAGGCTTCTATACATCTGTAAGTTAATAATGTGTATAAATTAGATGAAGTTGAATTTAATAAAGCGCCGAGTGCAAAAATCAAAAATCCATAACCGTATAATTTGTTTTTCGGTAAGATATCACCAAGTTTTCCAAAAAATGGCAGAAAAACTGTCAATACAAGCATATATGCAATAACAACCCATTGAACTTGGCTGAGTGTAATATTAAGACTTTCGGCGATTTGGTAGAGCGCCAAATTGACAGAGCTTGAGTCTAACATTCCCAAGAAATTCCCGAGAATTATTAGTATGCATATTATCCATTTTATTTTAGTTGTTGACATAGTTTTATTTTATCACGTCAAATATAATGCTATGTAAAGTTTTGTAATTCCGAACAAAATCTTTATAAAGAAGATGTTTTACACTTGTTTATTAATTTGAGTTTTGTTGTTGAAATAATATCTGAAAAATGTTATAATAATTATATAAAATTGTATACTTAGGCAATTTGGAGTTGGTTGAGGATGAATTCATATATATATAAGCGAGCATTTTCATTAACTGAGTTAATGATAGTTATGGTGATATTGTCGATTTTGATGGCAGCAATGGCGCCTGTGTTTACTAAACGCCATGCAACATCAGCGCCGACTACCGATTCGGTTTGGTATTATGTAAACGGTAAAGAAGATGCCTATTATGATTCCGGAGTTAAGCATCTATCGTCCACAGCTTATATTGGTATTCAACCTTCTAAACTGCCTGCCTCTGAAAAATCTAACCCATCTTCAAAAGTTGTGATAATGGCAAATAAGGATCAAAACCACATACAATTCCGATATGGTAATGTTGGAGGAGGAGTTCCGACCGGCATTTTTGCTGTTGATGATGAAAACTCAATGTATATGGGCTCCAAACCTTCAGCTAAACTTAAGAGGTATACTTCTGCAGGTGTTGGTGCATCTGCTAAAAGTCATTCAAGCACGCATGATACTATTGCAATAGGTGCTAATGCACTGGGTTCCGGTGATAAGGGTTTGGATGAATTTACAGTTGCGGTAGGTGCTAATGCAGGGCAAAAAATTGCAGCAAATGATGTTCCTGACGGAGCTGAGCATGATGTTATTGTTGGGGCTAATTCGGGTAATTTACGATATGCAAGTCAAAATGTTATTGTTGGCTCAAATATTATGAACTATGATGGACATAGTGCTCTTTTAAGTGTTTTGGTTGGGGCTGATGTTGCAACAAGCAATGTACAATTTTCTCAGTATTATAGAAGTGTTATATTAGGTTCACCATTTTATAAGTTTGGTTCACCTGAAGGTGCTAAATTAATGTATGAAAATACTATTTTAGGTTATAATACTTTAAATGATCCTTCCTTATTAGCTACCGGGGTTAATAAATTAACGGCAGCAGGAAATAACGCTTGTAACGCGATAAACCTAAGCGGTAATTCTAATGTTGTGACTTGTATAGGTGCGGAAACTGCAAGCGATAAAGATTCCGGTGGCGGTGGCGGTCGCAATGTTGAGGAGCAAATTTATATTGGAGGTCCGTCGAGAACCGGTGTTGGTATTGCTGCGTTAGAGGTTTATAATGGAGAGGGTGTTTCTGCGCCTACTGTTGTAATGAATTCTCATTTGGTTGTACGCGGGAATTTTTATTATCGAAATTCTTCTGGTCAACTTGCCCCCCACCATTATGTTGGGATAAATACTAGTTCTTTCCCTACTAATTCTGGCAGTGGTTTTGAGTTAGCATACTTTGATCCTAGTGATAGAGGTGAGAGTCCGACTTTGGGAAGCGAGATTATTGGGGAATTTCTAAACCTAAATCTCAGCAGTGTGTTTAATGAAGGTACCAATAATACATATTTTTTACATTTTAAGGATAACATGTATCAGGACAATTATTTTACCTTTGGGAAACCTACGATGGGTCCGTATGAGAATTATTATCGTATAAGTGATTTTGACACTTTTTCTGCGATGAGTACAAAGGGTGAAGATGGGGAAGATTCCTGTAGTGTTTTAGGTCCCGGTTATTATCCCACTGGAGCTGATGGTTGCCCAAATTTAAACTTTTCTGATTTAAGGTTAAAAGATATTGATTCTGAAAATACAGATTCTATACAAAAGCTTTTGCAGGTTGTACCGTATCATTATACATTCAAGTCTGATAAAACAAAACGAGCTCAAGTTGGTGTAATTGCTCAAGATTTACAAAAATATTTCACAAATTCTGTTTCAGAAGGCAAAGATGGATATTTGCGTATTCGTTGGGATGAAATGTTTTTCGCATTGATAAATTCTATAAAAGAATTAGGAGTTAAGTTAGCTAACTTCACAAGACAAATTGATAACTTGGAACAGGATGCAGAAAGTCTTGCAAGTGAGCAAAAGTTAGTACAAAAACGTATCGACAAGTTAAATAAACGATTAGAAAAATTAGAAAATAATTAACGGAGTAAACTATGAAATATAATAAATATAATGCTTTTACAATGGCAGAAGTGATGATTTTATTATTAACGGTATCAGTATTGATGGCTGCGTTTGCTCCTGTTATGACAAAAAGACGAGTAAATGTATCAAAAGATGATGTTTGGTCTTTTGTTACCGCTGATGAAGAACGAAATGCTTATTTTGATAACGCAATTGATCGATCTGAGCCGGCGCAAGCATTTATTGGTATAACGCCGAAAGTTGAAGATGTCCATACTGATGCTGTAAATAATCTTTATTCAAAACTGGTTATAAGGGCTACGGATTCTTTAAAAAATAATGACAGACAAAACCATATTAGTTTCAGATATCGTGATGGTAATGAACGTGGTCAAAAAGTTGCAAGTTTATTTGCAGGAAATCAAAATTTATTACTTGGCTCTGATTATAAGAAATTGGAGCTTGATAAGGTTTCTGATATTGCATCTTCTACTTATGTTCCTGAGAAGGCTTATGCAAATACCGCTTATGGTGTTGGTGCATTGAATAAATTAACTAAAGGTCAGTATAATACTGCGCTTGGTACAAATGCTCTATCTGAATTAACTAAAGAATCCGGAAATACAGCAGTCGGTGTTGATGCTGGTAAATCTTTAACTATTGCTAATAATAATACGTTAGTAGGGTTTCAAGCCGGCTTTAAGATTAAGGGTGAGGCAGATGCAGATGGTAAAAGAGCTGAAGAAAATGTATATATAGGCTCAAAAACAGGCTATGCCGAAAGTAAAGCCTCTAAAAATACTGCTGTGGGTGCGGCTGCTCTTTATGCTATTACTGAAGGTAATTTTAATACAGCCGTTGGAAAAGATACTTTGAGAAATTTAACTAAAGGTTCTTCAAATACTGCGGTTGGATATAGCTCAATGATAAATCTCAGTAGTGGTAGGTATAATACTTCAATAGGCTCTAATGCATGTAACTTATTGCAAGGTAGTGCAGCTAATAAAACTTGTATTGGTTCCGGTTCCGGTACTGGTGGTAATCCTTTGCTCCCATTGTTTAAAGATGATGTCGTCGAGCGTGTATATATAGGTTCTAAACCTAAAAATACAGGTGCCGGTGGCCCTATGGCTGTTCTTGAGGTGCATAATGTGCCTAACTATAATTATAACTCAAAACCTATAGGTGGTAATATGGGTAATGAATCTGTTGTAATAAACGGGAATTTAATTGTTCGTGGTCAAACATATCTTGAAACCCCTATTTATCGCCAATCAACAGTTGAGAGGATTGTTAGAGACAATTATCGGGTACCAAAAGGGCTTGTTGCATATACTATGATGACTTCGGCGGGTAAGACTATCTTTGTTGGGCTAGATGGCGCAAAAAGAACTAATATAACTATGATTGATGGGGGATTAGATTATAATATTGTGCGTGAGAACTGTATTTGTACACATTCTTTTGTACAAGATGCTGATCAGCCGACTTTTCCTAATTCTGTTAATACTTCTTATACCTATAACACAAATAATGGTGCATCAAAATCATACGATTGGACATCTAAGACTGGTATTGGTGGTATATATAAAGATGAATCAACAGGTGTTAACGTTACATTAGTTAATCAGCCTGACTTTAATGGACTTCCTTCGGTTTTTGGTAATATAGATGAGGATTCTTACGGTAGACTAGAGATTGATTATAACCGAGCGCATTATAATGGTGTTACATCTTGTTGTCCTGATTTAACCTCAGATTCTCGTTTGAAAAATATCGGAGAAAAGTATAGTGGCGGTTTGGATGAGTTAAAGCGTTTGAATATTTATAATTATACGTTTAAAAAAGATAAAAATAAAACTCCGCACGTTGGTGTTATTGCTCAGGATTTGAAATTAGTGTTTCCGAAAGCTGTAATTAAGGATAAAAAAGGCTATTATCATATCCGTTGGGATGAAATGTTTTATGCTTTGATAAATTCAGTAAAAACAATTCATGCAAGGGTTGAAAAGTTGTCTGTAAAGATTGCTAACGACACTCAACGTATGAATGCATTAAAATCTTCAAATAAAAAATTAAATGCAAAATTAGATGAACTTGATCGCGAATTATCCGGGCTTGAATAAACCTCACTTCTCCGATCTTTTGATGGTAGGGTAACTTTGGAAAGTTCTCTCTCCGGATTGTGGTTAAGGCGGGGTGACATCATTGATCCTGCCCCGGATGGGGAAGGTGGCGGAGCCGGAAGGGGTGATTTGAGTTTGTTCCCTTCCCCTGATGGGGAAGGTTAGGAAGGGGTGACATCATTGTTCCCTGCCCCGGATGGGGAAGGTGAAACTTTTTTTCATGTAAAAAGACCCTTGAATTATCAAGGGTCTTTCTTGTCTATAATTTAATCAAATTATACAAGTGCAGAGCTTATTGCTAAAGCCTGTTCTTTTAAAGATTCAGCCTTATCAACTTGTTCCCAAGGAACATTGATATCTGTTCTGCCCATGTGACCGTATGCTGCTAATAATTGATAGAATTTACCGCCGTTTTTAGCAGGTAAGTTTCTTAAATCGAATTTATTAATAATTCCAGCCGGTCTTAAATCAAAGTTTTTAGCTACCAATTTAGAAATCTCATCATCAGAAATTTTACCTGTACCAAATGTATCAACAAAAATTGATAGAGGTTCTGCAACACCGATAGCATAAGCTAATTCGATTTCACATTTGTCTGCCAATCCTGCAGCAACAATATTTTTTGCAACATAACGAGATGCGTAAGCAGCTGATCTGTCAACTTTTGTAGGATCTTTTCCTGAGAATGCTCCACCACCGTGTCTTGAATAACCACCGTATGTATCAACAATGATTTTTCTACCGGTTAAGCCTGAATCGCCTTGTGGACCACCAATTACAAATCTTCCTGATGGATTGATTAATATGATAGTGTTTGCATCTGGTTTGATTTCTTCATTAGAAAATACATAATCAATTACCAAGCGTTTAAGGTCGTTTTTAATAATATCTTGAACTTTTTGGTTATCAGAAACTCCATTGATTGATGGATTGTGTTGTGTTGATAAAAGAATTGTATGAATTCTTGCAGGTTTTCCATCAACATATTCAACTGTAACTTGTGATTTTCCGTCAGGTCTTAAATAGTCAACAAAACCTTGTTTTCTAATTTGAGTTAATCTGTATGATAATTTGTGAGCCAAGCTTATTGGAAGTGGCATAAGTTCAGGTGTTTCGTTACAAGCATAACCGAACATAATCCCTTGGTCGCCTGCCCCTAATTCTTCAGTCTCTGTACTTGATGTTGCAGCATTATTTTCTCTTGATTCAAATGCTTTATTAACGCCGTTACCAATATCTGTAGATTGTTCATCAATACTTGTTAATACGGCACAAGTATCTGCATCAAATCCACCCGCATTCGAACCAACATATCCGATATTTTTAATAGTGTTTCTAACAACTTGTGGAATATCAACGTAACAATCTGCTGTGATTTCACCGCAAACAAGTGCCATACCAGTTGTCACTGTTGTTTCTGCAGCTACTCTTGATTGTCTGTCTTTTGTTAAAAATTCGTCTAAAATCGCGTCAGAAATCTGATCGCAAACTTTGTCGGGGTGTCCTTCTGTTACTGATTCAGAAGTGAACAAAAAGTTTCTTGGTGTCATTTCTTTTTCTCCTTAATTTATTTTCTTTGCCGGTAAGTCTTTTAATTCCAACCCGGCACTCCATTTGATTTATAGTTTAGTGCAAAGACTTTTATAAATCAAATAATCAGTAGTTTATTCATAATAAAAGTTAATAAAAAAAGCGTATTATTTATAAAACGCCTTTTTTACCCTAAACTTTTATTTACAAACTTATTTTGATTTCAGTTTGTTAATTCGCTGAGAAAGTTGATCAACTTGAGTTTGTAAGACAATATTTTCTTCTTCCAATTGAGATATTTGAGCTTCAACATTTAATATGCGATGTGCAATTGCAGAAATTTTCTTGTCTAACTCTTTTACTGCATTTATCGCAGCATAAAACATTTCATCCCATCTGATACGTAAATATTCGTCTTCGCCAACAAACACAGCAGTAGGAAAAACTTTTTGCAATTCTTGAGCGATTACACCAACGTGTGTTTTTTTGTTCTTATCGTTTTTGAATGTGTAGTTATAGACTTTTATCTTTGATAATTCTTCTAGTCCGACACTAAATTTTGTACCAATATTTTTTAAACGCCTATCAGAAAATACATCAGTGGGATATGCGGCTGCAACACCCGCGGGTCCAAAAACTTCTGTCCCGGCAAACTCTACATTCGGCTTCATTTTATGAAGAGAATTACTTGATGTAAAAAATATATCTCCGTTTACAATCAAATTACCATTAATAACCGTTGTAGTCTGAAAGTTATAAGTGGTGGTGGAAGTTGATCCGGAGGTGTTTGGGGGACTGTTAGGTACTTTAACGCCTAAACCATATTCTCCCGGATTATGTATTTCTAAAACAGCATCTCCACCGTAGTTTATTGGAGTGGAACCTATATATGTTCGTGGAATAACATCATCATCCTCCCAAGCATTTAAAAACCAAGCATAGTTATGTTTATCTTTATCTTGTTTTCCTTCTATCGAAAATGTTATTTCATTATATGGACCGGATCCAGCCCCGATACAAGTTTTATTTGAGCCCAACACGTATTTACACGCTCCGGCACCAATTGCAACGTTATTATCTCCTATTACAAGGTTTTCTAATGCTCCGGCACCAATTGCGATATTATTATTACCCATTGTTATGTTTTTTAATGCATTATGACCTACAGCCAGATTAGAATTACCTGATGTTAATGCCGCTCCGCTATTCGCGCCTATAAAAGTATTATATTTACCAGTGGCGCCAGATGAAGCAGAATTATAACCGATAAAAGTGTTTTTATCACCGGCGTTATCTTTTCCTGCATTTGTACCGATGAAGGTATTGTTGTTACCGGATGCCCCACCTGCATTAGCTCCGATTGCAGTGTTATTTTGAGCATCAGTTAAGGTGCTGAGAGAATTAGCCCCAACTGCGGTATTACCTCTCCCGCTAGTGATACCGTTAAGCGATTTGTATCCAATTGCGGTATTATTTTGGGCTGTAGTTGTTTCAATTCTGTTATATTCACCGCCTAAAAGCGCATTTCTGCCATCCATCAACCAAGTTCCGGCAAATTTCCCATATCCGCTATATCCGTATCTGAATTGTATTTGACGTTGAACTTCATTATCAGTGGTTACAGGGCCGGAGCGAATTACAAGCTTGGATAATGGTGAGTATAATGATCTTATTTCATCTGCGGTTACAGGCGTTACACCAAAAAACAACTGTGCAGAGTCATCTTTATCTCGACCGTATGTGTATGCATCAAAATTAGCAACATCACCAAGGTTCCAAACAATATTATTGTTTTTATTTTCTACACGTCTTTTAGTGATAAATGGTGCAGTTGCTGCGAAAATTATTGTAAGAACAAGCAAAACTACCATAATTTCAGCTAAGGAATATGCCTGTACTTTTTTATAAAAATTCATACTCAAACTCCATATCCAAAGATTAAATCTATTCTTTTATTATACTACATTTTGGTAGACATTTCAATAAATGATATGTTTTGTTACAAACCTGATTTTTGTTAAAATTTTGTGTTATTCTTATATTATACAGATTAAAATGAGGATAATTAAATGTTAGCAACAAAAATTGATGATTTACCTACCGTTTATAATGCGAATGAAACGGAATCCGCTATTTACAAGTTTTGGGAAGAAAATGAAATGTTTAAGGCTGATGCTAAATCACCTAAAAAACCTTATTCTATTGTAATCCCTCCTCCTAATGTAACAGGAGTTTTACACATGGGTCATGCCTTAGATGAAACTTTGCAAGACATATTAGTGAGATACCACAGAATGAGTGGTTATGAGGCTTTGTGGATACCCGGAACAGATCACGCCGGTCTTGCTACTCAAGCCGTTGTTGAACGTCAAATAGCTAAAGAAGGTTTATCTCGTCATGATTTAGGTCGTGAAAAATTCTTAGAAAGAACTTGGCAATGGACTAATGAACATAAGGGCGCTATTTTAGACCAAATGAAACGTTTAGGTGCATCTTTTGACCGCTCAAGAGAGAGATTTACTTTTGATGAAGGTTGTTCTAACGCTGTTAAAGAAGTTTTTGTCAAGCTTTATGAAAAAGGGTTAATCTACAAAGGTGCTTATATTGTAAATTGGTGTCCTCGTTGTCAATCTGCTATTTCTGATGTTGAAACAGAATATGAAACAGAACAAGGACATTTGTGGGAAATCTCCTATCCTTTAAAAGGTGAATCGGGCGCAATTATTGTAGCAACAACAAGACCTGAAACTATTTTTGGTGATGTTGCTATCGCTGTAAACCCAACAGATTATAAATATTCTGAATTAATTGGTAAAACTGTAGTTATACCTCTAACTGGCCGTGAAATCCCAATTATTGCGGATGATTATGTTGACAAATCCTTTGGTACAGGTGCGGTTAAAATTACGCCGGCTCACGACCCTAATGATTTTGAAGTTGGTAAACGTCATAATTTCAAACCTATTTGGGTTATCGATGGAGAAGGAAAAATGAAAGCTTGTGGCGAAGTTCCGTCTAATTTGCACGGTCTTGATCGTTACGAAGCTCGTAAACAAATTATAAAAATGCTTGAGGACAATCATTCTTTATTGAGAGTGAAAGAACACGAACATAATGTTGGTAAATGCCAAAGATGTAATACAACAATTGAACCACTACTTTCAGAACAATGGTTTGTAAAAATGGAACCTCTTGCAAAAGAAGCAATAGCAGCAGTTAAAGATGGTCGTATAAAATTCATCCCTGAACGCTGGGAAAAGAATTATTTAGGTTGGATGGAAAACATTAGAGACTGGTGTATTTCAAGACAAATTTGGTGGGGGCATCAAATTCCTGCGTATTACCATAATACAACGGGAGAAATGGTTGTTGCAAAAGAAAACCCTGATCCTGCAAATTATACTCAAGATACGGATTGTCTTGATACTTGGTTTTCTTCAGGTTTATGGCCATTTAGTACTATGGGATTCCCTAACGCTGAAACTGATGATTATAAAAAATTCTACCCTACAACAACTCTTGTAACCGGCTTTGATATTATTTTCTTCTGGGTTGCAAGAATGATTACTATGGGCCTTGAGTTTACCGGAAAAGCTCCGTTTTCAACCGTTTATATTCATGGTTTGATCCGTGATGAAAAAGGTCAAAAAATGTCAAAATCAAAAGGTAATACGATTGACCCTGTTGTAATTATCGATAAATATGGTTGCGATGCTTTAAGATTTACTATGACATCACTTTGTACCTATGGCGGACAAGATATCAAAATTAGTGATGAGCGTTTTGAATACGGTAGAAATTTTGCAAATAAAATATGGAATGCATCAAGGTTTGTATTGATGAATCTTGATGGTGTTGATAATAATGACATTGATGCGTCTAAATTAACTATTGCTGATAAGTGGATTTTAGATAAATTAAATAACGTCGCAAAAGAAGTTAATACGAATATTGAGAATTATAGAATTGGCGAAACTGCTCATATTCTATATGATTTCTTCTGGAATTCATATTGTGACTGGTATGTTGAAATCGCAAAAGTTCAATTACAGGATGACTCTATTAAATTGAATACTCAAAGAGTTTTGCGTTATGTTCTTGATATGTCATTGAGATTGTTACATCCAATCATGCCACATATTACAGAACGTGTATGGCAGTTAATACCTAAAGAAACTAAATTCAAAGCTATTATGTTGGCAGATTATCCTATTTATCAAGAATCCATGGCTTATCCGACAGAAGCTAAAGAAATGGAATTAGTTTTTGAAACAATTAAATCATTACGTAATGTAAGACAAAGTTTTAATATCGCAATGTCATTATTGTTTGATATTGAAATTCGTGCAACAAAAGAGGAAAAGCCTATTTTTGAAGCGATTGAAAGTTACATTAAACGCATGTCAAAAGTTGAAAATATTTCATATTCGGATGATTCAATTCCTGTAGCAAAAAAATCAGCGACAGCAGTTGTTTCAGCATCAAAAATTGTTATACCTTTAGAAAATCTTATCGATTTTAACGCCGAAATAGCTCGTCAAGAAAAGAAATTGGCTAAATTACAAGGCGAAAGAAAATCTTTGGAAGGTAGAGTGAACAATCCTAAATTTGTTGCTAATGCTCCAATTGAATTGATAACTCAAACAAAAGACCGAATTAGTGAAATTTTAGTTCAAGAAAATGCTATCAATGATTTGATTTCTTCTTTGAAATCGTAAATATATTTGTTTATTAAAAAGAGGCTCATAGAGCCTCTTTTTGTGTGTAAATATTAAGCAAAAGTTACAAACCTTTACATTTTTGCCAAAATCTGATAGTATATTCACATGTTTATATGGTAGTGTCTATTATTAGACAATGGAGTTAAAAATGGCAACAAAAAAGGAAATGGATCTTGATTTTGAAGCTTTATTAGAAAAATATGATTATAAGTTTCAAAAAGGTGATTTAGTAAAAGGCATCATTTGTGGCTTTGATAGTCAAGGTGTTTTAGTTGATATAGGAGCTAAAACTACTGCGGTTATACCTACTTATGAGGCTGTTGATAAAGGTGAAAATCCTGAAGCTAAATACGAAAAAGGACAAGAAGGCGAATTCTTGATTATCAGGGAAGAAGACGATGAAGGCAAATTTTTACTATCTAAGAAAAAAGTTGATTTTGCTTATGCTTGGAAAGAACTTGAAAAAGCAAAAGAAGCTGATGAAACAATTTTAGCAACAGTCCTTAATGTTGTTAAGGGTGGGGTATTGGTTGAAGTTTCAGGCGTTCGTGGATTCGTCCCTTCTTCCCAATTACGTACAAGAGAGGCTGAAATTGAAGTTGGTTCAAAATTAGAGCTTAAAATTTTAACATTAGACGTTCAGCAAAATAACTTTATTTTATCTAACAAAAAGGTTTATGAAGATACAGCTGAAGAGGCAAGAAAAAATATATTCTCTCAAATTGAAGCCGGTCAAGTTGTAAAAGGTGAAGTCGTCAGAATTACTGATTTTGGCGCGTTTATTGATTTAGGTGGACTTGATGGCTTATTACCATTATCTCAACTTTCTTGGCGTTGGATTGATCATCCGACCGATATTCTAAAAGTTGGTGATACAATTGATGTAGAGGTAATTTCGGTTGATCATGGTAAACAAAGAGTTTCTTTAAGTTTGAAAAACTTAGAGCCTGATCCTTGGATTGAAGCTGCTGACAAAGTAAAAGAGGGTGACAAAGTTGAGGGTACAGTTACTCGTTTAAAACACTTTGGTGCTTTTATTGAAGTGTTCCCTGGTGTTGAAGCTTTATTACCTCATAATGAAGTTGTTGACTATCAAAATGAATCAAAAGATATTTTAAAAGTCGGCGACAAAATTAGCACTTATATCTTGAAGTTTAATCCGGCAGATAAGCGTATAGCATTATCTATACATGAACAAACAACTATACAGGAAGAGGAAACTTCGCAAGAATAATTTTAAAACATACAAGCGGGCGGTTGAAAATTCAACCGCCCGCTTGTTATTAATATTCTTTATTTACTAACATATTATGCGTCATTTGTTCAAATTTATCATCAAGCTTTGAAAGTTTAATTTTTTCACCATAACGTTTTTCCAAAGCTAATTCGATTAGATAATCTGCAAAATGTACGTTTTTAGGCAATAAAGGCCCATGTAAATTTGTTCCGAAAATATTTTTGTAACGAGCACCTTCTGTTAAATCTCTGCCGTTGTTACCATTGCCGATAATTATTTTTGCAAGGGGTTTTGTTTCTCCTTGTATATAGGTAATACTGTTATGATTTTCAAAACCAACAAGTTGATTTGGTGTTAGGAAATCTGTCTCAACTGTTACATTACCGGTAAAACGCTTTGTATTGTTGATGCTATATGTATCAAGTAGTGATAAGCATTTAATTTCGATGTCGTTTTCAAGTTTGTAGTAGTTGCCAAGAAGTTGATATCCTCCACAAATACCCAAAAATACTGCTCCATCCTTTTGTTGAGCACGAAATTCGGCTTTATTTTTTAATAGTTCATTTGCGACATCTTTTTGTTGTTTATCCTGTCCACTACCAATAAAATAGATGTCATGATTTTTTATTTTGTCACCAATATTTATTTCTTCAAATTCCACATTGATTCCGCGCCACAGGCAACGGTTTTGAAGGGTGATAATGTTGCCGATATCTCCATTCAGATTTAGTAATTTGGGATACATGTGCGCAATAGATATTGTTAAATTATTTTCTTTCATGATTTTATTATATAAAAAAAATGAAAACGGGGCAAGAAATTCTGGCTGTGTTATAATTATAACTATGATGAAGCCATATTTAATAAATACACATTCTCATGCAAATATGTTAAAAGATACTAATATAGATGAAGCGATGACTAATGCTTCAAATGAATGTATTTTAACCGTTATACCTTCAAGTACATGTGAAGATATTTTTGAGGTTAGTGATTTTATTACAAAATATGATAATGTGTATGGGTATGTTGGAGTTTATCCGGAAGAAGCTAAAAACTTTACTGATAAAACACTTAATGATATGGAATTTTTGATAAAAAACAATAATAAAATTATTGGGATAGGGGAAATTGGTTTAGACTATTATTGGGATAAATCATTTAACGAAGTTCAAAAAGAGGTTTTTATAAAGCAAATAGAATTTGCTAATCAAATGAATTTACCGATAAATGTTCATTCAAGGGAGTCTCATTTTGATACTTTAGATTTGTTACGTAAATACAATAAAAACTCTATTGCGATAATGCATTGTTTTTCGGGTAGTTTGGAATTTGCTAAAGAATGTATTAAAGAAGGCATCTATATTTCACTTGGCGGTGTTGTAACTTTTAAAAATGCAGTAAAAGCAAAAGAAGTTGCCTCAAATATACCTTTAGAATACTTATTATTAGAAACTGATGATCCTTATTTGGCTCCGGTACCATTTAGAGGTAAAGAAAATCAACCAATGTATGTAAAATATGTTGCTCAAGCTATTGCTGATTTACGGGGAATAAGTGTTGATAATGTCGCGGAACAAACAACAAAAAATGCAGAAAGGATATTCAAGTTTAATGCAAAATAAAGAAAGATTAGATAAATATTTAACTGATTTAGGGTATTTTGAGACCAAAAGTAAAGCTGCATCTGCAATTCTGGCTGGTAATGTGAAAATTAATGATGAGTATATTACAAAAGCCGGTTATCAAATAAATTTGTGTAAAGAATATGACATTGAAGTTAAATCAATGCCTTATGTTTCTCGGGGCGGTTTTAAATTAAAAAAAGCTTTAGATGCTTTTTGCCCTAATATTAAAGATAGAATTTGTTTTGATGCAGGCGCTTCAACAGGCGGGTTTACAGATTGTTTATTGCAAAACGGTGCAAAATTTGTTTATGCTGTTGATGTAGGTTATGGTCAATTAGATTGGAAAATTCGTTCGGATAGTCGTGTTAAAACTATTGAAAAAACTAATTTAAAAATTTGCTCAGTTAATGATATATATGCTGAAGGGGAGGCTTTTGCTGATTTGTTGGTAAGTGATTTATCATTTATTTCACTTACTAAAGTTCTTGATAATTTAAAGACCCTTTTAAATCCACAGTTTCATGAGATGATTTGTCTAATAAAGCCACAATTTGAAGCCGGTAAGGACAAAGTTGAAAAAGGCGGTGTTGTTAGAGATAAAAATACCCACGTAGAAGTAATTACAAATGTAATAAATTATGCCCTAGGTTTGAATTATTCAATAAAGGGTTTGACTTTTTCTTCCATAAAAGGTCCTGCCGGTAATATTGAATATTTGGTCTGGTTAACTACAGAAAATTTTGAAAATTCTTATTATAATATAGATAACATCGTTGAAGAAGCTTTTAAAACATTAAATAACTAAAATACTCCCAGATTTTCGGGCTTTTTACCTTCATTTAAGTCAATATATTTAAATATATTTAGCACAATTCCCGGTTGAAAATAGTAAATACCGTCTGCAGGAGTAATTCTTAGCATACCTTGGTTTGTATTTACATTCGAAATTGATGCAAGAAATTGTTTATTTACGGCTGTAAATAGAATATATCCGGATTTTGATTGGATTTCATCTATTTGAAATCTGTTCGCATTAATAGCTGCAACTGTTAAATAAAACAACGAAACATTATCTGTATTAAATACTTTTGTACAGTTTTCAAAATTTATATTTTGCGTAGTAATTAATGTACTAAGACTTAATTCTCCGTTTGTGGCACACACTGACGGCATAAATATAAACAAACTAATAATGCTCGCAAATAAATGTTTTATTATTCTTTCCATGAGTCTCCTACATTTAAGTCAATAACAAGAGGTACTAAAAGAGGTTGGTTAAGTTCCATAGAGTCTTTAATTAATTTTTCTACCAACTCTAATTCAGGTTTGTATACTTCAACTACCAGTTCGTCGTGTACTTGTAATATCATTTTTGATTTTAAATTATATTCTTTTAATTTATTTGAAAAATCTATCATTGCAAGTTTAATCAAATCTGACGCAGACCCTTGCATTGGTTGGTTAATTGAAGCACGTTTTGCAAATTCTCTTATCATGGCATTTGGACTATTAATCTCATCTTCGAGATATCTTTTACGGCCGAAAATAGTTTCAACAAATCCTTTTTCTTCTACAAGTGCCATCATATTGTGCATATAATCTTTTATCCTTGGATATGTTGCAAAATATTTGTCAATAAATTGTTCTGCTTCTTCAGCTTTTATCTCTAAAGCTTTTGCAAGCCCGTATTTTGTTTGCCCGTATACGATACCGAAATTAACAGCTTTTGCTTTGTAACGCATATCTTTGGTAACTTCATTGATAGGTACCTCAAATACCTTTGAGGCGGTAACTGTATGAACATCTTCACCTGAATTAAAGGCTGCAATTAAGTTTGCATCACCTGAAACGTGCGCTAATATTCTTAATTCAATTTGCGAATAGTCCGCTGACATAATTAAATAATTTTCTTTATCTGCAGGAACAAATGCTTGGCGAATTTTATTACCTTCTTCTGTCCTAATTGGTATATTTTGTAGATTTGGGTTAGAGGAAGATAGTCGTCCGGTAGTTGTTACTGTTTGATTAAAGGTTGTGTGCACTCTATTATCCTTAGGATCTATCAAAAGCGGCAAAGCATCGGTGTAAGTTGATTTAAGCTTTGAATATTTGCGATATTCAATCAACAAGCGAGCGATTTCGTGTTCTTCCGCTAAAGTAGCAAGAACTTCTGCACTGGTTGAATTTTTTAATTTACCACGTTTTTTACCTGTTTTCAGACCTAATTTATCATAAAATATTTCACTGACTTGTTTAGGTGAATTTAAATTAAACACTTCGCCGGCTATTTCAAATATTTTATCGCCATATTCAGTCATGTGAGTATAAAAATTACTTGTTAATCTTTTTAAGTATTCTTTATTTAAGCTAACTCCATAAAATTCCATATCAGCAAGTACATGTGCTATAGGAATTTCTATTTCTTGTAAAATTTTATACTCTTTTTCATCAAGTTCATTGTTCCAATGTTCTGTTAGCTTAAATAAGCTTGCAATGGTGTCGGATGCCAAATTAGAAACTTCGGTTAGATTTTTCGTATCTAAACTGTTTTTTTTGTCATTTTGTACAATAGTTGGCAGAATATGATTTATTTGTTCAAGACATTGTATATCGAATGCATTGTTAGCATTTGAGTCTTTTATATAGCAAGCTAACATTGTGTCAAAAATAACATTATTTATCAGAATATTGTGTTCTTTCAACATACAATCTTCAATTTTTATATCGTGTGTTATCTTGCTGATTTCTTTATTTTCATAAATATCTTTCAGATTTTCAAATACATAATTTATATCAAGTTGCTTATCAATATTGTGATTTAATGGGATGTAGTAAGTATGTGTTGTTGTATCTTTATTCTGTGCGATATGTAATTTCGAGTCAAATCGAAAATCCTGATTATAACCTATTGCAACCCCATATATTATAGAATTTATAGCATTGGTGTAATCTGCAAATATCTTAAATGCAATTACTTGTTGCTTTTTTAGAATACTAATCATATCTTCAAAATCTTGAGTATCAGTTATTATTTTATGGGATGCTAAGATCTGTTCTTTATTTACTTCTGATTGTACTGCTTGCGCAAATAGACCTAATTGTCCGTTATTACTTTGCACAGGAATAGCTTCCAACAAGCTCATTTGCTGCGGAGATTCCGGCGCTTGTGCGGAGTCAATTGAAGCAACGTTATATGTAAAGTCTTTATCAAAAGCTTTTAAGATATTTTCAATGTTTTTTAAAAATGCATAGAATTGCATTTTCCTTAAAAATTCCGTAACTGACGCTATATCAGGAAGCTCTATCTTTGTTTTTTCGAAGTCAAAGTTTATATCTACATCACAGACAATTGTGGCCAAGCATTTACTCAATTTAGCATCTTCAATACCATTTCTTATTTTTTCTTGTATTGATTTACCGGAAATCTTATCAATATTTGCAAGAATATTATCTACGGTTTTAAATTCATCAAGAAGTTTAACGGCCGTCTTTTCTCCAATCCCGCGCACTCCTGGGATATTGTCTGAGGTATCGCCTCTTAACGCTTTGTAATCAATGACTTGATTTGGGTAGACTCCTAATTTCTCAAAAACTTTATCCCAATCATATTCTATAAGTTCGCCTTTTGAGGGGATAATTACCTTAATACAACCATTTTGTTGTATTAGTTGGAATGAATCTTGATCACCTGTCAAAATATAAACTTTGTGCCCAAGTTCGCAGGCACGCTTTGAAATAGTCCCAATAACATCATCTGCTTCAAAACCTTCTTTGGTGTAAATCGGTATGTTAAAAGCTTTTAAACCCTCATATATCAATCCCATTTGAACTCTCATCGGATCAGGCATTGCTTCTCTATTTGCTTTATATTCTTCAAACATTTCCGTTCTAAATGTTTGGTGTGAAACGTCAAACGTAACACCAATAGAATCAGGGTTAAGGGTTTTATTTTTTAACAAGTCAAAAATAGCTTTAAAAAAACCATAAACAGCCCATGTTGGGGTTCCGTCTTTTGTTTTCATAGCGGTACGTTCCAGTGCATAATACTGGCGAAATGCAAGTGCATGACCGTCGATTAAAATAAGTGTTTTTGACTCTCCCATACGACATACTCCCTTTTTTATTATATTCGCATAAAAATATCCTTTTGGCAATTAATAAAAAAAAGACTCTCTATTTGTGAGAGTCTTTTTTATTTTATATAATATTATGCAGAAATTTCTTGAGATGATTCTTTAGTCGGAAGTTTTACAACTTCAGCATTTTTTCTGTTTTTAACCATATCTTCAGTTACGACAAATTTATCCATATTTTCTTTTGCCGGAACTTCATACATAACATCTAACATTATTTCTTCAACAATTGAACGTAATGCACGAGCACCTGTTTTGCGTTTAATAGCTTCTTTTGCTATAAGTTCAATAGCATCAGGTTCAAATTCCAACTCAACACCATCCATTTTTAATAATGCTTGATATTGTTTTAGAACAGCATTTTTAGGTTCTGTTAAAATCATTTTTAAGGTTTTTTCATTTAATTGATCTAAAACAGCATAAACAGGAACACGGCCAATAAATTCAGGGATTAAACCGAATTTCAATAAATCCTCAGGCTGTAATTTTTTTAGCAATCTTACTGCTTGTGCTTCTTTTTCAGCTTGTGACATTGGTGCTTTTGCTCCAAAACCTACCGAATTACCTTCACCTGCTCTAGCATCTACGATTTTTTCCAAACCAACAAATGCACCACCAACAATGAATAATATATTGCTAGTGTCAATTTCAATGAATTCTTGGTGAGGATGTTTGCGACCACCTTGAGGCGGAACGTGAGCAACAGTACCTTCGATCATTTTCAATAAAGCCTGTTGTACACCTTCACCTGAAACATCTCTTGTAATAGATGTGTTTTCAGATTTTCTTGAAATTTTATCAATTTCGTCGATATAGATAATACCACGCTCAGCCTTTGCTGAATCAAATTCTGCGTTTTGGTACAAACGTAGAAGTATATTTTCAACATCATCACCAACGTAACCAGCTTCTGTAAGAGTTGTAGCATCAGCAACCGCAAACGGAACATCTAACATTTTTGCTAAAGTTTGCGCAAGTAATGTTTTTCCTGAACCTGTAGGTCCAACTAGTAATATATTTGATTTTTGTATTTCAACAGCATCATTTTCATTATTTTTGTTGTGTTTTAATCTTTTGTAGTGATTATAAACAGCCACTGATAATACTTTTTTAGCATCATCTTGACCAACAATGTATTGATCTAAATATTCTTTAATTTCGTGAGGTTTTGGTATAGCTTTTTCGGCTTTTTCTAGATTTTCGCCATTATCTACACCTTCTTTATCTTTTGATTCAAAGAATTCTTCGTCTAAAATTTCATTACAAAGTTCAACACATTCGTCACATATATATACTTCAGGACCGGCAATAAGTTTTTTTACCTGATCTTGAGTTTTTCCGCAGAAAGAACATTTTAATTTATCATCATTTTTTGGCATTATTTCACCATTTAGGGTTATGAGATCCTTCGACTTTATTAAAGTCATTCTGAGCCAATGCGAAGAATCTCGTCTGTGCGGCTCAGAATAACTGAAATTTATTATTTTATAATATCTCGAGTAATAACTTTGTCAATCATACCGTACTCTAAAGCTTCCTGAGGAGTCATAATATAGTCTCTGTCAGTATCTTTTTCGATTTTCTTTAAAGATTGTCCAGTGTTAGCTGCTAGAGTTTCATTCAATGCTTTTTTCAATCTTAAGATTTCTTGGGCTTGAATTTCGATATCAGTAGCTTGACCTTGAGCACCGCCTAAAGGTTGGTGAATAAGCACTCTAGAATGAGGTAATGCCATTCTCTTACCTTTAGTTCCGGAAGAAAGTAGGAATGCACCCATAGAAGCTGCTTGACCTAAACAAATTGTTGATACATCAGCTCTAATGTGTTGCATAGTATCATAAATTGCAAGACCTGCAGTAACACTACCACCCGGACTATTAATATATAGCATAATGTCTTTTTCCGGATTTTCACTGTCTAATAACAATAACTGTGCAACAACCAAGTTAGCAACCATATCATCAATAGCTGTTCCTAAAAAGATAATTCTTTCTCTTAACAGTCTTGAAAAAATATCGAATGATCTTTCGCCTCTGCTTGATTGTTCTATAACTACAGGTACAAAACTCATGATTTAATTCCCTTTCTTATTTTTATATTACTACTTTTTATTATGCTTCAACTGCTTCTTTACTTGCTTTAACTTCAACATATTCGATATTGTTGTTAGAGATTAAGAAATCTTTAACTTTATCATTTACGATTTGTTGAGATAAGCTTGTTAAAAAGTCAGGGTTTTGACCAAACTGTTTTACGATATCTTGAGGTCCAACACCGTAAGCTCCTGCCATTTGAGAAAGCTTAGTTTGGAAATCAGCTTGTTCAACTTTAATATCTGCTTCTTTTGATATTTTATCAATGACTAAAGAGTTTTTAATTCTAATTTTAGCATCTTCTATTAAATTATTAGCAAATTCTTCACCTTGAGATTTTACAAAAGAATCCCAATCAATACCTTGATAAGATAATCTTTGTCTGTAATCTGCTTGTAAAGACGCTACTTCTCTGTCAATCATACCTTGTGGTATTTCAACTGATGCTGAATCAATTACAGCCTTGAATACTGAGTTTTCAGCATTAACTTTTTTAATATTATCTCTTTGATTGTCTAAGTAACTTTGAATATCAGCTTTTAATTCATCAACTGTCGAGAATTGGCTTGATTTTTTAACAAATTCATCATTCAATTCCGGCATAACTCTTTGTTTAATTTCATTGATTTTAATAGAGAAAGTTGCCGGTTGTCCTTTTAATTTTTCGTCATGATATTCTTCAGGGAAAGTTACTTGAATATCAAATTCATCTTTAATGTTGTGACCTACTAATTGTTCCGCAAAACCAGGAATAAAGTTTGAATTACCTAAATCTAAAGCATAACCTTTAGCAGAACCGCCTTGGATTTTTTCACCATTGCAAACCCCGTCAAAATCAAATACAACTGTATCTGTTTCGCTTGAAGGTCTATCTAAAACTAATTCCATTGAAGAATGTTGAGTTAAGAAATTATTTAAAGCTTTATCAAATGCACTATCTTCAATTGCAGGATATTCAACTTTAACATCCATGCCTTTAAATGAACCAAGAGTAACTTCAGGTCTTGTTTCAACTTCAAAAGTTACATCTAAATCTTTACCCAATTCAAATTTATAAGCTGTAATAGCCGGTTGAGTAATAACGTCAAGTTTGTTATCATAAATTGCTTGACCTAAATATTTTGGCAATAACAATTCTAAAGCTTCTTGTTGAATTCTGTCAACACCAACATGTCTTTCAACAACGGCCCTAGGAGCTTTACCTTTTCTAAAACCGTCAACATTGATGTGTTGAGATATTCTGCTTACTGCAGAATTGTAAGCGTTAGAAGCTTCATCTGCAGGAATTGTCATCGTAATACTAACTAGATTGTCTTTTACTTGTGTTAATGTACTTTTCATCTCTAAATATCCTTTTTTACTGTATACATGTACCTAGCTAAATTTTACCTCAAAAAAGAATAAAAGCAACTAATATAAATGAATTACAATGAATTTATAACCTTTTTTTGTGGTTTATATATAAATGCTTGCAACTAAATTGTTTTTGTGTTTGACTATATAGTATAGTTGGGTGATTCCTCTGCAACCCAATTAAGGTAAATTAGCAAGCGGCGGTTGATTTACCGATAAGAATACAAATAAAAGAAGGAAATTATTAAAAATGTTAAAAATCAGATTAAAAAGATTGGGTGCTAAGAAAAACCCTACATACAGAATTATTGTTATCAATTCTACAACAAGACGTGAAGGTAGACCTGTTCAAGAATTAGGTCACTACAATCCTAAAACTAAGGTTATGCAATTGGATAAAGCGGCAGCTCTTGACTGGATTTCAAAAGGTGCTCAACCTACAGATACAGTTGCATACTTAATTAAAAATTGTAATGAAGATGGTACTTTAAATTATGTTAAAAAAGAAACTGTTAAACTTTCTAAAAAAGCTTTAGCTAAAAAACAAGCTGAAGAAGAAGCTGCAAAAGCAGCAGCAGAAGCTGCAGCGGCTGCAGAAGCTGAAGCTCCTGCTGAAGAAGTTTCAACAGAAGCATAGTTTATTAACAAGCTTTAAAAAAAGAGTTCCGAAAGGAACTTTTTTTTTTTTAATTATATTTACTATATTCTTTTGCGACTTCTCGCCATTCATTTTCTAAAATTGAATATGCATGGTTCCAGAATTTTTCAATAGCATAAGTCTCGCGTTCTTCTTTGTGTAGAATATGGACTACTACATCGCCGTAGTCTATTAAATTCCATCTATTTTTCATATCATTTTCTTGTCTGATCGGTAATCTTGCAAAATCAGTTTTTATTTTATCTTTAACAGTTTCCATTAATGCTTTTACTTGAGGGGTAGAATCACCGGTAACAATAACGAAATAATCAGCTAAAGATGAAACGTTACTAATATTTAATATAGTAATATTTTTTGCAAGTTTATCATCTAAAATTTGAGCGATAATACACGCTAATTTATGAGAATCCATTGTTTCCAATTTTATAACCTTTCTTATTCAATCATATCAACACGACGTTTATGGCGACCGCCTTCAAAACCTGTTTTTAACCAGATGTCAACAATATCTAATGCTAAATGTTCGCCAATAACTCGTTCACCTAAGCATAAAATATTTGCGTTGTTGTGAGCTCTTGAAACTCTTGCTGAATACGTGTCAGAACATAATGCAGCCCTAACTCCGTGAACTTTATTAGCTGCAATTGACATACCTATACCTGTACCACATACTAAAATTCCGCGGTTTACTTTACCTGAGATTACTTTTTCTGCAACGTTTTTTGCTATTACAGGATAATCGCATGATTCTCTGGTTAAAGTTCCAACATCAATATATTCTATATTTCTTGATTCTAAGTATTCAATAATACTTGCTTTGTAGTGAAATCCACCGTGATCAGAACCAATTGCAACTTTTAAATTTTCCATAATAAACACCTCATCCAAACTATAGTCTTAATTTATGTGTATACTTATTTTACAAGATTTTTCCATAAATGTAAAGATAAAAACTATACAAATAAAAGAAAGAGGCAAAAAGCCTCTATTTATGAAATGGAGTTTAATTCAATACTTTAAATATTTTATGACGATGAAATCATTTGCATAGCTTGTTGCAGAAGTTCTTTATTTGCTGAGATTAACTTATTTACGACTTCCATTTGAATTTTAGCCATTTGGAACTTTGAAATATTAACTTTAAAATCCGCATTAGATAATTCAATTAAGCCTGAGCGTATTTCACCGCAACCTAATAAAGGTTTTCCTGACTCTTCAGTCTCTAGAAATTGTCCATCTTTATATTCGTACAGGCCTGCAGAGTTGTGGAAATTTCTTGTGGTTATTCTATATAGTGGGACAACTTTTTTACCACTTTCTGCTTTACCGACAATGGTTCCATCTTTTTGGATTTCGTATTCATCATATTTCCCAAGATATTTACCATTATTTGGGTCGATCCATAGTTTAATATTTGTTGTCGGGATATCTAAGGCGCCGCCTTTTAAAGCTGTTTCTTGATACAAATCTGCACTAATTGGCTTTGTACCTTGCATGATTTCGCCTTTATCGTTTAAGATGTAGCCTTGTACAGTATTTCCGTTTTTTGCTTTATAAACACCTTCGCCGTCAAAAGTAAATTCTCCTAAACGTGTGTAAACACTTTTCCCTTCAGGAGTTTTTGTTAAGAAGAATCCTTTTCCTTCTAAAAATACGTTGTCTTTTGAAGTACCAGGAGTTGATTTACCTTGACCCATGTTTTTATCATAGTCATCGTTTACTGCACCATTCAAAAATGATTTAAATGTTACTTGTTTTTCTTTAAATCCGGGAGTGTAGACGTTTGTCATGTTATCTGCGATAACTTCCATCCAGTTAACTGTAGCATATTGTGTATTTATTGCTGTAATAAATGCATCTTTCATTGAATTAAATTCTCCTTATTGGTTATTTTTTCTTTGTTCTTTTTGTTGCTTGCTACCTCTGTTTGAATAGGATAAATCAGAATATGGTAAATCTTGCTCATCAAAGGTTGCTTTTAAACTTTGTATATTGTTTCTTAAATATTGTTCAACAGCCTTATCGCCAGGGATAAAGGTTGCAGCAATAGCACCATCCTTGCCAACACGCAAAATTACAGAAATATTTTGGTCAAAATCGATACGAATAGGCTGATTGTTTTCACGAGCATTGTTTAGTGCGTTTAATAATGTTTGTGAAACTTGAACATTTTGTTTAACATCTTTAACATCTGCCCCATTATTTAACATGTTTTGAGCTTGAGCTGTGATATTTTGCATAGAAACATCATGTTTTTGAGTTAAATTTATGAAAAATTCCGCATCAGAGCTATCCATATTTATTGTGTTAGAAAAATCAAGACTAAACATTTTAGATTTATCTTCAACACCATAAATTGAATTGACGCTATTTGTATTCATCATTTGTTTGATATCGCCTGCTAAAATAGAATTCATATCAAGCATTGATTTTGACGCAAAATTACTATAATCAATTTGACCTTCAAGTGTTAATTTATCATCCTGCTCGTCAGCAGTAACATCTTGTTTCTCCGTAACATCTTGTTTAGAGTCAATATTTTGGCTTTCTTTTTTATCTTCAGTTTTATCATTTGATGATACTTTGTTCATTTCCTCTTTAAAAGATGTATCTGTAGTTGATTTTTGAGTTTCTGAACTTGATGTGTTAGAAACTTGTGTTGATGATGAACTACTTACTGATGAACTTGCTGCGTTAATACTCATGTTAAATACCTTCTATTTTTTCTATTTCTTTTAATAAATTTATTTCATCTTCGGCGTTACGTTCTTGGAGTTGTTTAAAGAACCTGGTTACGCCTAATTCCGAAAATTGTTTTAATTCTGCGGCTTTTTCTTCTGCGATATAAAGCTCTTTGTTTTTTTCTTTGTGTTTTTCAAGAACTTTTACTGCCTGTTCGCATTTGACAAGTTTTTCAACTTCAATATCCAGTTGCCTTTGTAATTCTTGTCTTTTTGCTTCCAGTTCTTCGGCTTTTTGCCAAAGATGTTCCAGAAATTTGTCATAAGCCTCGTACATCATAGGATCAGCTTGTCTCATTCCGTTTTTTGTATCTACAATATCCTGATCGTTTTTTTTGATGTCTTGTTCCGCTTGATAGACTGCCTTTTGAGCTTTTTGTACTCTCATACTTTGTTCTTCTTTTTGATTTATTCGAAAATCTAATACTTTTTGCAATCTATAACGAAACGGCATGCTTACTACTCTTTCTTGACTAATTATGCCTTATATTAATCAAGTTATAAACATCTAAACGTATGATATTGTTTTAATTATGAATACAAAAAAGTCAATATTTTAAATTATTATTTGATATTCCAAAAATCCTTATGAAATAGAACTAAGAATGGTATAATTTCTAAACGACCAATTAGCATATCGAAAATAAAAATAAGTTTTGATAAAGGTTTTAAAGTTGAGTAGTTGCCCATTGGACCTACAACATCTCCCAATCCCGGACCTATATCACCGATAGCTGAGATTGATGCGGTTAATCCAAGTACAAAATTCTGTTCAATAACCGCAAGTAAAATTGCTGTGATAGCCCATAGTCCAAAGAAACAAACCGCGAAGAATATTGTTTGTCTGATAACCTCAGGAGCTACAACTTTATTATCAAGTTTGATTGTTAAAACCGCTTTTGGATGCAATATTTTATATAATTCGTTTTTAATGTATTTGAATATTAATATCCATCTGGATATTTTGAGTCCGCCACCGGCTGATCCTGAACAGGAGCTGGCAAACATTGTTATAAATAATAGTATTTTAGCATCTAATGTCCATAGTTGGAAGTTTTCACTGGCGCTACCGGTTGAGGTTGCAAGTGATAGTACTTGGTAAACTGAAGCGGTGATAGCGTCTAAAATATTATAATTTTGTTGGATATATAAAATTGCACATACTGCAGATGATAAAAGTAATAAAATAATTGTATAATATCTGAACTCTTCACTTTTCCAAAACAAAGATAATTTACGTCTTGTTAATGCTCGTGATTGTAGAACAAAACTGGCACCCGAAGTAAACATAAAAAATATAATTATCCAACAAATCAATTTTGAATTGTAACCGGCAATACTATAAGCGTGTGGAGAAAACCCGCCGGCAGAAAGTGTTGAAAAAGCATTACAGATGGCATCAAAAGGATTCATTCCTGCAAACCAAAGTGAAAGCGCACATAATAAAGTCATTATTGCATAGATAATCCATAGAGCTGATGCTGTGTTTTTTATTCTTGGGGTAAATTTGTCTTCAGTTGGTCCGGGAGCTTCCGCAAAAAACATTTGACGACCGGCTACCGCAAATTGTGGTAATATTGCGACAAAAAGGACAATAATTCCCATTCCGCCTAACCATTGTGTAAATGAACGCCAAAATAGTAAAGCTTTTGGGTAATCAAACCTTTCCAATATTGTTGCTCCGGTTGCAGTAATCCCTGAAACACCCTCAAATAGTGCGTTTATTGGTGAAAATCCAAAAAATAAATATGGTATTGCTGCAATAATACTAACGGTAATCCATGATAAAGATACTATCATTAACGCTTCAGACCTTTTAATATCATTTAAAGAGTCAAAGGAACTTTTTTTGTTCACAAAATATTTGAATATTATGCCTGATAATAGTGCAAGAATACCGGCAATAACAAAAGGCAGGATAGAATTATAGTCCTTATAATAAAGGGCCAATAAAGTAGGAATGAATGTTACAAATCCTATATCTGTAAGAATTAAACTTAGAGCGTTAGAAACATAACTTAATCGCATTTTATACTACCTTAAAATATTCTTTCACTTTACCGACACTTTCAGCTTTCGTAAATATAATTAAAATGTCGTGGTGTTTTAATTTTGTATCACCCATTGGTATAATTACATTTGAACGGCGTTGAATAATCCCTACAATAGCAGGTGCCGGAAATCTTAGTTCTTTTATTAGTTTGTTGTCAAATTCTTGGAGTACAGGTATTTCGAGTACTTCTGCTTCGCCCTGTTCAACTGTTGCCAATATATCGACATTAGTTTCATCAATATCATTTTTTACTTCATTGATGGCAGAAGTTTTTGGAGAAACAGCAATATCAATCCCGACTTTTTCAAATAGTGGGATATTCAACACTTTTGAAACCCTTGATATAACTCGCTTTACCCCTAATTGTTTAACAAGAAGCGAGCACAATAAGTTTCTTTCGTCATTATTAGTTACAGCAATAGCTACATCGCTTGAGCCGATTTCTTCTTCATCAAGTATTTTAAGGTTAGTTCCATCGGCATTAATAACAAGGGTCGATGTTAATTCTTGTGCTAAATATTCGCAACGTTCATAATTCTTTTCTATAATTTTTGTTTTTATTTTCATATCTTCAAGGTTTTTAGCTAACATAAAGCCAACATTTCCACCTCCAATGATAGTAACTGATTTTACCTGTTCATTTTCGTGGAAAAAAGTTCCTGCTAAAATATCAAGAGAGTGTGATGTACCCATGAAAATAAGTTTATCATCTTCATCAATTTGAGTTAAACCGTTAGGGATGAATAGCAAGTCATTACGTTTTATTCCGACAATGATTGTATCTTTTGTGAACCCGCAATCTTTCACCATTTTGCCGACAATTTGAGAGCCTGCTTTAACTTTATATTCTAAAAGACGGGCTTTACCGTCTGCAAAATTTTCAACATCAAGTGCGTGGGCTACTGTAACTATTCTAAATAATTCTTGTGTTAGTAAAGCTTCAGGCCAAATTATGAAATCGATAAAAAAGTCACCTAAATAATCTTCAGAATTATTAAAAGTTAAAGTATTTTGGTATTCTTCTTTTGAAACAAAACAGATTGTTCTGATACCACTGGCTTTTTTTACAGAAAGGCAAGCAACGATATTTGCTTCATCTAAAGCTGTGCAAGCGATAAATACATCTGCATTACTAATATCCGCAGACTTTAAAATTTTTGGATCAGTTGGATTTCCATAAACAAAACTTATATCCAACTTATCAAAATCTTCAGTTCTGTTTTCTTCTTTGTCAATAACAGTGATATCGTGGTCTTCAAAGAATTCTGTAGCAAGTAAGCATCCGATATCTGTAGCTCCATATATTACTATTTTCATATACTAACCTATAATTCCTAACATACTAAAAATAATTATTGCACCTTTTATAACAATGTCTCTTAAAACTTGCAACACAATAAGAGCAACAATAGGTGAAAAGTCAAACGGACCTAATGGTGGTATAAATTTAAATAAGTTTAAATACAAATCAGCGGGTTCTTTAATTACGTGTTTAATAAATTTATTTTCCCAGTTTAAATTAGGTATCCATGTGAGCAAACATCTTGCTACGATCAATAGTCCGAATACATAAAAGCAATTTGCGATTGCAATAATTATTTTAATTGCCATTTTTATCCTCGTTTTCCTTTTTTGATTTATTTAATAAATCCTCTTTTAATTTTTTTTCAAATTCATCTTTGCTTAAAAATACAATAGTAGAATTTGATTTTTTCAAGAAATATTTTATATATATCTTGCGTAATCCCATAGACAAAAGAACCAAAGAGATCATAATTATCATAGGGGATAATATTATTCCATATATTGGCTTTACTATGTAAAACCCGGCGAATTTAAATATATAGTTAAATAATGGGTAATTTGGATTAATATTTGGCACCAGCGATAAAAAACAGGCTAAAACAACATAATATAAATACAAATTTATCAATCTATCAATAAATAAGATAAAATTCCCCATTATTTCAAGCCTTTATTAAAAATCTAGTTTGGTAGCATTCATACATTCGCAAGCTTGTTCAGCCGGAATATTTTCTATCATAGTGAATAATAAAGATTTTAAATTAGCCACATTATTATTAAACACTTCCATAACCGCTTCATGTGAAACCGGAGGTACATCACCAACTAATCCTGCATCGTAATCAGTAATTAAAGAAATATTAAGTGGGCACATATTCATTTCTTTTACCAAGTAAGCTTCAGGGAACGCAGTCATATTAATTACTTCCCAGCCTTGATTTGTAAAGAATGCGGATTCAGCTTTGGTAGAGAATCTTGGTCCATTAATTACAACAACAGTACCTTTGTCGTGAATTGTTATACCTAAATTTTTACCTGTTTCAATAGCTAATTTTCTTAACTCAGGGCAATAAGGGTCAGCAGGTGACGGGTGTTGAACCACAGGACCTTCAAAGAATGTATTTTTTCTGCCATCTGTCCAATCTACAAATTGGTCACAAATTACAAAATGACCAGGTTCAACGTGTTTTTGTAAACTGCCTGCAGCACAAGGTGAGATAACTCTTTTACACCCCAACGCTTTCATAGCCCAAACATTTGCTCTAAAATTAACCAAATGCGGAGGGATTGAATGGTCTCTGCCGTGGCGTGGCATAAATGCTACTTTATGATTACCTATGGTACCTAAAAATATACTGTCACTTGTTTTACCATAAGGTGTATCAATTTTAATTTCTTCGATGTCTTGTAGAAAGCTATAAAAGCCTGAGCCACCAAATACACCGATTGTTGCTTTATTTTGAATTTCCATAATTATTTCCTCTCATTATAATAAGTCTGTTTAACAAACATAGACTACCATAAAATTGTTGTTATAACAACTTTATTAATACTACTTAATATTACCCGCCTGTAAAAGAAATATAGGACAGGTGTGTAATACAAATACATATTATTATTACGTTTAATATAATTAATCTTTTTCATACTTCCAGCTATTCTTAATTCCAACGAGCCTGATTTCAGGCTCTTTTTTTATTATATGCCTTCTTCATTGAAATAGGGATAGGGGTTACGGTATCAAGCCCTCACCTCGTCATTCCCGAACCTGCGGTTCGAGAATTCAGAGCTTAATCAATATTGTTGGGGTAGAAACCCCAACTTACGAGTTAGAAAAGCACTTAGGTGTACAAAAGTTAAACATAAAGAGGCGGAGCCGCAGGCTCCGCCTCTTAGTTGATAATTCGTAATTCAGAGGTTTTTCTAATGTTGTCATTCTGAGGGCTTTAATCCGAAGAATCTCTTACAATTCCGTCATTCTGAACCCTTTATGGGTGAAGAATCTCCTTAAAATTTAACACCCGAGCACAAAATAGTCGATGAATAATCACTGGCTTTTACAATGGGGTGTGCTTCAATTTTTCTTTCCATTTTAACTATAAACCATAACCCGAATTAATTGCAAGCATAAAAGTTTGTTTGTTGGGCATATTTGCCCAACAAATGTAGGTCTTGCCTCTTTATTTTGAGCTACTCAAAACATATTTTGCCGCGTTTGTCATTGGTTCAACCGTACTATCATATACAATAACAGGGAAAATATCTGTAATATCATTATTTTTAACAACACACGGTTTATCTGGTTCAGGTTTTGTTTGAACCCCATCTGAACATTGAACCTCTTTGTTTGGTCCATTTATCCCATTTACATCAATATATACTAAACAACAGTTTAAAAATCTTTCATCAGATGACAACTTTGCTGATATACTTTCACCTAAAGTGAGGGTACAAAACCCCTCTGCTGGGCCAAGAGGCATCGTTAACGTTGAGCCATCTGAAAGTTTTGCCACGAAAGCCGACCCCCAGTCCCCATCTGTATAAGAAATAAAACTGTCACGTCCATTTTTCTCATATTCTTTCATTGTCTCGCTAGCGAACTCTTCAATTGTAGCTCCCGCCAATGATCCGTACATCATTGATTCAAAAGTGCGAATTTCTTCGGGATTATGAGATAGCAAGTTAGAAGTACCACTCATTAGCGAAAAATCCCAACCATAATTTGCGACATTAGAACGTACAGCTTGGTTCAAAGTTGATAATGTCTTTTTAAATTGAGCTCTGAATTTTGCACTATTTGTATTAGTGATTAGGGTTGGAATTGTCATCGCCGCAACAACACCTATAATACCTAAAGTAATCAACACTTCTGCAAGCGTAAAACCTAATCTGGGAGAGTGTTTAGAGGCTACCCCTTCCCCTAAATGCTTGCTATTATTGAATTTCACCATATTTTATCTCCTCTATCATTCTTAATTCACATATTAATTATAACCCATCTTTTGGATTAGGTAAACCGGTTCATATAAATTAATATTCTTGTTTTAAATATTAACTTATGCTAACTATTTAACAATATATGAAAATTGTGTTATTATACTCTTAAAGGGAGATGTTAATTATGAAAAATAAAGTTTTAAGTGTTATATTGATGTTATTTTTTGTGGCTCAAATGTCTGTTGCCGCTCCGTTTAGCGGAAACGCTAAAACAAAAAGAATTCCTGCAGGGACTAAGCTCGAATTAAAAATGATGGATTCGATTGATACAACGTCCGCAGCAAAAGGCAACTCTTTTTCTGCTATGTTGATTACAGACCAAACAACTGATGATGAAGTGATTTTACCTTCAGGTTCAATAATCAGAGGTGATATCTTGTCAATCTCTCAACCTAAAAGAATGTCGAAAGGTGCAGTTTTATATTTAAATTTTGATCATGTCGTTACTCCAAATGGGCGTCAACTTCCTTTGACTTTAAATGTTGTTGGACGTTCCGATATGACTTTTGATGGTGGGATAACTACAACTAAAGGCTATCTAGATGCTTGGAAACAAACTTGTACAAAATCCGGCGATATTACTAAAAATTCAATTGAATGGGGTGAAGATATTGCTAAAGATTCCGGTTGGAAATATGTTTCTGTTCCTGTAAGTGCTGTCGGTGGCGCTGTTGGAACTGCAGGTTATTTTGTTTATGGAAGTATCGCCGATATGATTAAAAAAGGAAAACACGTTGTTATAAATAAAGGCGAAATCCTTCATGTGATTTTAGTCGATCCGATTGATGTACCTGTCATTTAGGGGCAAAAATGTCTAAGCTTGATAAGATTGAAGAATTACAACAAATTGTAAAAAATGATAGTTCAAATGCGCAAGCTCGTCGTCAATTAGCGGTCCTGCTTATGGATGCTGGGTTTAATGAGGAAGCTTTACAACATTTGTTATATTTGTCGAAGGTATCTTCTTTTGATGATGGAATATTTTATAACTTGGGTATTGTATATGAAAAATTACGCAAGTTTGATAAAGCTAAAGATTCATATATAAAAGCGATTGAACTTGCTCCGGAATCATACGATGCTATATATAATCTTGGGCTAGTATATACTGAATTAAAAGAATATGATGACGCGATTAATGCTTTTAATCAAATCTTAGAAGTTGATCCTGAAGATTCTAACACTTATTTTAATTTAGGACTTGTTTATTTTAAAAAGAAAAATTTTGTACAAGCTATGGAAAATTTCCAAAAAACGGTTGATTTAAACCAAGACGATTTATATGCGCATTTTTATATTGGTAATATTTATAAAGAATTCGGGGATTTAGACAACGCAAAAGATAAATTTAATAGGGTTTTAGAGTTGTCACCCGATTATAGTTGGGCATATTATAATTTGGCCGTTATTGATTATGAACAAGGAAATATTGAATCCGCTATAGATAATCTTAATAAAACTATTGAAATGAATCCGATTGATGTGGATGCTTATAAAATCTTGACTAAAATACTTATTGCTAATGGTTATAAAATTGATGCGTGTGATTTGATTCAACAGGCTTTGACTAATTGTGAGGAGTCAGGCGATTTATACTATCTTGCTGCAAAAATTTATCAGCAAGTTGATGATCAGAATAATTATTCGTATTATCTTAATGAAGCCGCTAAAAATTCTCAAACTTTGTCTGTATCAGTTTCAAAAATAAAAAAAGAATTAAGCGCGTTATAATAAATTTATTTTATATTTTTGTGATAAAATAAGGGCATTGAATAGAAATGAGGATTAATTGTTATGAAAATGTCTAATTTATTTGTGCAAACTTTAAGAGAATTCCCTTCGGATGCAGAAGTTATTTCTCATAAAATGCTTGCAAGAGCCGGTTATATTCGCAAACTTACATCAGGTGTTTATAATTATTTACCTTTAATGTGGCGAGTTTTAAGAAAAGTTGAAACCATTGTTAGGGATGAGATGGATAAAGCTGGGGCTCAAGAATTATTGATGCCATTTGTTCAACCAAAAGAATTATGGATGGAATCAGGCCGTTGGGAAGCTTATGGTAAAGAATTAATGAGATTGACAGATAGACATAATCGTGAAATGTGCTTAGGGCCGACTCACGAAGAAATTATAACAGCTATTGCTCGTGATGTCTTAAAATCATACAAACAATTGCCTACTAATTTATATCAAATACAATCAAAATTTAGAGATGAAGTAAGACCAAGATTTGGTTTATTAAGAGGTCGTGAGTTTATTATGAAAGATGCATATAGTTTTGCGACTTCTCAAGAAGATTTAGAAAAAGAATATAAAAATATGGCACAAGCTTATACAAATATTTTCAAAAGATGTGGACTTGATACAAAAATGGTACAATCTGATTCAGGAGCAATTGGTGGTAGTGTTTCTCACGAATTTATGGTTATAACTGATACCGATGCCGGTGAAAACGATGTATTCTATTGCGAATGCGATTACGCTGCTAATTCAAATCACGCCGTATCAAATTTACCTGATGCTGTTGTTGACGGAAGTAATTTTTTTGATACAGCTAAAGTTATTGATACTCCTTCAACTCATACTATTGAACAATTAGCTGAGTTTTTAAGTATTCCATCAACAATTATTCTAAAATCACTTGTTTATATTGTTGATAAGAAACCGGTTATCGCATTAATTCGTGCAGACAAAACCGTTGAAGAAACTAAGTTGATGAATGCTGTTGGTGGTATGGATATCAGAATCGCAACATCAGCAGAAATCGAAGAATTGATGCAACAAAACGGTTTTGATGCTGTCCCTGGATTTATTGGTCCTAAAGGAATAAAAAATATTACGATAATTGCAGATAATACAGTTAAAAATATGAAAAATTTTGTAGTTGGTGTTAACCAAACTGATAAACACATGGTTGGAGCAAATCTTTCTGACTTAGATATCAGTGATTTGAAATATGAAGATTTACGTCTTGTTGAAGCCGGTGAATACTGTCCTCAATGTGGTAAGTCATTAAAAGTTACTCGCGGAATCGAGGTTGGTAATATATTTCAACTTGGTACAAAATATTCTAAACCAATGAATGCTGTTTATTTGGATGCTGATGGTAAGGCAAAACCTTATATTATGGGTTGTTATGGTATAGGAATTTCAAGAACGGCAGCGGCTGCAGTTGAAGCTCATCATGATGAATGGGGTATAAAATGGCCTTTAGCTATTGCACCTTATCATGCAATTGTTATACCGGTAAGTACAAAAGATGAGACTCAATTGAAGGTGGCAACTGAACTTTATGAAAAATTACTTTCAAATGGTGTTGAAGTAGTTATTGATGATAGAGATGAAAGACCTGGCGTTAAATTTAAAGATGCTGATTTAATAGGTTTTCCATTCAAAATTACGGTTGGAAAAACAATTTCTGAAGGCTTAGTAGAATTTGTAGTAAGAGAAGATGGTGAGAAAATTCAATTAACTCCGGATGAAGCTGTACAAGTTATTGTAGAAGCTGTTAAGAGAAATCAAGCATAATCGTTTTAAATAATAAAAAAGCGACTCATTTCAGAGTCGCTTTTTTGTGTAATAATTACCTAATTACCTAATTAACTATTTTTAGTTGCAAAAGATTCATTAGCTCGAGTTTTTGTTTCAGCAACGATTTTTTCAATAAACTCGTCGACTGTAAATACGCCAACTTGTCCGATACCACGAGCTCTTACTGCAACTGAGTTAGCTTCAATTTCTTTGTCTCCGATTACACAAACATAAGGGATTTTTTTATCCTGTAAACTTTCTCTTATCTTGTAATTCATAGATTCAGAACGATCATCAAGATTTACTCTAATACCTGCTTGTCTCATTTTATTGTAAACCGTTTGCGCAAAATCTGCGTGTTTTTCATTTGATATCGGAACAATATTTACTTGAGTTGGAGCAAGCCATGTTGGGAACGCGCCTGCATAATGTTCTATTAAAATTCCGTGGAATCGTTCCATTGAACCGAAAATTACACGGTGTAACATTAATGGAGTTTTTAATTGTCCATCTTTGTCTTGATATTTAATATCAAATCTTGCAGGTAGGTTAAAATCTAATTGAATAGTAGCACATTGCCAAGTTCTACCAATAGCGTCTTTAATTTTAAAGTCGATTTTTGGACCATAGAATGCGCCATCACCTTCATTTATTTCGTAAACCATACCTCTACGTTCCATAGCTTCTTTTAAACCGGCTTCTGCTTTATCCCAGTTTTCGATTTCACCGACAAAACTTTCAGGTCTTGTTGATAATTCAACTTCAAATTTCATATTAAATATTGCCATTGTATCAGCTACAAAATCAATAATTGCATTGATTTCATCAACTAGTTGTTCAGGAGTACAGAAGATATGTGCATCATCTTGAGTGAAGCCTTGAACACGAGTTAAACCTGATAATGCACCTGATTTTTCTTTACGGTAAACGGTACCAAGTTCGGCCATTCTCAAAGGTAAAGAACGATATGAATATCTGTTTGCTTGGTAAATTAAAATATGGAACGGGCAGTTCATTGGTTTTACAACAAATTGATCATCAGATTCATCATCTTTTTGAACAAAGAACATATTTTCTTTGTAGTGATCCATGTGACCTGAGATTTCCCATAACTTTGATTTAGCGATTTGTGGAGTTTGTACAATTACATAACCACGTTTTCTATGTTCTTCTCTCCAATAATTTTCAATTTGTTCTCTTACGACACCTAGGTTTGGATGCCATAAAACAAGCCCGCCGCCTAATTCTTCTCTTGTTGAGAATAAATCTAGTTTTGTACCAAGTTTTCTATGATCACGTTTTTCAGCTTCTTCAATAAAAGTTAAGTAAGCTTGTAAATCTTCTTTATTCCAGTATGCAGTCGCATAAATACGTTGTAGCATTTTATTGTTTTCGTTACCACGCCAGTAAGCCCCTGCAACTTTTAATAATTTAATAGCATTTGCTTTAATATATGATGTATTTGGAAGGTGAGGACCTGCACAAAGATCGTTAAATAAAGCATTACCGTCTTTGTCTTTTGTGATGAACAAAGTTGGATTATCATTTTTGTGTTCTTCTAATAATTCTGCTTTGTAAATTTCGCCTTCTTTTTTAAATTCTTCAATTTGAGCTTCAACATCAGGGATTTCATATCTTTCGAATGTTAAATTCTGCTTGATAATTTCTTTCATTTTTTCTTCAATTTTAACTAAATCTTCAGCAGTAAATGCGTGTCCATCAGTTAAATCAAAGTCATAATAAAAGCCATCTGCGGTAGCCGGCCCGATCGCTAACTTTGCTGATGGGAATAGGCTTTGTACAGCTTGTGCCATAATGTGTGATGTTGAGTGTCTAAGAATAGACAAAGTTTCGTTGTTCTTTTCCATATTTCATCTTTCTATCCTTTTAGGGTAAATTATTCTGATATATAAAAACGTTCATATATCCAAAAATACCCGAAGGGCGGATCCCCCTAACTATAACTTACTTGATTATTATAAAACAAAAAGAAAACAGGGCAAATATTTAAGAATTAATAATACTATCAGCAACAACAAACCCTGTTGACCAACAATTTTGCAAATTAAAGCCTCCACAAAAACCGTCAATATCAAGAACTTCACCACAAAAATATAAATTTTTGATATCTTTTGATTCAAGTGTTTTAGAATTTATACATTTTAAATTTACTCCTCCGCAGGTTACAACTTCTCCATCTGCAACTTTACCGGTTATAGTAACTTTAAAATCAAGTAACATCGACATGATTAAATCTCGAGATTTACCATTAATTTTATGACAAGGCGTGTCTTGAGCAATATTTAATCCTTGCAATATGTAGCCAGCTAACGATTTTGGAATAAATTGAGCTATTAAATTTTTAATTTCTTTGTGAGGGTTTTTGTTTAAATATTCCTGTAAATTTATATCGCCAATAAGTTTTATTGAAATAGTGTATGGGAATGAATGTCTTGCATTAACGGATGATAATTTGTATATCACAGGACCGGATAATCCTTTATGAGTAAACAAAATATCTCCGATAAAAATATCTTTTCCAGATTTTAATTGTACATTATTGACTTTTACACCAGCTAATTCAATGAAATTTTCTTTAGTAATTAACCCAACTAAAGCTTGTGTAGGTTCAATTATATCAATTCCTAATTTGTTGATAAATGCAAAGTCCGAATGGCCGCCTGTAGCTATAATAACCTTATCAAATAAATACTTTGCCTTGTTGCTTTCAAGTTTAAATGCATTATTTATAGGAGTAATTCCAATTACATTTTCATTGATAAATTTTACCGTTTTTAATGATTGTAATAATTTTATTTGTACATCTTTTGCAGAATTTGACACGGGAAATATTCTGTTATCTTCTTGGGTATAAGTGTTAATCCCAATATTGTTGAAAAATGCTAAAGTTTCTTGAGTTCCAAATTTAGAAAATATCGAATATAAAAATTTTTCTCCTCGAGGATAATTTTTAGCAAGATTTTTTATATCGAATTCAGCATGAGCCAAATTACAACGCCCACCGCCGGTTGGTAATATTGTTCTTAGATATTTCCCTCTGTCAAAAAGAGTTACGTCAAAATCTTTTTGTAAATAATATGCACATATACAACCGGCAGGGCCTGCGCCTATTATTGCTACCGTTTTTTTAGAAGTCGACTCTTGTGCCATATAAAAATACCATTTCCGGATTTTCTAAATCATTATGCATTTCTATTATTGATTTATGCAGTACTGGGTGAATAAATCCTGCATTTAACTCAAGCATCGGTACAAGTGTAAATGCTCTTAAATGAACGAATTTGTGCGGTATAGTTAAGTTTTCTTCTTCAATAATATCTTTGTTATAAAAAAGAATATCAATATCTATGGTTCTGTCTTCATAATCTTGACCTACTTTTATCTTTCGACCTAATTGTCGTTCGATTCGTTGGCAAACTTCTAAAAGTTCTTTTGGCGAATATTTTGTTTTTGCTTCAATCACGGCATTTACAAACCATGTGTTTGTATTAATATTCCAAGGTTCAGTTTCATAAAATGCAGATGTCCGAACAATTGTTATCCCCTCGTCAGCACCTAACAAACTGGCTGCTTGTTGTACATAGCCAATTCTATCACCCATATTTGAACCAAGACTAAGATGTATTATTGCCATAATCTGATTTTATAAATTTTTGTTGCTTATGTCAACATGTCAAGTTGTTTGTTGTATAATTTACTTGTTATGATTACTTACACAATTATTTTAATTTTATTGATTTTGGTTGTTGTTTCAATGTTCAGTGAATTGTTTTTGTATGGACTTGTTTCAACCTTATTATTTATAATTATTTTACCGTTTTATTACATTGTTCGTGTATTCAATAGAAAATTCCTTTTTGGTTGGAGAGAAAAATTAGGGTTTTTCAAATCTCCAAAGCTAGGAGATAAGGTAATAATGTACCACGGTGTTTCTGTTGGTGAAATTATTGCACTTGAAAATCTTATTAAACGTACTAAAGTTGAATTTCCTGATTATAAAATAGTAGTTACAACAGGGACTAAAACAGGACAAGAAATAGCCCTCAAAAAATATGCACAAGTTGCAGATTTTATTACATATTTCCCTTTTGATATACCATTTTGTGTTGATGCATTTTTAAATAAAATCAAACCAACAGTTGTTTTGATTGCTGAAACTGAATTATGGCCTGTTTTTTCTTTCTTCTGTAGGGCTCGAGGGATTTATTTATATACAATTAATGGCAGAATGTCTGATTCTACATATAAATTATACAAAATGTTTGCTCATTTTTTTGAGATGGTTTTATCAAAGTATACCAAAATACTTACTCAAAGTGAAATTGATATGAATAAGTTGATTTCTATCGGAGCTCCAAAAGATAGAACTTCAGTTATGAAGAATTTAAAATTTGATGTTAAAAAATCTGATGAACATATTGATATCGGACAAGATGGTTATAGGGTTATTGTTGCCGGCAGTACCCACAAAGGCGAAGATGAGATTATCCTCGATATATTTAACGAAAAATTAAAACGTTATTCTGATATAAAATTATTACTAGTTCCTCGCCATTTAACAAGATTGCCACAAATTACTCCAATTATTGATGAATTAGGTTTGAAATATGGTTTTCGTTCTAAAAATGATTCATTTAAAGATGTTGATGTTTTAATCCTCGATACAATGGGTGAATTAAGTAAAATGTATGCCATCTGCGATTTTGCATTTATTGGAGGTAGTTTTAACAAAACTGGCGGTCACAACCCATTAGAAGCTACGGTATACTCCAAGCCGACAATAACAGGGCCTTCTATTCATAACTTTAGAGATATTTATTGGTTATTATCCCAAAATAAAGCTGGTAAAATTGTTAAAACACCAAAAGAATTATCTGATTATATCGAATTGTTATTATCTGATACTGCATTTTATAATCAAGCTTGTAAAGACTGTGAAACAGTGTTTAATGACCAGCAAGGTGCATTAGATATCGTAATTGATGAACTAAAACAATTGTTTTTAGAAAACCCATAAATGTAAACAAATGTAACAACCTTTCAAAAAAGATTAAAGAATTTATAGAGATATGCCGATATAAAGTCTATAGGAAATGAGAATGAAAGGACTACCAAAATGGGTATGGCAGCATCAC
>SUTS01000001.1 GCA_015152555.1 Cyanobacteria bacterium SIG26
GCATAGAAAAAATGCATATTCATATACAAAGCTCCTAACGGCTACTAACAAAAAAATAGTATCACGCAATCAAAAAAAAATCAAACAAAAACAGGTAACCTAAACGATTACCTGTTTTTAGACAATTTAATCTCGAGATCAAACTATTTGATTTCGATAACAGCACCAGCTGCTTCAAGAGTTTTCTTGATAGCTTCAGCTTCGTCTTTTTTGATGCCTTCTTTAACTGCTTTAGGAGCTGCTTCAACTAAATCTTTAGCTTCTTTCAAGCCTAAACCTGTTAAAGTTCTAACTTCTTTTAATACAGCGATTTTCTTATCAGCTGGAACAGAAGCTAAGATTACAGAAACTTCAGCGTCAGCATCTTCAGCTGGAGCTGCTGCTGCAGGAGCTGCTGCTACAGCTACTGGAGCAGCTGCAGATACACCAAATTTTTCTTCCATAGCTTTTACTAATTCAGCTGCTTCTAATAATGTTAATTTTTCAATTGATTCTAAAATTGATTCTACACTCATTGTTTTTCTCCTTTATTTTGTTTTTTATTTTTTACTAATACATTTCTAGGCACAAAGTCCTAATTGGGTTTGCGTATAAACTACGCAGCTTTTTGATCGCGTACAGCAGCCATTGCTCTTGTAAGCGCTGACATAACGCCGTTGACACAACCAACAATACCTGATGCCGGTGAATTGATTGATCCAAGCATTTTTGCAAAAAGTTCTTCTTTTGATGGAAGTTCTGCCAATGCTTTTGTTTCTGCTTCTGATAACAATTTACCATCTAATACAGCACCAACGATAGCACCTTTTTTAGATTCTTTGATAAATTTTGCAACAGCTTTTGCAGGAGTAACAGGATCTTCAAAACCGAAAGCCAATGCGATAGGGCCTGTCATTTTTTCAGCTAATGCTTCGTATTCAGTACCTTTCACAGCGATTTTTGCCAAAGTGTTTTTTGTAACCATATAATCGCCGCCAGCTTTTTGGATTTCACGTCTTAATTTTGTGATATCTTCAACTGTCAAACCTTGATACTCAGTAATAACTGCAACTTGAGCCTTCTCGATTTTTGCTTTTATAGCATCTATTTTTTCTGTTTTAAATGCTTTTGTTGCCATTTTTGCTCCTTTGATTTTACTGTAATTGATTTACATCAATCTGTGTTATCGACCTAAAAACTAAAAAAGATCTTGCTTTTCTAGTCATTACCGCAAAATCTTACACAAAGTCAATATAATCTATTTACATTTCCAGTGTAACCTCGATTAGCTGATTTCTCACTTAACCTTTCACCGTATCGAATAATATTCAAAAACTTGCTACTTTGAACTTTCTATCGGCTGCCGGGACTAATTGTCTGCGGTCATAGAATGATAATAGAGGAAAAATATAAAAAAATCAAGCACCTAAACCTGTGTCCTCAAATTTCGTTATAATACTTAACATTAAATCCCCTAATTCGTGGCAATTTTTTATATTTTTAAGTTTTAATATATATGTATGGTAGTAGAATATTCTAACAAAAACATGAACTATGAAAAGCCGTTTGTTAACGGTGTTGTTGCAACGCCGTCAAAAATTCAACGTGAAAATTATTACAATTCACAATGCGGTCGACAGTTATTTAATGATATTCACCACGATGTATACACCAGAGTTGAAGCTGCCCCGCCTCCAAAATACGGAGAATTCCCTACCATCCTTAAATATGCACTTGGTGTTACAGGATTAACTTCCGTTATTCTTTTTAGAAAAAATATCTGGAAATACTTAAAATCCTTTATAAAAAGTTTCTCAAAATAACTATTCTTCGACTTCAAATTCTCTTAATTGAGTATAAATTATCGGCGAAAACTCTTTCGTTGTAATAATATCAACGATTTTATAAGAATGCGGCAAAGCTTGTAATGAAGGAGAGGCAATATGATAAACCCCATCATTCATGTGCTCAGCATTAGTGTGGAAATGACCGGAAATTACAGCCAAAACATTATGATGT
This sequence comes from Cyanobacteria bacterium SIG26, assembly GCA_015152555.1. Lineage (GTDB taxonomy): Bacteria > Cyanobacteriota > Vampirovibrionia > Gastranaerophilales > Gastranaerophilaceae > Zag111. Next base: position 1,999 of record SUTS01000001.1, read on the forward strand.
TTTGACAATAATTCTTGATATTGTTCAACCCTATACGTTTTATGGGATTTTATGCGGTGCTCCATACCTTGAGGGTATTCGACCGGAAAATGTTGAAATATAACAACATCTTTTTGCGCGTGTTTAGTTAATCTGTCTTCAAGCCAATTTAGTGTATCTTTTCTGTAATAACCGACAGTTCCGGGTATTACTTCTTTTGCTCCGTCAACAATCAAAAAAACAAAACCCTCTTTTTTAAACTCATAATTTGGTTTACGTTGCGGATATAAAATATTACGCTGACGCAAAACCTCATAATATCTTGTTTTTGACAAACCATTTGACTTATAAACATCATGATTACCTAAAACCACATAATATGGTACTTTTAATTTACTCGCAATTTTTACAAATGCTTTTAAATTTTCTTCGTTCGGATTATTAATATTATCACCGGTGAAAACAACAAACGCGACATCAGGTTGATTATTTATATCTTTAATAGCGCTTTTCAAGACTTTTTGAGAAAATTCAGAACCTGCTGATAAATGAGCGTCAGAAACTTGTACAAACTTTATATTTTCTGCATAAACATTTTGTACAGTAAAAATAGCCCACAACATAAATGTCACAAATAAAGTTAAAAGCTTTTTCATAAAATCACATTCTCCCTTATAAGAATTATAACATAAAATTTTAATATATGCTAAAATAAATATCAGGAGATAATTATGAGATTAGATAAATTTTTAAAAGTTTCAAGATTAATAAAACGCAGAACAGTTGCAAACGAAGTTTCTGAAATGGGCAGAGTTCTTATCAACGGCAACAGTGCAAAGCCGGCAAAACAAATAAAGGAAAATGATATTATTACAATAGAATATGCCAACAGAACAGTCCAAGCAAAAGTATTAAAAGTACCTAATGGAAATGTCAGTATCCAAGAATCCTCAACACTTTATGAAATTATTGAGTAATTACTTTTTAGCGCAACTTGTTTGGGTTTTCCAATCCAAATCACAGTGCAAATAGTCCATATTACCGTTTTTCAACACCCACCACGCACAGCCTACAGCTTGCTGATTTGAATTTAATTTACAATCGTTTTTAGTTAAATATTCATAAGCATTACGCGGAACAATTCGTTCTTTTGTCGAATTTTCTATCTTAAAAAAGAACATATCATGACCATACTGATTTGGTTTTTTAGGACCATTTATATCAATCCCAATTTCCACCCAATTTGCGCGTTGATTTGGACTTGTTTGAATAATAATCATAGACCCATCCATTAAAAGAACGGACGAATTAGTATTCCCGGTTTGATTTGAATATCCAGATTTAGGTTCCAATTTAGAGTAATACGCACCTAAGTCACCGGTTCCACCTTGTTTTACAAAGCACGCTTTTTTATTACCTTTGCAATCAATTGAAATTTTTAAATACGGCATCAACCGTTCCAAAAATGCACGCTTCGATTCCGAATTTGTCCAATCAAAATCTGCTCGAAAACCTTGCCCCCATTCTTCCTGAGCTAACCTATAAGCTTCTGTTAATACAGAATATGCTCGTTTTAATTTGACAACATTTGCACGTTCTGTATATTTCTGTAGCAAAGTTGGAATAGTCATCGCAGCAACTATACCGATTACGCCTATTGTTATAAGAACCTCCGGCAAGGTGAACGCCGCTTTTTTCCCGCTCCTAATTGACTCTTCCAAATGTTTCTTCCCTGGATGGGAGTGTGCCCAAAGCTCCCCTCCCTGGATGGGGGTGGGGATGGGGTGACGTAATTGTTCCCTCCCTGGCTGGGGAGGGTTAGGGTGGGGTGATGTAAATGGTAACGTCATTCTGAGGGGGTAAATATTGCTACCAACCGTGGTATAGTTTGTAAAACCAATGTGCTCCGCAAGGAGTGAATATATTGGCATCTTTCCGTCTCGTTCGACCCTCGTCATTCTGAGGGCTTTAGCCCGAAGAATCTCATAAAATTTATTACACTGAAGGATAGCCAAAAACCTTGCTACAAGACTATTAGAGGTTACCCCCCCCCCCTAAACCATTGCTATATCTACGTTTCACCATTATCAACCCTCCGTATTCTTATTACTTTATTATTATATCAGGGGAGAAATGTTATGGCAATAGTGAAATTTTCTCAAACCAATGTTTTCATGATAAATTCCCCTCCCTGGATGGGGAGGGAACAAACTCTTATCACCCCAATCCCATCCTTACCTCTCAGCAAAACAATTAAGTATTGTTTTGCTTCGATAGAGTCAATGCATGGTGGGAACTAACTCTTTTAACCCCACCCCGGATGTTGGCATAAACCTCAATTTATACAAAATGTAAAGTTATGTAAATCTCGAACGACTTGTTAAAAACCTTGCCTAACCTAAACTTCAAAGATTTTGCACAGGTTAGGGAATTATTATTAAACTTTTGCGCCAATTTTTGGTTTAATAACATTATGACCAATATAAGGAGGGTACATGATTTTAACAAAACAGGAAATGGAAATATTAGAATATATTTGTAAAGGGCTAAACAACTCAAAAATAGCAATGGAACTTTCAATAACACGAGCAACCGTAAAAGCTCACATCTATTCTATAATGCGCAAATTAAGAAATCGTACAAATTCTTATGACGATTAAGATTTAACCCCGGAAGCTAATACATAAGCAATATCTTTATCTCCTCGACCTGACAAATTTATCAAAATCGATTTTTCAGGATTTAATTTTGCATATTTAAGCCCATAAGCTACCGCGTGTGAACTTTCTAAAGCAGGAATTATACCTTCGGTTTTAGAGAGCTCAAAAAAGGCCTCAAGAGCTTCCTTATCATCAACTGCAACATAATTTACTCTATTAATTTCTTTTAAATAGCAATGTTTTGGACCGATGCCGGGATAATCCAAACCACTTGCTACAGAATATGCATCAGCGACATTTCCGTTTTCATCTTGCAATAATTTGCATTTAAACCCGTGGATAATTCCATCTTTGCCGTAAGTCATACTCGCAGCATTACTACCAAGAACTTCACCTTTACCAAGCGGTTCCACTCCATAAATTTTAACATCCTCATCAGCAATAAACCCGTTGAATAAACCCAAAGAATTACTGCCGCCCCCAACACAAGCAACAATTGCATCCGGCAACTTATTAGTCAATTCAAGGATTTGTTCTCTTGCTTCTTTACCAATAACTGTTTGAAAATACTCAACAATCATTGGAAAAGGATGTGGCCCGACTACAGAACCTATTGCATAAAATGCAGTTTCCAACTCTCTCATATATGCTCCAAGAGCTTCATCCACCGCTTCTTTTAATGTTTTTTGGCCTTTTGAAACAGGTACAATATTAGCACCTAAAACTCTCATTTTATCAACATTTGGAGTCTCTTTTGCGATATCAACTTCTCCCATATAAATATCACATTCAAGCCCCATCAAAGCTGCAGATGTTGCAATCGCAACACCGTGCTGACCTGCACCGGTTTCTGCAATTAACTTCTTTTTACCCATTTTTTTTGCAAGAAGAGCTTGTCCTAACGAATGATTAATTTTATGAGCGCCGGTGTGATTCAAATCTTCTCTTTTTAAATATATTTGAGCTCCGTATTTTTGTGATAAATTTTTTGCATAATAAACCGATGTTGGGCGCCCGACATAATGTTGTAATAAATACAAAAACTCATGTTCAAATTCCGGTGTATTTTTAAGCTTCAAAAATTCTTCAGTAATTTTATTTAATTCACACTTTAGATTATCAGGAATAAATTGACCGCCATAATTTCCGTAAAATCCATTTTTATCAGGTAACATATTATTTGCCATAAATATTTAATTTCTCCGACTTTGATATATATATTTCAAACTAATAACAACCATAGCAGCTTATTTTGTAGAAGAAAGAACAAATTTTGCCGCATTTGATGCCGGTTCTACAATAGCATCATGAAAAACAATAGGATAAATATCTGTTAAGTTTTGCCTATTATTTTCGACTCTACAAGGAACTTCCGGAGTTGCGGAAGTTTCTCCTTCCGTACAATTAACTTCTCTATTTGGGGGCTCTATACCATTTACATCGATATATCCTATACATTGCTTAAGTCCCATTAGACGTTCATCCGTACTACCCAAAGATTTTGACGTTGTTAAAATTGCATTGGTTAAAGATGTACCTGCAGGAACCGAACAATTCACAGCTTCGTCAGGAATAGCAACAATTGCTCCGTCCGGTAGAACAAACACCCAATCTCTAAGTTGAATATTTTTTATTGTTGGCATTTCTTCAAATGGTAAATCAGCATAAGACTGTCCATTTGACATTTTCATATGATACATTTTCCTATAACTTGTACCTGTTAATGTACTATTCAATATTGCGCAAAGAGAATCTGTATCTAAAATACTTCCCGGAGTCTCATCATCACAAAGCTGGCTCATATCACCATAATTTACATTATATTGAGTTTGTGCTAACAAGCCTGCTTCATTCAATGTTGTTAAAGTCTTTTTATACTGAGTACGAAATTTTGCGCCATTTGTATTTGATATCAAATTAGGTATAGTCATTGCTGCAACAACACCAATAATACCTAATGTAATTAAGATTTCCGCAAGTGTAAATGCTAATTTTTTATTTGACATATTCAGCTCCTTCTCCAAAACAAATTATAACATATTTAATCCGCACTTACAATATTAAAACCTTTACGAAACACCACAATATATGATAATATAACAACAGAAGGTTTAAAATATGGATTTTTCTCAAATTAATGAACGTGAAAGACAATTCTATAGCCGTGATTTTTCAGAGATGAACAAATTGCTGGGCAGAATTCGCCAATGCTTAATTTCAGGAGAAAAATTATCAATTAGTGATTTAAATTTAGAAGGGATTTTGGACTTTAATCCTCAATTGACGTTTACTTATATAACTATTTTTGAAGCTTTCAAAAAACCTTTACGTTGGGGCTCTTGCAGGGCAACACTTGAAGATACTTTAAACAGAAATATTCAACAAATCAGAAAAAACAAAAATTTTGAGACTTATAATATTGAAAATGATGAAATTTCCAGAATTTTAATTGAATACGTTATTGAAGAAACTCCAACAAGAATTGAAAATATAAAAACTTCGACTTTTTGTGCTGATAGATTTGAACCGGGGATAACGGGTTTGAAATTAAATTTTGAAGATAATTTATTTGTATATATGCCGACAGAAGCCTGGCTTCAAAGTCAAATGTCTTTAAATGCGGCATTAAACGCAATTATTAGAAAGACGAGAATTAAAGAAGTTTCAAATATAATATCTGAACGAATTGATTATTTTAAAAAAATTGGTTATGAACTTTTTATTATTAAAAGTCGCGCGTTTATTACATACAAAAAAGAGATTTTACCTTTATATCGCGGAACGACATTGAATTCTTACACGCCAGAAAGCATTAAAGACATAGCCTTAGCAGGTGCTGATTGGATTTTAAAATACCAAAAAGATGACGGCAGATTTTTGTATTATTATGATGCAAAAGAAGATAATTATATCGACCACGAGCATCCAAAAGCCCCAGCGGACAAGTTGTATTACAACGATTTACGACATTGCGGAGGGATTATAACTTTAATTAGAGCATACCAATTGACTAAAGATGCCAAATATCTTGATTGCGCAAAAAAAGGTATCGATTTTATTACTACTATTACAAAAGAGCACAATGTTGATGAAGAAATTGCAGCTTATGTTCATTACAATAGAAAAGGCAAATTAGGCGGTACCGGATTAATTTTGGTTGCAATGATGAAATACCGTTGTGAAACAGGCGACAAAAGTTATGATGAATTTATTAAAAAGTATGTTCGTCATATTCTATCAAGGATTTGTGACTCAGGCGAAATGCTTGGTTACTATATTCATCCACAATATCAAAAAGGGAAACCTCTGCTTAATATGACAGATGAAGAACGCAGAGCAATGTTTTCGTTCTATTATCCGGGAGAAGCCTTATTAGGTTTGGCTCTATTCGTTAATTATTTTAAAGATGATGATACATTGAGAATAAAAGTAATAGATAAATCGAAACTTGCACTAGATTGGATTGTTGACGAACGACCAAAAATATATGCTGATTTATTTACAGCTTTACCTTCAGACAGTTGGTTAATGCAAGCAATCGAAGAATTTGCGACTGCGAAAGATTTTCAAAAAGACAATTACATAAATTTTGTTTACAAAGATGCCCAAACAATGATGGATAAAATGTATCAAAAAGATGATTCTCCATATATAGATTACGAAGGCGGGTATTTTTATAACCACGGAGATCATTATTATCCGGATGGAGCTCGTTCTGAAGGTCTTGTATCAGCTTATTATTTAGCAAAAAAATTAGCTAACAAAGATTATGCTTCAAAACTTCTTGAAGCTTGTCGTAAAGCTGCACTTTCTCAAATGATTTTATTTAATACCGACAAAAACAATTATGCCCATAAAAACCCGGAAAAATCCAAAGGAGGAATTCGCTTTAAAGCAACCAGACAATGGGTTCGAGTAGATTCTATTCAACACGTTGCGTGTTCATATTTTAGATTATATTTTGCCGAAAAAAATATAGACGTTTTATAAATGTAACAACTTTGTAACAAAATAAACCAAAATATTAAAGTTTTCCAATCAATATGCCGTAAATAATAACAAGATACGAAAATTATTGAAAGGAACGCTTAAAATGGGAATGGCAGCATCACAAGCTAGATTATTAAGTATAACTGCTCGTCTATCTGATAACGAAATGAAGCAGCAAACACTTACATATTCAAAACAACGCCTTTCAGATAATTCTGCTCAGATTAACGATCAGTATTTAGAAGCGTTATCTAAAACAAAATATCAGGTTTTAACAGGATATAACGGTGTTGAAGCATGCTATGCCGATGTTTCATACAACAATTTAACCGGATTAAATTCCGTTGCAACCGGAGCTCAATACCTCGTGAAAGATAATTCAGGTAAAGTATTAGTGTCTAGCAAATTAGCTGAGGCATTCAAAAAAGGTAACGGTGACTTTAACAAATTTTTAGCATCTTTAGGCTTAACTCAAGCAAATATCGATGTTACAAATCCAAATGCTAAAGACCAAATTCACAACGCTTGGGATGAATACTTAGCTTCAGTAGGTCAAGGTATCAATAATTATAACGGTTTACACCTTTTAGATTTTGGTTATCAAACATTTGGCAATAAAAATGCTGATGATATGTACAATGGTTACCCGACTTATGATGTAGCATACCAAATTCAAGGAAATGACGCTATAAGCGTGTATAAAGATAATGAAGGTTATTATACACTTCTTACAGGTATTTCTTCTGCTTATGACGAAAATGGCAATGTTTATTGTTATGTAATGTCAGGTAATAAACAAACACGACTTGAAAATGTTCACTACGACACAGAAACTAAAAAATACACATACAAGAATGATGATAACGAGGCGTATTACACGATATCAGAAGAAGATGGTTCAAAAATATGGAAAGAATTTGATATGTTGTATGTAAATCCTAATAATACAAACCATATTAGTTCTGATAACAGAAACCATTATCGTGGCGTTGATTCAGGTGAATACGCAGATGAAGCAGGTAATACCGTTACTATAATTGAGACTTCAAAAGCACTAAACTATGAAGGAACAACAACTGCACAACGTGAATTATATGACTATGCTGTAGCAATTACAGAAGCTTATTATAACAATAACAACAGAACAACCACTTACGATGCTCAACAAGTCGGTTATTACAAAAATATTTTCAATCAAATGGCTACTTGCGGATTTATAACTGCAGAAGAAGCATTCAAATTAACACCGGAAGATGCTAACACAAAACTAAAAGACGCAAATTGGTTTGTAAGCCAACTAAAAGCAGGCAAATTAACATTATCTTACTATTCAACTGCCGATAAAGCATTCAAGGGTACTACATTAGACAGTGATGCTTCTATTGTTGAAAAAGAAGATAAATCAGCAATCGCAATTGCTGAACAAGAATACAACAGCAAAATGGATAAAATTGAACATCAAGATAAACAATTTGATTTAGAATTAAACAGACTTGAATCAGAACATAATGCACTTCAAACAGAATATGATTCAGTTAAAAAAGTAATTTCTAAAAACGTTTCTAATTCGTTTAAAACATTTACATAATAACTTATTTTTATTTTCCCCTACAAATTTTCGTAACTTTTCCCTGCCACTTAATTCCCAAGTGGTATTTTTTTTGTTAAAAGTCTTTTGAGTGACAGTCTGTCCCGCCGGTTTTGATTAGATTATATTTATCCGCAATTTTTTCAACACAATCCGGCGATGAAAATTTTATATATTTTCTCCACCTTGGATAAGGATAATAAACTTCAACACCATCCAGTCCAAGTGTTACTAAAGTTTTAATAAAATGATCAAGACTAATTGCCCAACAGCAACAAGGATGAGCTAAAACCGCTATACCGCCTGCATTATGTATTGCATTTATCAATTCCGGCAATTTCCTGTTTGAAAAAAGCCTGACAATATCTGCAGTAGTTTCTCTTTTAGATTTTGCACAAAACTTTAACAGTTCTTTATTATTCACATCAATTCCATAAGCCAACAAATGCAAAAAAATACCTTTATACCATACATCAAATTCTATCGCAGGTATTGCAGAAGAATTCGGGTTTTCAATATGACCTTGCAAAGTATTATGATCTGAAATAGCATAATACTGAATTCCATTTTTAGCGGCATTTTCTTCAATTTCTTGAAAACTGGCCACACCGTCAGAATATAGTGAGTGAATATGTAAATTTACTCTTTTTTGCTCATAATCTTCTTTTTTAAATGTTTTAATTAATTCTTTGTAATTTTTCATTGTTTTTCTAAATATATTTGTAATAGAATTATTATACAACGAAGGAGGGTGTATGTCCAAATATGTGATTAAAAATAGTATATGGTTTGTGTTAGCTGAATCTATAAGGATTTATTTTTCTAACATAGATAAATTTTTTATTTACATGCTTTTTCCTGTGTTTGGACAAATTATCGGTATAATTTTAACATTTGCACTTTCTTTGGGTTTTGCTCCAAAAATTATCGAAAGAGTTGAAAGCCCATCTATGGCATTGTTGTTTGTTCTATTATTAGCACTGCCCGGATTATTAATTTTTATGAAAGCTTTTTGGGATTATATGGTGGCTTATGTCGCACTAAACTCAATGACAGAAGGGGCAATTACAACAGGTAAAGTTTATGATTTTCAATCACATAATGAAGTTGCTACACGCAGAATTTGGGCATATATTTGGCTATTATTGATCGTTGGAGCCTTAAGTGCGCTCGCATCTAATATATTATTAATTGTTCCGGGATTTATTATTTGGATTTATTTTATTTTAGTATTTCAAATTTTCACATTTGAACCGGAATTAACTGCCGTCGAATGTTTTAAAAGAAGTTTTAATCTTATAAAAGGGCATTGGTTTAGAACCATAATATTACTTGGTATACTATGGTTCTTTTCTATATATATAATAACTATAGGCGTTTCAGTTGTTTTTGATTATTTAGATTTGACAGATAAAATATGCACTTTGTTTAATTATTTTACCAATACTATCCCTTTAGACGGTATAAATAGTCATCTTGTACATTTTCATCAACAAATTATTACACCTCGTATGATTTCAGAAACCATATTTTATTCTGTTTTATCTGCAATTGTTATGGGACTGACATTACCAATACGTAGCATATCATGGTCGTTATGGTATATGAATTTGAATAATTTGTTGGCTAATAAATCAAATAATTCTGATAAGAAAAATAAAAAAAACAACAAAAGAAATAAAAATGAATATGAGGAATAATATAAATGTTTGTCTGCAAAAACTGTAAATCTGTTGATAAATTTGAATTGATGTTTTCTCCGGATTACACTGGTGATAAAAATTTTTCACAGATTTACAACGACAAAGGTGAGATTGAAATAACTGTTGATGGTTATGTATTTGTGCCGGATTTACAGTTTATGAATGAACACGCTGTATGTCGTTATTGCGGACAAATTTACATGTGGGATTATGAACAGCAAAAATAAATTTAGGAGACAAATATGAGAATTGAAAATCGAAAAAATGATGAAACCAGAGAAATTAAATTTACAAGAAATTATACAAAACACGCATTAGGTTCTGTTTTGGTCGAGTTTGGGGATACAAAAGTTATAACAACAGCTTCCGTTGAATCCGGTAAGCCCAAATGGATGGATAAAGAAGATTTAAGAGGTTGGCTAACAGCAGAATACTCTTTACTTCCTTCATCTACATCAACAAGATGCCAAAGAGAAAGAACAAAAATATCCGGCCGAACTCAAGAAATTCAACGTTTAATTGGCAGAAGCTTACGCGCTTGCGTAGATTTAAAAAAAATGCCTGATTTAACTATTACAATTGACGCTGATGTAATTCAAGCCGATGGTGGAACTCGAACTGCAAGTATTTGTGGAGGGTTTGTTGCGCTTTCAGACGCTATTGATAAACTTATTGCACAAGGGCTATTAAAAGAAAACCCTATTATTGAACCTGTTGCCGCAATATCTGCAGGGATTATTGATGGTGAAGTAAGATTGGATTTGAATTACGCAGAAGATTCTGCGGCTCAAGTTGATTCTAATATTGTATTAACAAAAAGCGGTAAAATAATAGAATTCCAAACAACTGCAGAAGGCAAACCTTATGAATATAACCAAATGTTGGAAATATTTGAGGTCGCCCAAAAAGGTATTTCTGAAATAATTGCAAAATATTAAATTTTGGGCTACACTTTTAATATGCAAAAGAATGGATTGTGTTTATTTTTGACGATTATGTTATTGAGCTTTACAGGTGTAACAATTGCAAAAAAAGCTCCGGAATCTGCTGTTTCAACTCAAGGTTATGAGACTTTATCAGAACAAGATTTTGTAAATTCTCAGCCTTCAAAAGTTGATAAAAATGAACAAAAAGAGGCTAAAAATCGTTTAAAAAAGCAAATGAAGTTAAATAAGAAAATAAAAAAATATGAGTTACAAAAATCAAAAGCTCAAAAAGAGATAAAATATTTAGAAAAAAGGTTAGAGATACAGAAGATGAAGTTGGAGGTCTTAGCTCCAAATTCAATGAAAGGAGAAAAAGAATGAAAAAACTATTAGTATCATTATTGGCAGTATCAGTATTTTCTATTGGTTCAGCAGCGATGGCAGGGCCATTGTCTGACGCACTAAATAAAGCTTCAAGTGCGGTTTCAAAGCAAGAACAAGCTATGACTAAAGCTCAAAAAGATGCAGCGGCTAAACAAAAAGCAAGAGAAGCTGAAATCGCTAAACAAAAAAAAGAATGGCAAGCTCAACAAGATAAAGCAAAAAAAGATGCAGCGGCTAAACAAAAAGCAAGAGAAAAAGAATTGCAAAAGAAAAAAGATGCTTGGAATACTTTATTAGGTAAATAATTAATTAGGTAATTAAAAGGCGGGAATTTTTATAAAAATTCCCGCCTTTTATATTGCTATGAAAATATATCTATGATAATATTAGAAAGGTCAGACAAGGGAATACACTAACTAATGTTGATAGGTAGCAAAGAAAAAACCATGAAAGGTTCTAAAGTTCTTTTTGAAACTCTCAAATCTTTGGGCGTTGATACTGTTTTTGGCTATCCTGGAGGGATTGTTTTAGATGTGTATGATGAATTTTATAACCAGTCTGATATCAAGCATGTTTTAGTACGACATGAACAATCTGCCGTGCATGCTGCAGAAGGGTATTATAGAGCTACAGGTAAGTGCGGGGTTGTACTTGTTACATCCGGCCCTGGGGCAACAAATACTATAACAGGAATTGCAAATGCATATTTAGACGGTAGCCCTATATTAGTTTTGTCTGGGCAGGTCTTAAAAAATTTATTAGGGAAAGATTCTTTCCAAGAAGCAAATATTTGCGATATGACCCGAACTTGCACAAAAGCAACATATCAGATAACTTCAGCCTCAGACATTCAATCAATTTTGTCAGAGGCTATGAGTATTGCCATGTCAGGCAAAAAAGGACCAGTTGTCGTTGATATAGTTAAAGATGTTTTTTCAGAGTCCGCTAAATCTATTAACGATTTTACTTTGGCTGAGATTCAAGGCCCAAGAGTATTAGAATCCTCAATTGGTGCTGTTTTTGATAGAATTTGCAATGCAACTAAACCCGTAATTGTTTGTGGCGGTGGTGTAATTCAATCAAAAGCGGAAGACAAATTATTAGAATTTGCAAATAAAACATCTATTCCTGTTGTTGATACTATGATGGGATTAGGTGCATATTCTCAGGATAATCAAAATTATCTTGGTATGATAGGAATTTTCGGAGATAAATCAGCTAATCAATTATTGATAGACTCTGATTTAATTATATCTTTAGGCGCACGATTTAATGATAGAATCACTTGTATGTTTAAAGAGGTTAATCTTTCTAAAAAATTCATTCAGATTGATATAAATCCAAATGAAATTTCTCGAAATATTGTTGCTTCTGATTATATAATCGGAGACATAAAAGAAGTTTTAAATCGTTTAAATTCACGATTAATAACAACTCCAATTAAATTTGATAATTGGTCAAATGAGGCTTGTTTATTAAAACAAATGAATATAAAACGCACAAAAACCTCAAATATGCTCCATTCATTTGAGGTAATACAAAAAATTGATGAATATACAAAAAATAAAAATGTATTATTTACGTCCGAAGTCGGTCAACATCAATTGTGGGCCGTTCAGAATCTAACGCTAAATAATAAAAGACGAATTTTTGTATCAGGAGGCTCCGGAACTATGGGATTTGGATTCCCTGCAGCAATTGGCGCATCAATTGGTCGTCCGGAAACTTCTATTGTTTGTATTGCAGGTGACGGTTCATTCCAAATGGGAATTCATGAATTAGCAACTTGCGTTGAAAATAATCTTGATGTAAAGATTATGATTTTAAATAACGGATATTTAGGTATGGTAAGGCAGTTACAACAAAAAATGTGTAACGGTCGCTATTCTGAAACTAAAATATCTAATCCTGACTTTTTAATGTTAGCAAAAAGTTATGATATTGAAGCTTGCAGAGTTACATCTATTGATGAAATAGATTTGGCTCTTAATAAAGCTTTTGAGGCAAAAGGACCGTTTTTAATAGATTTTGTAATCGAACCGGTCGAAGTTTTATAAATTTGCCCTACAAATATTATATGTGGATAACCACCCCTAGTTTTATAGAGAATTAAGAGGCTTGAACAATAAATATGAATAAATCTAAGATAAAGGAGATTAAGGTATTTTACTCCCAAAAAAACAAAAATAATAGCACCCCGGTTTCGTCAACAAATTTAAAAACGGATATTGAAAAACCTATCAAAACAACATTTTTCAATTCGGTTGCAAGTAAATTAAAAATAAATAATCACACTAGCAAAAAATAAAATTTTCAGGTTTTCTAGTTAACATATAATAACTTGGAAACTCAACATGAATATAGCTCAAACATTTACCAAAACAATTACTCTGCCAACTAATGGTGTTTTTAGATGTATGACTTGCACAATTCCTCAAAAAGGTTCAGAAACATATTATTCTGATGCAAAGGATGTACTAAAAACAATTGATAACGTTCTTCAAACGTCCGAAAAAACAATAAACGAATTTGGCTCCAAAAAAGATCCTCTAAGTACATTATTTGCTGTCATCGGGACAGGTAGATTATTGGAAGCCAAAAACCCTAAATTATTAGAATTAAAAAAACTATATTTTAACAATGACTCAGCATACAACAATGAAAGTGCTATAAAAAAAGCCATAAATGCAGTCGGCGAAAAACTTGATTTAATGATAGACGTAACTGTTCAATAAAAAAGCTCCTCTAATGAGGAGCTTTTAATTATTTGTATATTTAATTAGTGGCAAAGTGCAAGCAACACACCTGCAGCAACCGCAGAACCGATTACACCTGCTACATTCGGCCCCATAGCGTGCATTAACAAGTAGTTTTGAGGGTTATACTCCAAACCTACTTTATTAGATACACGAGCAGCCATAGGAACGGCAGATACACCCGCTGAACCAATTAATGGGTTAATCGGCTTGATTTCTTTACCGGTAATTTTGCCGATAACACCGGTACACACGTTCATCAATTTAGCCATCAACACACCCGCTACTGTTGCAAATGAGAATGCAATAATACCTAAAACTAAAATAAACAATGTTTGAACAGTCAAGAATTGCTCAGCAGATAATTTTGAACCTACTGATAATCCTAAGAATATAGTAACAATATTGATTAAAGCGTTTTGCATAGTATCTGATAGCCTATCAACAACACCACATTCTTTACATAAGTTACCAAATGTTAACGCACCAACTAACGGACAAGCATCCGGTAAGAAAATAATACACAATCCCAACACAACAAGTGGAAATACAATTTTTTCTCTTTTTGACACTTGACGTAATTGATCCATTTGGATTTGACGTTCTTTAGCAGTTGTTAATAACTTCATAATAGGCGGTTGAATAACCGGTACTAATGCCATATAAGAATATGCAGCAACCGCAATAGCACCTAACAATTCCGGCGCAAGCTTAGAAGTTACATAAATTGAAGTTGGGCCGTCCGCACCACCAATAATACCGATAGCTCCGGATTGAGGTAATGTAAAACCAAAACAACATAATGCTAACAATAAGGCGCCAAAAATACCAAATTGAGCAGCACCACCTAATAATGCTGTTTTAGGGTTTGCTAATAGTGGTCCAAAATCAGTCATCGCACCTACGCCCATGAAAATTATCAAAGGAAATAAACCTTTATGAATACCCGCTTCATAAATAATTCCCAAAAATCCTGTAGGTTCTGCAATACCAGCAAGCGGGATATTTGACAACAATCCGCCAAATGCAATAGGAACCAACAACAATGGTTCATATTGCTTTTTAATACCTAACCAAAGTAAGAAACAACAAATAACCAACATTATTGGGTGTCCAAACTGATGTAAGAATTGTTCAAAACCATTGGTTATATTTGGATCCACAGGCTGAACCATATTCATAATACCTGTGGTCTGCCATAAGGCCAATAATCCTTCTTTTAAATCCATTTTTGACCTCCTAACCCACCGTTACCAGTACTTGTCCTGTTTGAACCTTGTTACCGACTTCGATTTCAACAGATTTAACAGTCCCTGATACAGGTGATTTAATCTCTGTTTCCATCTTCATAGCTTCAACAACGGCAATAATATCACCTTCTGCAATAGAATCACCTTCTGAAACTAATACTTTTAAAACGTTACCAGGTAGTGCAGCCTTAATTGGAGTGCCATCACCTGAATCAGCGGCTTTTGCTTCAATACCTTCTTTAACGTTGAAATCATATAACTTACCGTTAACTGTAGCTTTTCCGCCTTCGAATGCAACCGCATATTTTTTACCGTTAACAGTAACTGTATAACCATTTGAAGAATCTGATGAAACTTCTTCTTTTTTAGCTTCATTTTTACGAACGCCAATAGTTCCTTTACCTTGTAAGAACAAGATACCTTTTTCTTTACAAGCTCCAGCGATGAATATGTTTTCATCATTAACTTCAAGACCTGCATCTTCAAGCATTTTTGTAGCAGCCTTGATACCTTTTGTTTCATCCTTATCGTTTAAGTCAACAACAGTTTCTGTTGTAGGTTGTAAACCAAGTTGTTCTGATGCGATTTTAACGATTTCAGCATCAGGTTCACAAGGAGTTTTACCAAAGTAACCAAGAACCATTTTGCCATAACCTTCAGCAATCTTTTTCCAATCACCAAACATTACGTTGTTAAATGCTTGTTGGAAATAGAACTGAGAAACCGGAGTTACAGAAGTACCGAAACCGCCTTTTTCTACAACTTCTTTCATTGCAGCTACAACTTGAGGATATTTATCCATTAAGTTGTTGTCACGTAACATTTGAGTATTTGCAGTTAATGCTCCGCCCGGAAGTGGAGATTGAATAATCATTGGATTAACTGCCAATGCTTCAGGAGGTAAGAAGTAATCTTTCATACATTCTTTGAATATTTCTTCTGTTTCCAGGATTTTTTCTACATCAATACCTAAATCGTAATCAGTACCTTTTAGTGCATGCCACATAGAAACGATATCAGGTTGAGCGGTACCACCTGATACAGGTTTCATTGCTAAATCGATACCATCAGCACCACCGTCAAGTGCCGCCATATATGCAGCTAAACCTGTACCTGCGGTTTCATGAGAATGGAATCTGATATGAGCATCTGCACCCAAAATTTCGCGAGTTCGTTTAATAGTTTCAAATACTTTTCTTGGAGAAGAAGTACCTGATGCATCTTTAAATGCGATTGAATCAAACGGAATTCCTGCATCTAAAATATTTCTTAAAACTTTTTCATAGAAAGCAACGTCGTGAGCACCTTCACAACCAATTGGAAGTTCCATCATTGTGATAACAACTTCGTGTTTTAAACCGTTGTCTTTAATACATTGACCTGAGTAAATTAAATTGTTTACATCGTTTAATGCGTCAAAGTTTCTTATTGTTGTGATGCCGTGTTTTTTAAACATTTTAGCGTGTAAGTTAATCATATCTCTTGGTTGAGAGTCCAAACCTACAACGTTAACGCCACGAGCTAATGATTGTAAGTTGATATCAGGGCCAACTGCTGCTCTGATTTTGTCCATTGTTTCAAAAGCATTTTCATTGCAATAGAAAATAGGTGATTGAAATCTTGCACCACCTGCAACTTCAAAATGCTTAATACCAGCTTCTACAGCTGATTTTAAAGCTGGAATAAAGTCATCAACGAATACACGTGCTCCGTATACTGACTGGAAACCATCTCTAAAAGATGTATCCATAACTTTAATAAGTTTCTTTCCCATAATTTATCCTTTCATTTAACTACAAAATCTAATTAGTTTCCTCTTTTAGCTGCAATTGCGGCTAATGCAACAGCAATTGCCTCATCAACATTTGCAGCGGCTTTTTTAGCAACTGTTTTAACTTCTTCAACAGCTTCAGGGAATAATTTATTTAAATATGCAACAACATTTTTTAATATTAACATTGCAAAAATTAAAATAACTAAAAAGCAAAGTACAAAACCCATGCCCATTGCAAGTAATATCAACCCATTTGCTAACTGTTCATTCATAAAATATCTCCTATTGTAAGTACTAATTCTTTATCTTCTTTTAATAAAACAAGCTCACCACTATCTGTAATCGATTTAGCAAGCCCGGTTTCAATATTATTAAATATTTGAATATTTAATTCCTTATTCAAAAAACAATTTCTATTTATATAATCTTTCTTAATATATTCAAATCCACCATCTAAAAATTCACAATAATTATCAAAAAATTCGCCTAATAATCGAGACATAAACAAATCTAAATCAACATCCGCCCCTAACTCTAAATTTAGCGCAGTAGCAAGTTTCTCAGGGATACTATTGACAGTTTCTTTTTGTGCGTTTAAATTAACGCCTATACCTAAAACAATACCTTTTAAAACCGAACCTGACATAACAGTTTCTGACAAAATTCCGGCAATCTTTTTACCATCAATTAAAACATCATTCGGCCATTTTATTTGTGGTTCAAGCCCATAAAATTCAAAGACTTTACACAGTACTACCGACATATACTGAGTAAGATTAGAATATTCTTCCTTATAAGACTCAGAAGGCTTTAATATGATAGTCATAAACAAATTACCTACACCCAAGTCAACCCAAGAACGGCTTAATCTGCCTCGACCTGACGTTTGAGAAATAGCATGAATAACTGTTTGATCTGCAAAGTTTTCAATATTAGACTTTGCATAATTATTTGTAGAATCAACCTGTTCAAGCTTTATAACTTTCATTTTCTCCCCTGACGGATAATATCCATATAGAACAATTATACAACAAACATAACCAATGCAATATATAAATTTTTGTTATTAATTTAAAAAACACAAATAATTGCGAAAATTTTATTTCGATGTTAAAATAAAGAAACAAATGAGGGAGAAATATGGAGCATTGGGTTTATACAGTCACAATTTTGGGCTATAATTTATCATTTAACATTGATACATTAATTACAATGTGGTTGTCAATGCTTTTACTTATTGTTTTGGCATTATTCACAACTAGAAAACTCGATATCGTACCTCATAAATTACAATTAATTGGCGAAAATATCATTAAATATTTTAATGATATTGCAAAAGCAAGTATGGGAAATAATGAAGCTCAAAAACATTTGGCAATTATTTTAACACTATTTATGTTTATCTTGACAGCTAATTTAGTTGGTCAACTCCCTTTAAGAATGATTCATTTACATACCGGTGAATTTGCATCACCTAACAATGACATAAATATGACTGCAGCAATGGCTATTGTTGTTACTATTTATTATGTCTTCTTTGGGATTAAAAGACACGGATTTAAATTCTTTTTTAAGGGATTTAGTATTGACGGTATTATAATAACTTTGGTTGATGCGTTAGAATTGTTTGTAAGACCGTTTTCTTTGGCTTTACGACTTTTCGCTAATATATTAGCCGGAGAATTATTAATAACGACATTAATCGGTTTGTGTGCAATTGTTGCACCGTTGCCGTTTATGTTATTCGAACTATTTGTTGCATTAATTCAAGCTTTAGTTTTTGCACTATTATCGACAACATATATTTCGATGGCAATTCAGGAAGAACATTAAACAGTATATATTAAGATAAGGAGAGAAAATTATGACAGTTGAACAATCATTAGATTTAGCAAGTTTAGGAGCAGGTATTGCTACAGGATTAGGTGCAGTTGGTGCAGGTTTGGGCTTGGGTATTGCAACCAAAGGTGTTTTAGATGCCATCGCACGCCAGCCTGAAATTAAAGCTGAAGCTTTTAAAAACTTCATTATCGGTGCAGGTCTTGCAGAAGCAACCGCAATCTATGCATTATTTATTGCTATTATGTTGGTGTTTAAATAAAGGTTTGAGTTGAAATGATTGAATTTAATGCCACATTTATTGTTGCAATGTTGAGTTTTGTAGTATTTATTTTTATAATGAATGCGATATTTTATAATCCGATTTTATCAATTATTCGTAAAAGAGAAGATTATATGGAGTCTAATTATAAAGATGCAAAATCTTTTAATGATACTGCCGAGATAAACAACAATAAATACTCGACAAAAATAACTCAAACACAAAATAAATGCAGGCAGGATATAAAATTAAAAGTTGGAGCTGCGCAAACAGAAGCTGACGAAAATCTACGCTCGGCAAAAGACTCATTTAAAGCATCAATTGAACAAATAAAACATAATATTACTATACAAGGCGAAGCTTTAAGCGATCAGCTTGAACACTCAGTAGTTGAAGAATTAGCGTCTACTATAATTTCTAAACTTATAAATGACACTAACACAACTAAAACAGCTATCGCGAATGAAAACAATAAGGTTCTTGATTAAAAATGAATGAAATACTATCGTTTATAAAATATTTAGCGACCTCAAATGCCATCAACTTTATAATAATGTTGGTATTATTAGGTTGGATTTTAAACAAATTACAATTAGGCAACTCTTTTGAATCTTCTATAAAATTTATAAAAGACAGTATTTCTAATTCTGAAAACGAACGTAAACAAGCAAATAAGAACTTACAGAATTCAAAAAAAATATTGAGCAAACTGCCTGACGATATAAAACAAATGGAACAAAATACAAAAGAAAAAATTGAAATATTCAAAGCTCAAATTGAAGAAAATACTCAAAAAACAATATTTGAAATGGAAAGTAATGCTGATAAAATTATAGAATTAGAAGAAGCTAAAGTCGCAAATATTTTGACGGATAAAACATCTTTAGTCTCTATAAATATGGCCAAAAAACGTATTGTTGATTTATTGAACACCAATCCTCAAATGCATAATCAATTTATCCAACAAAGTATAGATGAACTTGAAAGGGTGGATTTAGGATGAAACAAATGAAAATTTCTACAATTTCAAAAGTATATGCAAATGCTTTGTTTGATATTGCAAAGACGGCTGATTCTATTACGTTGTATAAAGATCAATTACAAGAAGTCTTTGAAACTATTGAATCTT
This sequence comes from Cyanobacteria bacterium SIG26, assembly GCA_015152555.1. GTDB lineage: Bacteria > Cyanobacteriota > Vampirovibrionia > Gastranaerophilales > Gastranaerophilaceae > Zag111. The sequence goes on from SUTS01000001.1 coordinate 22,239, forward strand.
GTTCAGATTTAAAAATTGTAATGGCAAATTCTTCAATATCAATTTCTGTAAAATTAGACATTTTAGAGTCAGTATTCAACAGTAAAATTGAACAAAAACTCCTTAATTTTTTAAAAATTCTTGTCGAGAAAGAAAGATTTGCGGAATTAGAAAATATTATTCATGCGTATAAGGATTTAGTCAACAATTTATCTAATATAAAAATTGTGGAAGTTTTTTCTGCAATACCATTAAACTTTGAAAACAAATCAAATATATTGTTTAAATTAGAACACAAATTAGGGTGCGAAATTCACCCTATATGGATTGTAGATGAATCTTTAATTGCAGGACTACGTATAAAAATAGATGATTGTACTATTGATACAAGTGTTCGTGCAAAATTAGAAAGTTTAAGTAAAAACATAGTAAGATAAGGGGACAATTATGGCTTTAATAAAACCTGAAGAAATAAGTTCTATTATAAAAAGCAAGATAGATAATTATGAATTACAAACAGAAGTCACAAATACCGGCACAGTTCTGGAAGTTGGTGATGGAATTTCACGTATTTACGGATTACGTAATGTTATGGCTAATGAATTGGTACAATTTGATGACGGTAAAGGTACATTAGGCATTGCAATGAACCTTGAAGAAGACAATGTTGGGGTCGTAATTTTGGGCGACTATACATCTATTAAAGAAGGAACTATTGTAAAAACTACAGGTGAAATTGCTTCAGTTCCTGTAGGTGAGGGCTTAATTGGTAGAATTATTGATCCAACAGGTAAACCTCTTGACGGTAAAGGCGAATACACTTATTCAAAAATAAGACCGATTGAACGTGTAGCACCGGGTATTGTTACCAGAAAATCCGTACACGAACCTTTACAGACCGGTTTAACTGCTATTGATGCTTTGACACCAATTGGCAGAGGTCAACGCGAACTTATTATCGGAGATCGTCAAACAGGTAAAACGGCAATAGCGATTGATACTATTATTAACCAAAAAGGTAAAGATGTCATTTGTATTTATGTTGCAATAGGTCAAAAAGCTTCAACAGTTGCACAATTAGCTAAAGTTTTAGAAGATAGAGGTGCAATGGAGTATTCAATTATTGTTTCATCGACTGCAAATGAATCTGCTCCGTTACAATATATTGCACCATTTGCAGGGGTCGCAATCGGCGAAGAGTTTATGGAACAAGGTAAATCTGTATTAATTGTTTATGATGACTTATCAAAGCATGCACAAGCATATCGTGCGATGAGCTTATTGTTAAAAAGACCTCCTGGACGTGAAGCATACCCTGGAGATGTGTTTTATCTTCACTCAAGATTGTTAGAACGAGCTGTAAAGTTAAATGATGAACTTGGAGGAGGCAGTATTACGGCATTACCTATTATTGAAACTCAGGCGGGTGACGTTTCTGCATACATTCCGACAAACGTAATCTCTATTACTGATGGGCAAATTTTCCTAGAAAGCAATGCGTTTAACTCAGGTATAAGACCGGCAATTAATGCAGGGATTTCAGTTTCCCGTGTTGGTGGAGCCGCGCAAACAAAAGCTATCAAACAAGTTGCCGGCAAATTACGTTTAGATTTGGCACAATACAGAGAACTTGAAGCCTTCGCTCAATTTGCATCAGACTTGGATGCTTCAACTAAAAAACAGCTATTAAGAGGACAAAAATTGACAGAAGTACTAAAACAACCTCAATACAATCCGTTAAGTGTTGCTGAACAAGTTTCAATACTTTTCGCAGCAAATGAAGGTTTGTTAGATGATGTTGAAAATTTACAAATTTCAAGATTTAAAAAAGAGTGGTTTGTATATTTTAATGCAAATTATAGTGAACTTGCGCAAAGATTGAACGATGGTGCAGCTTTATCTGATGATGATAAAAAGCTTTTAATTGAAGGTTTTAATTCTTTCAAAAGTACATTTTAGGAATTCGGTGAATATTTAATGGCAAATTTAAGAGATATAAAAGACAGAATAAAAAGTATAGAAAGTACTAAAAAAATAACCCGAGCAATGAAAATGGTCGCAGCAGCAAAAGTTAAAAAATCAGAAACTGCTGTAAAAGCTGCCCGTCCATATACTCGTGAATTGGTACACATGTTTCAAAAATTGCTTAATTCTGTTACTGAATTTAGTGCTGATACTCTTAAAATAAAACATGCAATTGATGATTACCCTGCGCTTTTACAAAAACGTGAAGTAAAAAATGTAGGCTTGCTTGTTCTTACCTCTAATAAAGGACTTGCCGGAGCATATAATGCAAACGTTGTTCGAGAAACTTTAAAACGAATAAAAGAATATAAAGACAGCGGGATTGGAGTATACTTATTTATCGCAGGGCAAAAAGGAATTTCAGCACTTAAAAAGAAATGTGCACAACTTAATTGTCCAATAGTTCATGAATATTATTCTGCAATTGAAAACCCTTCTCCTATGGAAGCTCGGGAAATCGCAGAAGATATGGCTGAATATTTTGTTTCTCACAAAATAGATAAAGTCGAAATCATTACCACAAAATTTAAAAATATGATGTATTATTTTGTAGAAGATTGGCCAGTATTACCGGTGTTTGGGGTTGTAGATGTTTACGATAGGATTACTGATGATATTCTTGATCCTTTAATGGAATTCTATCCTGATAAACACCACATTTTACAAAAAATTGTACCTATGTATATGACAAACATCTTTTACCAAGCATTATTAGAAGCTCAAGCCAGTGAATTGGCTTCACGTATGACTGCGATGTCAGCAGCTTCAACAAATGCAGAAAAAATGATAAAAGAATTATCGATTGAATATAATAAGACAAGACAATTTGCTATTACCCAAGAAATTATTGAAGTTGTATCCGGAGCCAATTCACAAAAGGGGTAAACTATTTTTTATTTCGAAGTTTTGCAATGTGCATTTAATAAACAAAAAAGAGTCCATTGTGTACTCTTTTTTAATGCCGAAATTTTCTTGTCATTCCGTACTTGATACGGAATCTATCAGTGTTTATTTGTAGTATTTTGTTGGGTTTCACCCAACCTACAATTCTTGCATTGAAAATCCACAGTTGTTTATATTAATAATATGAATAATAATAAATAATTTCGTGTGTTTTTCTATTAACTACTATTCCATAACTATAACCACGATGCATTTGTAACAAGTCGCCTAATATATAATAGACATCATCCTTATTTTTCATTCTGTCGTGCGGTTCATGACCAATATATTTATCTCCTGTAGTTATTGCAGTATATTGATGATTTTTTAATTCATTATTTATATACTCGTCATCAATGTTAAATTTTAAATATATTTCAACATCTCCATGAAGCCAAACGCCTTGATATAATTCAACATTAGTTGCGTTTATGGGAATTTTATCCGGGAAATGCTCTGTACGAGAAGTCTTGTTTTTCACGAATTTACTATATTCAGATATAGGTCTTATAGGGTTATATGGTTCATTTTTTTCTACAGCACAGCCCAGAGAATATGATAATGTATAAGCAAACATCGCAATATGTAAATTAATTAATATACATATTGCAATATAAGATAATGTTTTCAACATTATTGAGTATTTTCCAGTATATTTATTTGAGAAAAAGAATATAACAAAAATTAATATTGTTGGAATTAAATATAAAGTTAAAAATAAAATATTTAATATTGTAACTTTAGATACACAAGATAATACAGTACAACAAGAAACTATTCCTATTAAAGTTGATATTAATAAAGAAACTGTTATAAATAAATATTTTAGTATTTTCAAGATAATTTTCACAAATTTAATTATACACAAAAATAATACCAAAGGGTAAACTGCCCATTGATATTATTTTAAATTTACCATTCAAATTCTATCGGGATGAGAAAATAATAATTCTTTAATCTGTGTAATTCTTGTAAATAATATGCTCCATTATTAAATAAATAAGTTATAAATTTTTCAAATTGTTCTCTATTTAATTTGTCAAAATCATAAATATCAAACAATTCTCCTTTAAAAATACCATTTTCAATTCTTGGATTTAAAATAGTAAAATGCCCTACGGAATATTGTAAATTTGTATTAGTATTTATTCCCAATCCTGAGATAAATTTGAAATTTTGATTGTATTTCGCTTTTACATGAATTTGTTTTTGCATATTTTACTCCTCAATATATTTAAACTAGCGTTGATAAATATAATGATATCATTATTTTACATATTTATCGACAATGTTGATTTTTACTTAAAGGCAAAAATGCTAAATTACAATTAACCACAAGAGAACGATTCCCAAAAAACTCCTCTTTGTTTGAGCTTGTAGGGCAGAATTGGTAGGGTGCAATTTATTGCACCAAATAAAATAGAACAAATAAAGAGTCCCTTGTGTACTCTTTTTTAATGTCGAAATTTTCTTGTCATTCCGTACTTGATACGGAATCTATCAGTGTTTATTTGTAGTATTTTGTTGGGTTTCACCCAACCTACAATTCTACAATTCTACAAGTCTTTTAAGGTTTAATTGCTTTTGCAATTTTAATGTCTGAATAATCAAGCATTAACGTAGCGTTTTTTTCTTCTTCTAAAGTTTTTGCTGATTTAAATATGTTCTTAATTCTTGTTAGAATACCAAGTTTTTGTGGTTTTTTGCCCTCAATAATTGCAAATCTAAGGCCAGCTGTTTTAGGATATTTATAAAGCCAACCCTCTCTAGGTTCAAATATTAAATGTCTATCGTTTTTAGATAAGCGAGGAGTAACCCTATTAGTTCTAATATTATACGTTATGAGTTTTTTCCTTACTTCACCTGTTTTAGGATATAAAGAATCAAAAGCTTTATCAAAAATCATTTTTTCAGCTTTCAAAGATTCAGGAGTTTTGAGCTCATCCAACATTTTTGTTGAACCAACAAGGCGTTGTTTATTCAAATGCATTTCTAGAAGCTTAATTTGTTTGTGAGTAAGTTCTTCAAAATCTTTTGTAAGTGAATTAAGCGGACGAATTATTGATTCTGCCAACATCTCTTGCAATATGCCTTTAGCCTGCAAATCAGATACTTTTACAGGTTTAATTGAAGGCGTGAAATTGTCATATTCATGGAATAAATCACATTGAGTTCTTTTACAAACTTTTGCATTCTCTATAACTTCATTTTGGAATAAGATTCTTGCCATAGTAGGATTTTTAGAACCTTCTGAATAAAAAGTTTTAAGACTTTCTTCGTAAATCTTATCATTTTTTAAAAAATTCCCTATCGCACTTTTTGCACTATTAACTACTAAATCGCACTTCATGTAAATTCTCCTAACACACGAGTCTAGTATAGCATAAAATTCATTTATATATTCAACTAACTTCATAATGGGATTTCATTGTTGATTCTTATGTTTTTGAATGCTACAATTTTTTAGAATTATGCAAAACCAATTAGATAAAGTAAAAGAAAAATGTTTGTTATGTGAGAAATGTTCTTTGTGCAAAACAAGAACAAATATCGTCTTTGACGACGGTTTTGCGAATTCTAAACTAATGTTGATAGGCGAAGCTCCAGGGTTTTATGAAGATCAGCAAGGAAAACCTTTTGTAGGAAAGGCCGGACAACTATTAGATAAAATTTTTGCTTCAGTCGGACTTACACGAAATGAGCACGTTTATATTTGTAATACATTAAAATGTCGTCCGCCAGAAAATCGCAACCCTTTGCCGGAAGAAAAAGAAGCTTGTTGGGAATATTTAAAAGCTCAAATAGATATTATAAAACCTAAGATTATTTTGTTATGTGGGAATGTTGCGGTGCAATCAATTTTACCTAATATCGGAGGGATTACGAAAATACGAGGTAAATGGTATCAAGGCGGAGACGTTGTTCACGGTGCAAAATTAATGCCAATTTTTCATCCATCATACCTATTAAGAAATGATTCTCGAGAAAAAGGCAGCCCCAAATGGCTGATGTGGCAAGATATTCAAGAGATAAAACGAGAATACGATAAGCTGTGAGTTTATATTTTTAAAAGGCAATACCGAAGTAACGTAACACCTTATTGTGGTGAATAATCTTTATATTCAAAATTAATCAGGGTTAGAATAATAGTAAATAATTTTAGTAAAATCTTTATCGACACCTATGCCATAATTTTTGCCAAATCGCTCTAATTTTCCATCTATAACATAAAAAGTAACATCTTTAAATTCATTATACGCATCTTCTAACATTGTGCTAAAAACATATTCATGAGGGCCCGAGCTGTACTTAAATTTATATTTTCCTAATTCTTTACGTATATATTCTTCATCTATATCAAATTTTAGCGCAAATCCATCGCTTCCAAACCAATAATTAATATCAGCTTCCATTTTTATATTTGTAGCTTCCGCAGGAATCTTTTTCGGGAAATGAGCAACTCTTTCTTCTAAAAATAATTTTAAGACTTTTTCATAATATTTTGGCTTGTCATACATATAGCTTTCATTATGTAAGTATAAAAATGACAATACGAGAATTCCAATTAACATTTGAAAAATTACAATTATAAAAGAGTTTAATACAAATGTAATAAATTTTGTTATTTTAGGAATATATTTATGTGTATATGAGGCTAATAAAGATATAGCTAATACAATAAAAAATGGGATAAAAAATATCCAACCTGTAAATTTGTTTTTTAAGAAAAAAGTAAATAAACAATAAAAGAAAGGAAGTATTGCTAAAATAAATGACAAAATAATTGTCCAATAAAGATACTTGTGTTCTTTTTTAAAAATTATGACAAAATCTTTTATTTTTCCATTCATACAAAAACCTTTCAAAGTAATTATAATTATTTTTCTATCTTAACGCAAACCATATTTTCAGGATTTCTTCTAATACTTCTTTAGAATAATGCATAGATGCTGAAAGTACGCAACTTTCAAGTTTTGTAGGGTGTTTTTATACACACCCTTTGAATGCATAAAATTCCCAAAAGTGACTTTTTACGGACTTGGGGGTAAATATAGGAATAGCGTAGATTTCCTCCCCGGATGAACTCTGCCGATTTCTCCCCTCCCTGGACGGACTCTACCGAAGCAAAACAATTAAGTATTGTTTTGCTGAGAGGTATGGGTTAGGGTGGGGTGATGTAAATACTCCCTGCCCCGGATGGGGAAGGGGCGGGGAAGCGGTGACACGATTTCTTCCATTCCCTGGATGGGGAAGGTGCCGAAGGCGGATGGGGTGATATGGAAGCCAGAGAGTAACAAAAGTCACTTTTGGAGTAGTTTAAAATCGCAAACTTCAACCTTAAAATGTCATTCTGAGCTTGACTCAGAATCTATCAATTATAATTATAGATTTTTGTTGGGTTTCACCCAACCTACAGGCTTCCGACCAAAACGGACAAAAAAATACACTTGACCTGTTCGCTATAAATAACCTTTAACAACGATATCAAGTTAACTTTGAGCTGAGATTTTCAGTGAAGAGGCTTGACTTTTTGCAAAGTATCGACTATTATAAAATAGCAATGCATAATAGTCGGAGTTTTTATGTATAAAGAACGGACATTAGAAAAACAAGTTATTGAATTAAGCAGTCAATTTAAGGTTTTACTTATCACCGGAGCTAGACAAGTTGGTAAAAGTACATTATTAAAGCACTGCGATAAAAGCCGAGATTATGTAACTTTAGATGATTATAAAGCTAGAGAACTAGCAATAAATGAGCCTGAATTGTTCTTGCAAAGATATAAAGCCCCAATTATCATTGATGAAATTCAATATGCACCAAATTTGCTTTCGTATATTAAAATTGCGGTTGATAATAGCGATAAAAAAGGACAATATTGGCTTACAGGCTCACAACAATTTCATATGATGAAAAATGTTACCGAATCTTTAGCAGGCAGAGTTGCTGTTTTAGATTTAAAAGGATTTTCGTTAAAAGAGATAGAAAATGAAGAGCAAATTCCATTTATTCCAACAAATGATTTCATTGAAAAAATGAGAAAAAGCTCTACGCAACAAGATTTAACAAGCATTTATGAGCTTATTTGGAAAGGCTCTTATCCAGATATAAATGTTAATAATTCCAATTGGGAAACTTTTTATAGCTCATATCTTCAAACTTATATTGAGAGAGATATTAAAGATTTAAATGCAGTAAAAAATGAGATGGACTTTTTGAAATTTTTAAGAATTTTAGCCTCAAGAACAGGACAAATGCTTAATTATACTGACATAGCAAACGAAGTTGGTATAGCAGTAAATACTATAAAATCTTGGGTTTCAATTTTAGCTTCATCGAATATTGTTTATCTTTTGCAACCTTATTTTTCTAATTTAAATAAAAGAATTGTTAAAGCTCCAAAAATTTATTTTTTAGACACAGGATTGTGTTCTTATTTAACAAACTGGGAAACTCCAAAAACACTAGAAAGTGGCGCAATGAGCGGTGCTATGTTTGAAACATTTGTTGTTGCGGAAATTATAAAAAGCTATGTACATAATGCTAAAACTCCAAATATATACTATTATCGAGATAAAGACAAAAAAGAAATTGATGTAATAATAGAAAAAAATGATAAATTATACCCTATTGAAATAAAAAAATCTGCAAATCCGGATAAAAGTATGCTTAAACATTTTTCTGTTATTCCTGAAGAGAAAAGAGGAGAAGGTGCTGTAATTTGTCTTTGTAATGAAGATTTTCCAATAACAGGAAATGTAAACGCAATACCTATTGGGTATGTGTAAAAAGGTTATATTAGAATTGCGAACCTCTTTATTCTTATATATTTCCCAAAAAAATCTTTTAATTTTATCTGAATAACTATTATTCAGTAGCTCTGCTGAATTTTTCCCGAATATTTCAATATTAAATTAATTTTCTTTTTTACCTAGAATACCTTCTATATCTTTTTCGGGGGTAGTTATAGGTTTTATTTTGAACTTTTCAACCAGTATATCTAATACATTAGGAGACACAAAAGCTGGTAAAGTCGGACCAAGTTTGATATTTTCAATACCTAAATAAAGCAATGTTAATAATATACAAACAGCTTTTTGCTCATACCAAGATAGCACTAAGGACAATGGTAAATCATTTACAGAACAACTAAAGGCCTTTGCTAATTCAACAGCTACTTTTATGGCTGAATAAGCGTCATTGCATTGTCCCATATCTATTAAGCGTGGAATTCCATTAATTTCGCCTAAATCTAAATCATTAAATCTATATTTCCCACAAGCAAGGGTCAAAACAAGAGTATCCTTTGGAGTTTGTTTGACAAAATCTGTGTAATAGTTTCTGCCAGTTTTTGCTCCATCACAACCACCAACAAGGAAAATGTGTTTAACGCCTTCTTTTTTAATTGCTTCTATAATTTTATCAGCAATAGATAAGACCGCATTATGACCAAAACCTGTTGTGAGCAAATGCCCACCATTTATTCCTGTAAAATACTGAGCTTCGTTATATCCTTTTAGTTCTAATGCCTTATCAATAACAGGTGTAAAATCTTTATTTTCATCAATATGTTTAACATTAGGATACCGAACGACAGATGTTGTGAAAACTCTATCAGCATAGCTTTCTTTCGGTGGCATAATGCAATTTGTTGTAAATAAAATTGGTGCAGGTAAATAATCAAATTCATTTTGTTGGTTTTGCCAAGCTGTACCAAAATTTTCTTTTAGATGTGGATATTTTTTTAATTCAGGATATGCGTGAGCTGGTAGCATTTCGCCATGGGTGTAAATATTTATACCTTTATCTTTAGTCTGTTCAAGAAGTAGCGCTAAATCGTATAAATCGTGACCAGTTACAACAATAAAAGGTCCAGCTTCAATCTTGCTTGTTACTTTTGTCGGGATTGGATTTCCGTAGGTTTCGGTATTTGCTTTATCTAAAAGCTCCATACATTTTAAGTTTATTTCGCCAGTTTTAAGAACAAGAGTTAAAAGTTCGTCTATTGATAAGTCTTTTGAGATATCTTGCAATGCTTCAAAAAAGAATTTATCAACAGCTTCATCTTTATATCCTAAAACATTTGCGTGATATGCATAAGCGGCTACGCCTTTTAAGCCAAAAAGAATTAAGGATTTTAGACTTCTTATATCTTCATTACATTCCCAAATGGATTTTATATCAAAACTATTACAACAACGTATTTTTTGAGATATTCTCTCTGAAAGATTTTTTAAGGAATTATTATCAAAATTGACATTTGTAATAGTAGCAAAAAGAGTTTCAATAATTAAACTAATATTTTCTTCAGAATATTCTACACAATTAGCAAATTCTATTATTTTGCTTGTAAGCTCATCTTGAAGATTAGCTGTTTCTGCTGATTTACCACAAACACCAGTAACTGTACAACCCTTACTATTGGCAGTCTGCTCGCATTGATAACAAAACATTTTATCCATAAAAATTCAACCTTATATTTTAACATTCATTTATTTAAATTTATACTCAAAATGAAATATTTTAAAATTAAACAGGTAAATAATTTAATTTGATTATATAGCTTGATGCTCTTTTTCTAAAAAAGCATTTCCGGAATGACGTAGCGCCTTATTCTGAGAAAAAAGCATTTCTGGAATGACGTGGCGCCTTATTCTAAAAAAAAGCATTTCTGGAATGTTATGTTGCCTTTTGGGAAATCTTCTATACTTAAAAAGTATGTTCTATCACTTTTTGTTATAATTACAGTATGACAAAATGTTATTACTGTGGCAAAATTATTATAGAAAACCAAACTAAACCAGAACATATTATACCTAATGCAGTTGGTGGAAAACTAACTTCTAGAAAAATTTTATGCAATGATTGTAATTGCAAATTATCAGATATAGATCAGAGTCTTACTGATTCAGTATATGTACTAACAAACTTATTTAATCCTAGTCGAGATAATAAAACAAAATCTAACTTGCCTTTAGATTTTGAGATAAATAAACGCAAATTTATAAGAGAATCAGATGGTAAATACTATTCAACTGATAATATAAACATAGAGAAAACTGGGGACGGGAAATTTTTACTTCACATAAATGCATTATATAGTACTGACAATGGTGCTAAAGAAAAAATTTTGAAGCCCGTTTTTAAAATAATTGAAGGCTTTGCTAAAAAATACAATTGGGATGAAGCAAAAACTCTGGAAATAAAAGAAAAAACAGAGAAACAATTACTAGAAAAAGATGTAACACTTGAAGATTTCCCAGGCTTTATTGCGAAAATAAAGTTAAATCAAGATAAAAAATTGTTTTTAGCAATGCTAAAAATTGCAATTGGATATTATACTTGTTTAGGTTGTTCAATAGAATATATAGCTGAATCTATTAAGGTATTAATCGATAGAAATATCGAAGAATCAGAAAGGCGTTGTTACTATTATTTCCCCAAAAAATTTTATTACAATGACAGTATATATCATACTATTTTTATCAAAGGAGATTCGGCTAATCAAATAATATATTGTTTAATTTCTATATATGGATGCATTAATTGTGTCGTGTTGCTAAATGATAATTATAAAGGTTCTGATTTTGAAGAAAGCTATTGCTATGATTTAAGAAATCATAAAACTGTACCATTTAATAAATCAATCAATATATCAAAACAAGAGCTTGAACATTCCATAATAGAAACGAATATAGATGACATTATAAATGACTTTAAGCAATGTTTTGATTTATTTATGTCATTTCTTGTTCAGCACAAAATTACAATAGAAGAAATTGAGCAAATTATTGATGCATCATATGAAACTATTCTCAAAAAAGGATTCTTATCCAAAGATGAATATAAAAAGCTTTTAGAAAATGAAATTAGAGAAAGAATGCAAAAAGCCACTAAAATGATGTATTTTTTAGATAAACAAAAGGATGAACTAATTAAGATTGCTTTTCTAAAGTATTCTTATCATTATTATTTAGAATCGTTTTGCATTACATCAATCCTATCAAGAATAATAGCTGAAAATTTAGTACATACAATATTTACAGGGAAAACACTAGAAGAATGCAATAAAACAATTAAACAAAAGTTATTAGAATATAAATCAGATGTACCAGAAATTACAGAAATGTTATCAATGAATATTGAAACATATTTAAATGAAGCTACAGATTTTGTTGAGACTCAGTATCAACAAATCAAAAAAAATATGGAATAATTTATAAAAAATAATTAAAATGTTTTAAAACACCTCATAAATTTGGTTTGTGCTATTCTAAATATACAATGCAAGATAAAAAGATTTTCATTAAAGGTGTTGATAGAACAAATGATGTTATAAGATACGAGTATGCTCGTAATTTTTACTATATAACATTCAAAGACGGAAAAAGATTTCCATATAAGTGCCGAGACATAAAAATTGTCAAAATTGATAAAGAGCAACTAGAGATAAATAATAAATTTCAATATTTTAGAGATTTGGCGAATGAAATTGGTTTAATCATACATAATGAAAAAGGCGAATCCATAAACATTCTTGCAAATAACTATCAAAAAATTAAAGAAGTCTCAAAAGATTCAATTTTATATAATTATCTAACTCAAAAACTTCCTTTTGAAGAACCAAAGAAAAAAGACACTTTTGGAGCTTTTTTTCGAATAATAAAATCAAAAAATGATAAACTGGAAGATACATCTATTTATCCTTTTGGTTTTAATATCAGCCAAAATAAAGCAACAGAAAATGCGATTAAAAACAAGCTTTCAATAATTGAAGGTCCTCCGGGAACAGGAAAAACTCAAACAATATTGAATATTATTGCCAATGCAATAATGCACGATGAAACAGTTGCAGTAGTGTCTAGTAATAATTCAGCAACAAAAAACATTATTGATAAGCTTAAAAAATATAATGTTGATTTTATTGCTGCATATTTAGGCAATAATCAAAATAAACAAGAATTTATTGATTCGCAATTACCTTTGCCAGATATAAAGAAATGGGAATTAGAAAAAGAGAAAATTGAATACACTTATAAGGAAATAAGATCACGATATCAATCGCTAAAAAATATGTTATCTTTGCAAAATGAATTATCGGCATTGAAGCAAAAAATTTCTGCATTAGAAATAGAGCAAACACATTATCAAAAATACGTGGAAGAATTTGATATTCAAGAAATCCCAGAAGAAATTAACAAAATAAAATCTTGGGAAAAAGCTTTAGAATTAAGTTTGATATTTGAATCCGAGGCTGAAGAATTAAGTAAACAGAACCCAATTATTGAAATAATTAAAAGAATCATTGAATTTTTAAGGATAAAAAAGTTTAATAGAACGATTGCTCAAGAATTGTTAAATAAATATTCGAAAGATTATTTAATAGCAATTTCTCAACAAAAATTTTACGAAATTCAAATAAACGAGTTAAGTAAATCTTTAAAAAGCATTTCAAAAGAGTTGGATAGTTATAATTTTAAAGAGAAAATGGCTGAATATTCCGAATTGAGTGCTAAAATTTTTAAAGCAAAACTTGCTGAAAAATATTCAAAGAGCTCTAGAAAGATTTGGACATTAGGTGATTTGCAAACAAAAGCAGATGACTTTATTGAAGATTATCCAATAATATTAAGTACAACCTACTCATTGAGAAATTGCCTATCAACATCAGTAATGTACGATTATGTTATTGTTGATGAAGCATCGCAAGTTGACTTATGTACTGGAGCAATAGCATTATCTTGTGCTAAAAAAGCAGTAATTGTTGGCGATTTAAAACAATTACCAAATGTTGTAGATTCTAAAAATGCTAAAATTTCTGACAATATTTTTAAGAACTATAAGCTAGCAGAACACTATCGATACAAGAATAATTGTTTATTATCTTCTATTTCTAAAATCTTTTCACAAGCACCAAAAACACTTTTAAGAGAACATTATAGATGTCATCCAATGATTATAGAATTTTGTAATAAGAAATTTTATAACAATGAATTAATCATTCTAAGCGACATTAAATCAGATAGAAAACCTTTAATGGTATATAAAACGATAGCAGGCAATTTGGCGATTAATAACATAAATCAAAGACAAATAGATGTTATTAAAGAAGAAATAATTCCTAATGAAAACCTATGTATAACCGACGATTCATTGGGTATAGTAACGCCATACCGAAATCAAACTAATGCTCTACAGAATCAATTTAAGGGAACTGGCGTGAAAGCTGATACAGTAGATAAATTTCAAGGGCAAGAAAATAAAGTTATAATTCTCTCAACTGTTGATAATGAAATTAAAGATTTTACGGATAACCCTAATCGATTAAATGTTGCTGTATCAAGAGCAATAGAACAGTTGATTGTAGTCGTTAATGGTAATGAGCCCCAGAAAGATTCTAATATTTTAGACCTAGTAAAATATATTGAATATAATAATTGCGAAATAAAAGAAAGCAAACTATTCTCTGTCTTTGATTATCTATATGAATGTTATGCAGAACAAAGAAAGTTATTCTTAAAAAAATGCAAAAAAATCTCTCAATATGATAGTGAAAATTTATTCTATAATGTCTTATCAGAAGTTTTGACTAATAAATATCAAAATGAATATGGTGTAGCTGTTCATATTCCTTTAAACAGAATAATAAAAGATTTTAGTGTTCTTGATAAAAAAGAAGTTAAGTTTGCCCAAAATGAATGGAGCCATGTTGATTTCTTAATTTATAACAAGCTGAATAAAACCCCTGTTTTAGCTATCGAAGTTGATGGAGCAACTTACCACAAGGCTGATTCAAAGCAATCAGTACGAGATAAGATTAAAAATGCTATTTTTGAAAAATACTCATTGCCTTTAATAAGATTTAGCACAAAAGACAATGTCACTACTAAAAGCGTTTCAGAAAAAATAATAGAGCACTTACATTAATTTAAACACCTTTAAAACGGATTTTAAACACCATTTAAACATCTGTAGAATCAAAAATCATTAAACTTATGCTATGATTTAAGAAAATTGGAGATACAATATGAACGATATAAAACTACAAGGCATTGATGTCGATGGCATAGAAAAAGAATATTTTTTAAATGATTTTAAGGGACAAAAAGTTATTTTGTACTTTTACCCAAAAGATAATACTTCTGGTTGCACTCAAGAAGCGTGCGATTTTAGAGATAACATAAATAGATTAACAAATTTCGCAACTGTAATCGGCGTTAGCCCTGACAGCATTAAAAGCCATTTGAAATTTAAAGAAAAACAGAGCCTTAATTTTATTTTACTTTCAGACTCTGAGCACAAACTAGCAGAAGCGTTTAACGTTTGGGTTGAAAAATCTATGTATGGCAGAAAATATATGGGTATTGAACGCTCAACTTTTGTACTGGACGAAAACTTGAATATTATTAAAGAATGGCGCAAAGTAAAAGTCAAAGGTCACGTTGACGAAGTTATTGAATACTTGAACACATAATTTAAACACTTTTTAAACGAGTTTTAAACAGAATTTAAAAGCCTTTTAAAAGATATTTAAAGGCTTTTTGTTAGTTTGCCCTTTCACACTTTACTTTCTCTTGCTTTTGAGTGATGTATGTTGCTCGAAAGGTTTGTAGATGAATGCTGTTGACCCAATAAAAAGCCTTGACGATATTAGAAAAATGAAAGAATTCTTGGCAAAAAAGCCGAGAAATGCTTTGCTCTTCAGCTTTGGGATAAATAGCGGATTGAGAATTTCTGATATACTTGCACTTAATGTCGGTGACGTTAGGGGTAAAGAGTATATTGAAATTAGAGAACTAAAAACCGGCAAACGGAAAGTATTTCCGATTAATGATAGGTTGAAGAAGGAGATTGAAGAATTTACTAAAGGAATGCCAGAGGATCAACCATTGTTTTATACGCAAAAGGGAAGACGAATGGAAAGGAGTCGGGCGTATAAGATTTTAAATAAAGCTGCAAGAGCGGTTGGGATAACAAGACGAATAGGCACACATACGCTGAGGAAAACATTTGGATACCATTGCTACCAAAAATACGACGACGTCGTGCTTCTGCAAAAGATTTTTAACCACTCTTCACCCCAAATCACCCTCCGCTACATCGGCATCGAACAAGAAGACATTGACGCGGTGTATAGGGATTTTTATTTGTGAATAATTTTGTTTTTAAATTTTATTTTACCAAAAGTTTTTCCTTCGAAAATCTTGCTAATTTTTTCTTTTAAAGAATCGGAAAAACCTCTTATTTCAGTATCTCTTAAAATGTCATTATATAGATCATAAGACCATTGAAGCATTTGAGTTATTATTTCCTGTTTATTTTCTATGTTAGATTCTTCTATAATTTTTGTATTTAACAATAAAATTTTAGAAGGTTCTTTTCTATTTTCTCCCAGTAGCAAATCTGTTATTAATATTCTTTTGGTCAATAGTTGATTTATATTATTATTTCTGCTATTTTCATCAATTATTTCATTTAATTCTGAATATTTACCGGTTATCTTGTAATTTACATCTATAACAACTTTAAAGAGTTCTGCGAAACTATCATTGAATAACAATTTTGAAAGAATATATTTACGTTCTTCCAAAGTATAAACATCCAATAACCTTTCATTTAAATTTCGTATAGATTCATAATCTCTTACTTCGCTATCTTTACTTGTGATAAGTTCTATAAATTCATCTGTGGTATATATTTTTTCTTTAGGGAGTTGTTCCAACCATCTTCGTTTTTCTTTTAATTCAATATTTTCCAATTTTAATATCAATTTATATAAATTATTTAAATTTTCAGGTGTTTGTATTCTTGCAATAGTATTATATAAGTTAATAGCACAATCCAATTTTTTATCATTTACATCATCTGTTGTGATTTGATTAAAGCTTTCATCAATTCTATTATCGTTGTTCCAAATATTTTCTCCACATGCAAATGCTAATTGCCCGATTTTATCAGAATAATCATAAGAAAAATCAACATTCTCAAGTATTAAAATAATAAAGTCTTTAACTTTATCCGTATTTCCCAAAGATAAAGTTGACAATAAACAAAGTAATTGTTCAAAATATTCTTTTTCTTCATTTGGAATCAAGTAATCACTCGTAAATTCGAAAAATTTATCTAAATATATAGAAGCAACTTGCTCATTTTTCTCTGCTAAAATCACATCAATATACTGTTTAAATTCATTTAGTGTAGATTCCTCTAACGAACTTACATTGGTATCCATAACAAAATCTGCATAATTATTTGCAAAAGAAATTTTATTCTCATTTGATAAATTATTATAATTATTAAATAAATAATTTAAGAATAATTTTAAATTTTCAGATTCAGGTTCAAATTGGAAAAGTTGATTAACAATAAGTGTATCTATTTTTGAAATATTGTCATAATTATTATTTCTTAGAATATTTATTATTTCAATAATTTGGGCTGTATAATTTTTATTTGGCACAATTGCTTCGCACAACTCGTCTATATACTGGTAATTGTCTATTTCTATTTTTTGGTAATAAACATTTAATAAATCCCTAAAATTTTCTAATTGTTCTTTTACGTCGAATTCTGTTTTAATATCATTATTTAATTTATTTTCAATCGCAATATCAAGCTGAATTACATAATTATTTATATTGCTATCAGTAAAGTTACTAATATTTTTCTTTGTATAGTCTATTATGTAAGAATATAATTTAGTGTTTTCTTCTCCTATAATATTATCAAATACATCATTAAATTTTTCATTTTGATTTATTAGTATATAATCAAGTGCTTTTTCAAATGTTTGTATTACTTTAGTTTCATTTTCTTCTGTTATAAAACTTTTATCTTTTTGAAATTCTTTAATAATTGTATCGATATACTCTTTACTTTTATATTGATATATAAATTCATAATTTTGAAATGCGTAATAAGTGTATTCAAATCCAAAATCAAAATCTTCACCATTTTCTACATTTTCATTAGCAAATATAGGAGCTATTACCCAACTGCAAAAATTGTTATCTACAAAATCATGGTTATTATTGTAAAACTCTAATAATACATTTGAAGCATCTTTGAACAGAGTCATTCTTTGCTTATCTGCCTCTGAAGAAGTATCATAACTATATTTAACACGATATGTTTTATTTAATGAGGCAATCACTTTTTTAATTTTTGATTTTGATACAGCATGTAATAATTTTTGATAATCTTCAATCGACAAAGTCTTACGATATTTGTCATGTTTATAAAGTGTATCTGCAAAGGAATCTATTAAAAATCTAGTATCATTATTTATAAAAGGTATTAATTTTACAATTACCGAAAATGCATTTTCTTTATGTAAGTCATAAGATAAACTTTCATATACACTTTTTATAAGTTGAGCATTCTCAACGGAAAGTTTATTTGTTTTTAAATCTAAAATATTAAATAATTTTTCATAAGAATTATGTATTAAAGCTTCCTCTATATCATAAGCCTGTTCTCCATATTTTCTACTTAATGAATTTTGATTTAATAGTAGAAATGGTTTTAATGATATAGGAAGTTCAAACTTATTATTTATTAGATTTAAATATTGATTTAAATCATAAAAACAAGGTTTTAATTCTATTGCATTGTTATCAGACACACAAATAAATTTATCTTTGATTTTGGGATCAATATAAAATTTTGGTAGAACGCCAGTTCGAAGGACTTCTAATACATAACTTAAAAGTTTTGGCTCAATTAAAAGTTCCTTATAAAAATATAGAAAGTCAACTTTTAAAACAGCTAGTATGGCAAGTGTTAAAGGATGCTTTGTAACAATACCTTCTGCTAATCCACCAGCTTTATTTGCCATCTCGGCAGATTCTCTTTTTATTGCAATATTCCAGCTTTGAAAAAATGTATTAAGGATTTGAATAGCTTGTCTTGGATTTTGTACATTAGGATATATTAGTCTGCAGAGTAGATTTTCCAAATCAGTGCCAGAATTAATCAGTTGAGTTTCAAAGTCCTCAAAGTCAGGAATCTGTGTTTCCAATATTTTTTTCGAGTAATCTATCATGTCTCTATATGGAAATGGAGGAATATCAATTCTAAAATGAAATATTTTATCTAAAAATCGTTTAGCTTCAACTTGTTGTTCGCATGATTCAATATCTATATCGTCAATAATTTTAATTGACATTAAAGCATCTGATATTTTATATTCACAACAGGAAACAACAAAAACAAATCCTATATTATCTTTGTCTTCTATGTCAAAGTCCATAAATGCTCTTATTGCATTTATACCATCAACCATTTCTTGTGCAGAGGGTAAACGATCAATATCATCAACAAATACAACAATTTTATCTATTAATTTATTGCTTTCCTTATATTTTTTTAATTGCTTTTTTAAAAATTCTTCATATATTTCCGCTGTTGTATCTGGGACATCCATTTTTGTAATGTTCTGAAATACTGGAATCAACATATTGTTTTTATCCAATAAGTATTTTGTTACTTTTGTTATAACAATTGCTAATGGTATTGTGGAGAATATTTGTCCCCACATCTCTAGATTTGGTAGAATAAATTTCCACATTAAACAAAGTATTAAATTATAAATTATTATCTGCAACCAATTACATGCTACATTCCAAATATTTTTACGTAACTCTTGATTATCACACAATTCCATAACTTGTTTTGTTATATGGCGGCTAAATTGATCTTTTATAGCTTCATCTGTTCCATTAATCTTTAAATAAATTTCTCGCAATAATGCTTTTTTTATACCACTACCACCATATTTCCAAGCATTAAAATCAATACAATAAACATTTTTAGAATTTTCGCCAAGTTTCTTTTTGCATATTCCTTTAATTGAACTTTTCCCGACACCCCATTTACCTAAAAGTCCAATGTTGTAAGGCATTTTTAAATCGTTATTAGTAATCAAATCGTACAAAACATCCGCATAATGTTCATGCCCAAATTGGTCTGCGTCTGGTGAGTTTAAAGGCTTATCTAATAGTAATGGTATCTTTTTCAACACACACCCCTTTTTAAATCCATTCTATCATAAAATATTACATATTATTACCTGTTTACATTTAACATTTATATAAGTTTTAATATCTTTTGTTAAAGAGTCATAATACAAGCAAAATACTTATTTTTATGGTAATATTTTGTAGTGTTAGTAGAGGGTTAGTATGAAGAAATTATCACTTGCAAAGTTAGAGACTTTTCTTAAAAGTCAATGTGATGCATTAAGAGGAAGTATGGATGCATCAGAATATAAAGATTATCTTATTGCAATGATTTTTGTAAAACGCGTAAACGATCAGTTTGCAGTAGCACAAGAACATTTTAAAAAAGAATTAAAATATCAATATCCAAATATTACGGATGAAGAAATAGCAGAAGAAATTGAGCTTGATTCATACAAAAATAAATACGAATTTTTTGTACCTCCTCTTGCACGTTGGAAGATGGACATGCTTCCTAAGAATTTTGAACAAGAACAACTCAATACAATTAATCAAGCAAATGAAATTCTTGCAAACCCTAATAGCACTAGCCAAGAAAAAGCTGGGGCAGAACACGATAAAGCATGTGCCGAAAAGAATTTATCTTTCCGCGGATTATTATATGAAAATGAAGATGTTGGAAACTCAATTAATATCGCATTAAAAGAATTAGAAAAATCAAACGGTGCAATTTTGCAGGGTGTTTTAACCGGTAAAGAAGGTAATAGCACAAACTTTAACGAAACAAATACAAACGGTGAAAGAAAATTATCAGATGAAGTTTTATCAGAAATGATAAATGATTTTAATAATTATCCGCTTGTTGATGAAAACTTTGAATTTCCCGATTTAATGGGTGCTGCTTATGAATTTTTGATTAAATATTTCGCAGAGAGTGCCGGCAAAAAGGGCGGCGAATTCTATACTCCGCACCAAGTAGTCGAATTAATGGGAAGAATATTAAAACCCGCAAAAGATGCTAAAATTTGCGATCCGACAGTTGGTTCGGGTGGTTTACTTATAAATATGAAAAACTATGTTGAAATGGTTTATGGTTCAGCGAAAGACTTGTATTTATTCGGTCAAGAAAGCAAAGAAGGCACATACAAAATGTGCAAAATGAATATGATTTTCCATGGAATCAAAAACGCTAATATTCATCACTGCGACACCTTGTTGAATCCGACTTTGATAGAAAACGGCGAGCTTATTAAATACGATATTGTAGTTGCAAATCCTCCGTTCTCACAAAACTACACAACAAAAGATATGAAGTTTCAAAACAGATTTCAGTTTTGGATGAGTAAGAAAAAACAAGCTGATTTTATGTTTGTTCAACATATGATTTCAACTTTGAAATCTGATGGAAGAATGGCTGTAATTATGCCACACGGTGTTTTATTCCGTGGTGGCGAAGAACAAAAAATGCGCAAATGGTTAATTACAGGTATTCAAGGTGAATCAACCCTTGCAGAAAACACAAATACTCCTTGTATATTGGAAGCCGTTATCGGTTTACCGCCAAGTTTATTCTATGGGACAGGCATCCCTGCATCTATTCTTGTAATAAATAAAAAGGGGGCTGCGGATAGAAAAGGGGTTTTATTCATAAATGCGGATAGAGAATATAAAGAAGGCAAAAACCAAAACATATTAAGACCTGAAGATATTGATAAAATTTCTTATGTTTATGAACAAAAAGATACAACAGATAAAAAATATTCAAGACTTGTAACAAAAGAAGAGCTTGAATCAGAAGAATATAATTGCAACATAAGACGCTGGGTTGATAATGCTCCGGAACCTGATAATCAAGATGTTGAAGCACACCTAAATGGCGGTATGGCAAAATGCGAAGTTGACGCTCTTGATGATAGGTTTAATTCATACTATGACCTCAAAAATAATATGTTTGTGCCTTTAAGAGACGGTTATTACAAATTCTCTGATAAAGTTCCTAACAAAGAAGCAATTAAGGATTTGATAGTAAATTGTGCAGGTTATAACCAAATTAAAAAATCTTACCACGAAAGACTTGATGGGGTTTGGGAAAAATGTTTGGAAAGTATTAAAGATTTACCAAACCAAAACAGTATTCAAGGTTTTGTTGAATGTATCAGGAGCACTTATATTAACGATATGTATGATGATGAGTATCCTGTAATTAATTTGTATCAAGGCCGTGGTGCAATAGCACAGTTCTTTACTGATTTGAAATATGATTTTATGTCAGTAGTTTCTAGTGGATGGAATGCTGAACTTATTCCGGAAGATGAAATTTTGGAAAGCCAATTCCCTGAAGTATTGAAAGAATTAAGAGATGCTGAATCACGCAGAGATGAAATCCAAGGACAGTTTGATTCTGTTAATGAAATGGAAAAAGAAGAAGGTTGGGATCCCGAGGAATTTGATTTATCGTGTGCAGAGATAATTCCAAAAACAGTTATCAAACTGATTAAAGATGATATAAAGAAAAATAACGGTGAAAAACGTTCTTTAGAAAAAGAATATAAAAATCTTGAAAAAAGAGTAAAAGCATATGAAAAAGACTTAGCAAAAACACACGGGCCCAAAAATATCGGCAATATTAGAGTTCAAATTGCTGCACTAGAACAAAATAAAATTGTTTTAAATAATCAAATTCAAGAATATTCTGAATATATCTCTGAACAAGAAGCTAAAATCAAAACTCATACTAATTTAGAAGAAGAGTTAAAAGAATGCAGAAAGACAATCAAAGCAATCACTCAAAGAAAAGATAAACTTGTTGAAGAAGCAAGAGAAAAAATAACAGATGAAGAAGCAGAAAAACTGATTATCGACCGTTGGAACAGAACGCTTCATTCAATAGTTGATGCTTATATTGAGGAATTTGCAAGAAATCTGCAACTTGATATTGAACATATCTATGAAAAATACACTGTAACTCTGAAAGATATTTTATCTGACAGAGATAAAGTAACTGCAGACCTGAACAAATATTTAAAGGAATTGGGTTATGCTACAGTGTAAGACAAAATGGAAAAAGGAAAAATTAGGAGATTTAATTCTTTTCTTAAGAAATGGTATTAGCAACGAACAAGTTGATATATATACGGACTTTCCTGTAACAAGAATTGAAACAATTGCTGATGGAAAAATTGATTATAACAGAGTTGGACATGTTGAAAAAGCTCCCGAGGATTACAGAATTTCGCAAGGAGATATATTAGTTAGTAATATAAACAGTCAAAAGCATATTGGAAAAGTTGCAATTAAAGATGATGATAAAGTCTTGTATCATGGAATGAATTTGCTTTTAATGCGTCCGAATGAGATAATTGACTCTAAATTTTTATTTTATGTACTAAACTATAATAAACAATATTTTGAAAGAATTGCTAGTCCTGCGGTAAATCAATCATCAATTAACCAAACAGATATGCAAAAAATGGAGTTTATAATTCCTAAGGATAAAGTAGAACAAACAGAAATTGCAGATATTCTTTCAACTTGTGATGAGGTTATTGAAAAAACGGAAGAAACGATTGAAAAGTATAAACAGATTAAAGCCGGAATGATGCAAGATTTGTTCACAAGAGGGTTGGATGCAAACGGCAAACTCCGCCCAACTTATACCCAAGCTCCTGATTTATACAAGTATTCAGAAGAATTAGACCGCTATATACCAAAAGATTGGGACGTGAAACCTCTAGAAGAATATACGACTTTAATTAAAGATGGAACTCATGGGACACACAAAGATATTCCGAATGGGATTCCTTTATTAAGTGCCAAAGATATTCAAGATGGCGAAATTATCATTCCTAATGATTGTAGAACAATAAGTCAATTGGATTACAATTCAATACACAAAAGTTATAACATAGATGTAAATGACGTTTTGTTGACAATAGTTGGGACTATCGGACGAGTAGCTATCGTTAAAAATATAGAAAAACTTTTCACTTTTCAAAGAAGTGTTGCAATTATAAAATTAGTTAATCCAAACTTTGCAAGTTATTTTTACTATTATTTATTATATGAAAACACTCAGAAGCAACTATTAACAATGATGAATGCATCTGCACAGGGAGGGTTATATTTAGGGCAACTTGCAAATGTAATTATTACTATGCCGAAAGATGAAGATGAGATAAACAATATATTTAATTATCTAAATCAAATGGATTCAAAAATAAAATTAGAAGAACAATACCTAAACAAATACAAACAAATCAAACAAGGATTAATGAAACGATTACTTACACCACCGGCTGATGCTGAGATTGTTGAGGAATAATATGGCAGAATACGTTAATGTTGAAAAACCGTTTTTGGAAAAATTAAAAGAATGTCATTGGAAAGTTATTGACCAAGGTACAGGTATTCCAACGGATCCACACGCATCAATGCGTTCATCTTTTGACGAGGTTGCTTTAAAAGAGGAATTTATTGAAAGTGTTGGCAACATTAATCCTTGGGCAACAAGAGAACAGTTGGAATGGTGTTATGAAAGAATTCTTTATGGACACGGAAATGAAAATCTAACTGAAATTAACAAGAAAGTTTTTACATACTTAAGAAAAGGTATTCAAGTAGATAAAAACGAACAAACAGGCGAACTCAATCCAACAATTAAACTCGTTGATTTCGGTAAAAGAGATGAAAACGGGAATTGGATAAGTAAAAATTCATTTGTTGCAATAAATCAATTCAAAGTAAACACTGTCGGTATGGCAAAGAGTTGCATTATTCCCGACATTGTTTGTTTTGTAAACGGACTACCTTGGATAATTGTAGAATGTAAGGATTTTGATGTTGCAGAGCCGTTAAGCGATGCTTATGAACAAATAAGACGCTATTCAAACCAAAGAAAAGATGACGATTATTTTGCAGATGATGAGGGTAAAGAACAATTATTCTATACAAATTTATTCAATGTAATAACATTCGGTACAGAAGCACGTTTTGGCTCAATTAGTGCAGAATATGATTATTTCTACAATTGGGCAGATATTTTCCCTGAAATTTACAAAACACCTGAACTCAGGGAAATGATTGAAACAAAAGAAGATATCGCACAAAATATTAAGTCCGGTGCTGTAAGACAAGAAGTCATAATCGGTGGTATGTTTAACCATGAGATTTTGATTGATGTTTTAAGAAACTTTACAATTTATATGAATGCAGGCAGCAAAGAAATAAAAGTTATTTGCCGCTACCAGCAATATAGAGCGGTCGGTAAAATGATAGACCGTTTAAGAAAAGGCTCCGATTGGAAAGAGAGAAGTGGTGTAATTTGGCATACACAAGGTTCAGGAAAATCTCTCACCATGGTCTTTTTAGTCAAAAAGATGAGAAGCGAATTTGACCTCAAAGATTTTAAAATTTTGATGGTTGTTGATAGGTTAGATTTAGAAAATCAATTATCTGAAACTGCTGATTTAACAGATGAAAAAGTTAATCAAGTAAGCGATAAGCAATATTTAGTAACTTTAAAAACAGATACACCAAACTTGAACCTCGTGATGATTCATAAATTTGCAGATAACTATGATGAAACACAAGATATTTTATTCAAAAAAGGTATTGTACCAAAGTTTGAGCCATTAGGAGAACTTAACCCAAGCGAAAAAATATTAATTTTGATCGACGAAGCACACCGCTCACAAAACGGTGATATGAACAATAATCTGTTTATGGCATTTCCTAATGCTACAAGATTTGGTTTTACAGGTACACCATTACTTACTCCACGTCATAAAATTACAACAGCAGAAAGATTCTGCGATGCTCCGGGTAAATTTATTGATACATACAAAATGAATGATGCCGTAAGAGATAGAGCAACAGTTGATGTTAAATATATCGGTATGAGTACATCCGATGAGATTACTGATAAAGAAGCATTTGATTGCGAATACGAAGAAACATTTAAACAGCACACAGAAAAAGAACGCCAAGAAATTCAAAAACGATATGGCGATATGATTGCATATTTAGCAAGTGAAGACAGAGTAAAAGAAATTGCTAATAAAATGATGGAACATTATGTTTCTGATGTTTTACCTAACGGATTTAAAGCAATGGTTGTTGTATCATCAATTCTTGCAGCAGTTAGATACAAAGTTTATATTGAAAGAGAGCTCATACCTCAATATCTTGCAAAAGAAGAAGAAAAACCGGAAGGTGAAAGAGATGAAGATTTACTTGCTAAATTAAGGATATTAAAAGTTCGTGCAGTTGTTTCATCTTGCGGTAATAATGAGCCTGAATATATCACAAAAGCAAGAAAAGAAGGTGCAGGTAAAGCTGTAACAGATGCATTTAAAAAAGACTTTGATCCTGAAGATGAATCAACAGGTATTGGTATTCTATGCGTTTGCGACAGACTTCTTACAGGTTTTGATGCACCTATTGCGCAGGTTTTATATATGGATAAAAACCTTAGAGAACACGATTTACTTCAAGCAATAGCCAGAGTAAACCGTACCAAGAAAGGTAAAACCCACGGGCTTGTTGTAGATTATTTTGGTATTACAAAGAATCTTACAAGAGCATTGGGTATTTATACAGATGTTGAGAAAAAAGAAGCAGAGCAAGATTTGCTTGAATTCGGTGAATATTTTAAAGATATTCAAAAAGAAATTCCTGAACTTGAAATCAGATATAATAAAATTGTTCAATTATTTGAGAACTACGGCATAACAAATATTCAAGACTTCTTAAATCAAAAAATCAAAGATACAAAAGAAGATATGGAAGTAGTAGAAAAAGCAATAGAAATCGCCGCTGATATGAAATTCAGAGCAGAGTTTGATACCTATATCAAAAACTACTTTGACAGATTAGATTTGTTATTTAATGAAATTGAAGTTCAAAAGAATCATTGGATTAGAGCAAAAAGGCTTGGTTACTTGTTAACAAGAATCAGAATTCACTACAAAGATGAAACTCTTGATTTAAAATGGGCAAGTCCAAAGGTTAGAAAACTGATTGATAAATATGTAAGAAACTTAAATATTGAAGAAAGAGTTTCTGAAATTTCGATTTTGTCTGAAGATTTTCCAAAAGAAATCAGCAAATATACAAAATCAAAATCACAAGCATCCGCTATGGAGCACGCAATTAGACACCATATTAAAGTTAATCTTGAAAATAAAGATCCTGCACTATATAGCAGATTTAAAGACAGGCTTGAAAGTATTATTCAAAGATACCAAGGTAATTGGGATCAGATGCTTGTTGAATTAAAAGAATTGCAGAAACTTATTGCAGATGGCAGAAAAGGAGATGCAAGATTTAAGAGCATTCAAATGCCGTTTTACGAAAGTTTAAAAATGGCATTATCAAATGAACTATCTGAAGGTGTTGATGCTAAACTTGTTCAGGCAACGAAAGCAATATGCAGAGATATTGCAAATGATATGTCAATTGCTTATTTCTGGAACAAGCCGGATGAAGTTGAAGCTCTAAAAGGCAAATTGGTCGGTCATTTAAGATTCAGCGGCATACCTGAATTAAAAGAAAATTATCAAGAAATTTCTAACAAAATAATGATGCTTGCAAAATATAATTACAGCGAGGTTTTAAAGCACAAAGATGAAATGGCACAATGAAGATATAACTGTCAAAAAAACGAATAGAAAAAAGACCATGAACATTGTTGTTGAACGCAATGGAAGTCTTTGTGTGCTTGCGCCTGAAAAACTTGAAGAAGAAAAAATACTTGATATCCTTGATAAAAAAGAATACGAAATTACAAAAAAAATTATTCAATGGAAAGAATCTCACCAAAACAAGGTGGTAAGAAGATTCATTGACGGTCAATCTTTTATGTATCTTGGAAAAAATTACTGCTTGCAGTTTGTTGAAAACCAAAGAATACATTTATTATTTAAGAACGGCAAATTCTTAATGAGTTCTAATGTCGATAATCCGCGTCAGGCATTTGTTAATTTCTATAAAAAACAAGCTAAAATCAAAATTAAAGAACGATTTGATTACTATAAATCACTTTTAAACTTAAAGCCAACTGGCATGGATGTCAGAGATATTCAGAATCGTTGGGGATCTTGTACGCCGAATAAAGAAATTTATTATCATTGGAAATGTATTATGGCACCTCCCAAAGTGTTGGATTATTTGATAGTTCACGAACTTGTGCATCTTGAATATCCAAACCATTCAAGAGAGTTTTGGGATAAAGTCGGAATACTACTGCCGGATTATGAAAATTCAAAAGATTGGCTGACACAAAACGGGATTAGGCTAGATATATAATATTATTCTAAAGCCTTTGCGATATCTTCATCTGTTATTTTTTGTTGATTTAACAATCTATATTCATATTTAGTAAACCAAGAATTGAAATAATTTATCATCCACATTATTTTAGTTTTAATTTTTTCATCGCTTTTATGTTTTCTGAGCATTTCTAAAAGATTATATTTACATGCAACATCGTCAAATGTATCGCATAAATGAAATATGTTTAAAAACAACTCATTATCTTTATCTTGCATAAGATAATAATAACTGTCAGGCTCAGAAACCTTTGTTCTTACAAGAATTCTAGGAACATCTGCAACTTTTTCTTCTAATTGAACTGCTTCAACAAGTCCTTTCCCATAAACAATAACATCATTATAGAAAAATTCACCTTCAACAATTGCACCACGCAGTAAATATCCATAACGCAAAATCTCATTATATATATTGGCTACTGTATTAAATAATACTGCCATTTTATGGTCTTTTCCTTCGTCATTTTCTTTTAATTCAATAGCTAACAAAATATTATCAGAAAATATTTTTACAAATATTTTCTCTTTTTTAGGAAAAATTCCTCCACCGGTTTCTTGGATTGCATCTTCCATAAACATATTTAAATGATTTAGAAAATCAAAATCTTTATCGTTACATATCATCTGTTTTGCGCCAAGAATATCTAAATATGCAATGCAGTAGTTAGAAGTTTTATAATTTGTTGATGGAAATCTTGCCAAGCCTGTTCTTATAACCATTTCATCCCTCGCCTTTGTTTTTATTATAGCAAAAATATAATCTTGACTTCCAAACACTTCCAAGTGATATATGTCGCAACCTAAAAGGAGGTTGTGTATGGAAGAACGATTTATTATTAAAAGAAAAGATTTTAAAAAGCTTGAACGATATGCTGAAAATATCTATAACACAGCGGTTGTTATTGATTATTTCTGCTCATCACAAAAGGAGTATGAGGAACTTTATAACTTAGCTCCTGTTGTTAAAAATTTGCGCAGAGATGCCGACCAAGTTAATGCATTTTTTATTAATTATCCTGAAAGTATTGATGAATAATTTGTGAACAGTTTTTAAGCGCCTTTTAAACGGTATTTAAACAGCTTTTAAATGTGTTGAAATGATACGAAATTGTTTTATGCACTTGATGTTTCTAATTAAAAGAGTAATTAATGTCATAGCTTGAAAGGAGCACGATATGGCAGAAAAAGATTATCACTTATTCGGAACAAAAGTTTTGAATTTGAAAACGCAAGAAATTGGATTATTGATTTGCACTTGGAAAAACAGGTTTGCTGATACCGAAATAGACTTTGCGACTTGTGTTGATAGGCAAGGTAAAAAATACAACATAGAACTTGATAATATAAGAGGGTTTGAAGATGATTTTGAAAAATAGGAGAACAAGAGAAACTTTAGAAATTGAATACTCTGAATTTAGAAAAAAGTTTGCAAAAGAAATACAAATCGCCTTTGAAAGTTTTCGCAAAACAGAATTAAACAAACCTTTCTACAACTACAAAGACGATAATTCTATTGAATTTAATTTCTATTTTCAAATAAGATATAATTTCAATAATTTTGGAAATTCAGTTTGGTATATTGAAGAACTTTAAGAAATTTTAATCCAAAACTTGCATATAGCAGCTGTTTTTTCTATTTCTGTTTTTAAATTTTCATCGTTTGTTGATTTTTTGGCAATTTCTTCAATAGTTTCGATTGCTTTTATAATTTTTTCCTTAGGTGGTTTATGATCACTTATACCCTTAATGGCTTGAATGAGTTTTGACAAAACCTCTACCGTAATTTGATATTTTTCAAGATTACAATTATAGTTTGCTTCAATAAATTTAATTGCATAAGATATTATGTCTAATGCATCATCTATTTGTATAAGCTTGTCTTTATATTTTAAAGGGAAATTAAACATAATATTATTATAACACATGTTCTTGATATAATGATAACAAGAGGTGGAAATATGGCAAATGATTTTATTCAACTTTTAATAATGCAAGAACATCAAAATTTAAAATTAGCAGAAGCATCAAATTGGGATGGAGTTGCTTATATTGGGAAAAGAAAGCATGTTTCTTCTCTTTCAAAAATTGAGCAACTAAGAAATCCAGGTATATATTTCTTGTTAGGTGAAAATAATACAACTGGTGAAAAAACTCTTTATATAGGTGAAACAGAAAATATTGCAAATAGATTTCAAACTCACTCTTGCGATAAGAAAAAAGAGTGGTTTGAAGATTTTATAATTTTTACATCAAAAAAAGGTGATTTGAATAAAGCTCATGTGAAATATTTAGAAGCCGTTTTTATAGAATTAGCAAAAGAAAACTTAACAACAATAAATCTCGACAATAGTGTTAATTCAAACTGTAAAAAAGATGGAAAATTGCAAGCTTTTGATTTAGCCAAGGCCGAAGGTTTTAAAGAAAAAATGTTATTTATCTTAAACAATTTAAATTTAATTGATTTTGTTAAAACCAATAAAGAAAAACAAGATTTCAAATTAAAAAATATTTTTTATCTTGCTTTAACTAAAAATCGTATTGATAAAAATGGCGAAATTGTAAAAGCAAAAATGGTTATAACTGATAATGGATATATGCTATTAAAAGGTTCATATGTAGAATCAGAAGAACGTGCTCCAAGCTTTAAAAAGCATATTTACTATAAAATAAGAACAAAATTGGAAAACGACAATCTCTTTATTAAGTCTGATATTGATGGATTATGGGTAACCAAAGAAGATATTCCATTTAAAGCTTGCTCTGCTGCCGCTGCCGTTGTTAAAAATAGAGCGACAAATGGTCGTGCTGAATGGAAACTCGCTGACGGAACAACATTGGACGAATTTGAAAGAAAATAATTTTACTCCAACCCAAAGAATTCTTTTTCAATTTGTTTAACAAAATCTTCGGAGAGTTGGCCTGTTGGTTTTTGGGTTTGGGTTTGTTCTTTGATTTCCAATTTCACCAAGTCTGGCAAATATTTCAGCAAGTTTGTCAGAGTATAAAACTCTGACTGATTCACAGGTTTTTTGTTTTGCATATCGGCTGTGATTTTTGCCATCAGTTTTTCTACAAACCCTTGCAGCTCTTTTGAAAAAGCCTCCTTTTTCGCAAACTTCGCAGCTTTTTTCTTATCCCACTCGTACTTTTCTCTCCAATAAAAAAGCGTACGACGAGAGACGTTCAAGTTTTCACAAATCTCGTCAACTGACAAATTGTCTTGCAAAAACAGCGTTTCTGCGTGTTTATAATATTTCATTTTACTCATTTTTAATCCTCAAAAATTATTCTGTTCATACTAAATTCGTTCTTCTCATTAAGCCTCTTAACCTGAAAACTACAGCATTTTGAGACCAAGCCTTGTGACTTACAATATTTCAAAAGTTGGTTAAGCTGTGTTAGCGTGTTTTTCAGTCTTCTATGTCCCAAATTTCTAGTTTTGCAACTTGCATAAAAGGCTTTTATATCATCCATTGTAATTTCTTGAATGATTTTGCCCCTAAAAAATGGCAAAATATTTATCCTGAAAATCGATTCATAAGTCTCGTAAGTCCTTTTAGTGCAAGCAGTTTTGGCATATTTTTCTAAAAAGAATTTGACGGCTGTTTCAAAATTCAAAGGTCTGTCGTTCAAAGCCTCAGTTGAAAATATCGCATAGTCGATTGTTTCTACTTTTTCAACGTATTTGTAGCGACCTCGTTCAAATACTATTTTACCATCGATCAAAAGCTGTTCAAGCTCCGTTTCAAGGTCAGCTTCAGCTATCATTTCGATTTCGTCGAGAGTGAATTCCCTCAATCGTTTCGCTAATTTTTCTATGTTCATAATAAACCTCTAATTGTTTCTAGTGTATATTCGGTTATGCCGTTGTCTTTTGCGTAGATTTCAAGTTGGTTAATAAGTTGGACGATTTGTCTAAAACGATTGTATTTTGGGTGAATGTACTCAATGCTTTCGGTCGTAAACGGAATTTCTGAAAGGCTATCGAAAATCTGCTTTAAATCAGCTACCCCAAAGGTTTCAAACTTCACGATTTCAGAAAATCTATCGTATAAATGTTTATAGCGTTCTAGCTTTTTATGCACCAAACTCATCCCCACAAACACAATCGAGCATTCGGTTTTGTCGTGAATATCTCGCAGGGTTTCAATCGTCTTAAAATCGTTCATCAAGTAGTCGATTTCATCAATAATAATCAGCTGTGGCTTTGCTTTGAGGTTGCGAACAATGACATTGAAATTGTTTGAGCTTAAGTAGCTTGGAATTTCGTCCATTTCTTTGACAAGTTCCTCTAAAAGCCATCGGACGGACATCAGATTCGCAGCCCTTAAATAAATCGCATCATATTTACATGCAAGCCAAAGTGCCGTCTGCGATTTACCCAGTCCAGGCTCGCCATAAACTAGCGCCATTTTTGGAATATTTTTTGGTTTGTTTTGCAAATTTTCGATAAGTCCGATAAAATTTCGCACATTCTGCGTTTTAACAAAAGTCTTATTCATACAATAGCTTATACTCCTTTGTCTTTTTAAATTCTGTAATCCAAGCATCATCGGGGTTATGCTTAATTAGGTACTCATATTTTTCTGCGTTGTTTTTGAAGATTCCTTGGACGATAGTTGAACACACTTTGAACTCGGTTTGAACAATTGGCTGTTCAATTTTATATTCAATTAATTTGATTTCTTCCTGTGGTAGATAGGCTTTGAGGCTATTTATCGTCTTTCTTTTTAGCCGTTTTTGTTTTTGGATTTTCTGCTTAAAATCTTCCATATCCTCGACAGTTCCTAAAATTTTCGCCATCGGATGCGTTTCGGTTACACGTTCTGCTGTGCATAAAAACTCGCCTTTTAGGGTGTAGACCTTAATATGCGTCAGGTCAAAAAGGTTGTATTTTATAAGCACTTTGCTCTTGAACCCATAAAGTCGCTCGTCAAAATAATCGCAGTTCAAAAAGCGAATGCCGTTTCGCTGAATGGTTTTGACTTCTGTCGCAAGCATCAAATCATCAAGTTGATTTGTGTCAATATTCTGCCTTTTTCGAGCCTCTAAAAGCTCTGCAACTGTCATATTTGGAGCGTTTGTGCAGGGCTGAGAGTTTTTGAAATTCAGCCACATATCAATCATTTTTATCGCCTCGTCAATTGTCGGAACATAATCGGAGTGCCAATTCTTGTGCAACTTTTCATTCCTTAAAAGATATGCAGGCTTGTTGTCGATAGACGAGCCGACATAGCTTGGCAGAAGCTTTTCAAAGCCTTCTTGAAACTCTTTAAAAAATCGCTCAATCACTTTTGCTCGTGCGTTGTAAGGTTTTGCAAAAACAGTTTCAATACCTAATTTTGCATATAGACCATAAAATCCTAATTCACCAAAGCCTTTATCATCGGTGAAATACTTAGCTCTAAATGCTCTGCCGTTGTCCTGATAAACAATTTTAGGCATCATATCGAGGTTTATAATTGCGTTTCTGAGAGCCGATGCGATGCATTGCACGTTTTCTTCAAGCATAATTTCATATCCGACTAGTGCTGTTGATTTCCAATCCAAGAACCCGACAAGCGTTGCCCTACTTGGCTTGCCTGTGAATGGGTTTATCACCTGAAACGCTAGTTTATGCCCGTCTGCGACCAAAATATCGCCCACATCAAGCAGACTCGCATCACGTTTTATATATGGCTCGACCTTATCAGACAAAGCCTTTTCGCCATCTCGGGCGAGCACCCATTTGTCGTAATTGTTGTTCTTGAACCACATTGCGTATCGGCGAAACGTGATATCTGCAGGGATAAAGCTTTGTCCTTGCTCACGCAGTTTGTATTTTGTAAGCGCAGTCGCTTTGCCGATAGAAATTCGGTTTGGGTGCAAAAGTAAACCCATAAAGATTTTAATTTCTTCGACTGTAAGGCAAGTACGATAATCATTGACGCTAGCGTATTTGTACTGTGGTAGTAGCTTTTGATAATCGTCAGTTCCACCAAGCATGGCGTGCCATCTGTGCAATGAGCCACGAGAAATTTTGCCTATCATTTGGAAAAGATGAGAGTTTGATGTGTTGTGCAAATTCACAAAATCATAATCAGCTTGGAGTTTATTGTTAGCTTTCCGCCTAAACTCAAGCCATTTGTGGATTAAATCAAGCCTTGCTAGTGCAATTTGCTTTGACTTTTCCGGTGTGAATTTAATTGTATCAATTTGGTTTTGCATCGTCTCAAAATCCTTGTAATGCCTGTGTACACACATTCATCACTCTGTTTGAGACAGAAGTCAAGTGTTAAGCTTCTAAATTGTGTATATTTTTTATTTCAATTCGATAACCTAAATTTAAAAGTGTTTTGACTGTATAACGGATAGCTACTTTGCTAAAAAATGGGATTCTAGGTCTTGCTTCATTATATTTACTGATAATGCCCAAGACAATTGTATAATTACTTGGTTTAAAATCATTATCAATGTAGTCAGCCATACCTTTTTCGGTTAATTTTTGATTGTATTTTTGTCTAAATTCATTATCTAAAAGAGCTTCTGCAGAAACTGTAGCTTGATTGAATAAATGACTTAATACAGATGAGCTTCCGGCCTTTTTAATGTGAAGAAGTTCTTTGTTATTAGTTAAAATATCACAAACTTCTATTTTATTACCAGCACCACCCCCATAAGATATTTCACCCACTTTATGTATTAATGCCGCATTAATACTTGTTGCTAAATTTTCATTATATTCATTTTCAGTATAAACGTCTGCACCATTTGCAAAGTATTCTGGCAAGTTTAATTCAGAAATTGTAAGACCATCATATTCTCTTTTTACTACTGCTTCAAAATCATTATTAACTTGATACCATTTACCATTATTTAAACAATAAGATTTCGAATCGTATTCTATTTCTGCAATAAGACATTTTTGAGCAGACCAAGAAAAAAGCTCTGTATCGTTTTCTGCCGAAATAGCTCTAATTGTTTTGTTTTTAAATTTATCCATTGTTAATTCATCAAGATTATCAATAGCTTCAATAATATTTTCAATTTTTATATCATCAAAAATTTCTCTTAAACCAGTACACTTGAATCCTTTTATTTGTTCCCAACTAATAACTTCAGGAACTGCCATCCAAATATTTTCAAAAGCATTGGTTTTTATTTTTTCAATAACGTAATTATCGAGATTTTCTATTAATTCCTTGCTTTTTACAGCTTTAATATTATCAATCCATTCAAAATTGTTTTTATATGTAGTTTCATTATACTTTTCATAACAATAATCTAAAAATTCTTCAATATTATGAATGTTTTTATCTGCAGTTATACTGAAGATGTCTCCACCAGTTATAATTGCTTTTTCAAAAAATTCGTCTTTTGTCAAAGCAGTAACATTTCTCATTAAATCACTATAAACATTAAACCCAAAATCAGAAATTTTACCAGTTTTAGGAATCTGTTCTTGTGATTGCTTTTGATTACCACCGATATTTAATTTTGAAATTTTTCTTAATTCGTTTGCGTCAACAGTATTTAAAACTATTTTTAACCCAAATTGTTCCTCTAAAACACCTTCTTTAAATAGAGGCTTTGCATAACCAAAAGTTAGTGCAAAAATCCTTGTATTTTCTCTATATATTCGTTTTACCAATAGAACAACCTTGGCATTAGCTTGAAAGAGAGTGGCATCAGTAATGTCAAAAAAGTTATTTAACCAAGTCGGTTGATGTGAATTACTTCTTACATAGTAAGCAATTTTATTTTCATTAAATTCTCGTAATTCAGTTAATTCATTTTTAAAAATATTACTATTTTCAAGAATACCTTCTTTGATCAAATAAATAGAAAGTTTATTTTTTGCCATTTTCCATTCCCCCAATCTACCTTTTTATAGTAGCATTTTTTTAATAATAAAAATAAAAATTTAAGGAAAAATTAATTATTAGCTTATCTCAGAGATAATTCCACATATATCAGTCTGCGAGAGAAAATAAAATTGCACTAAGTTGTACTTTTTTGCACTGGGGGAAGTTTAGTAACTGTACTTGATAGACCCTGAATCAAGTTCAGGGTGACGATTTTTAGTGCAATTTTGTGCAAGAAAAGGGACAAAAGTGCAAAAAAACGGACACTCATCTCTACACTAAAAAACAGGCTATAATCGCCTGTTTATCTAGATTTTTATTAAAATTTCTTATATCAAATGTCCTGTTTCCTTATACTTTGCCTTGCGGAGTTCTCGCCTCTTATGCGTTCAACAATTTAGACAATAAAAAACAGACCCTAAAGGTCTGCTTTTTATTGTTAATGGCGGGAACGACGAGGCTCGAACTCGCGACCTCATGCGTGACAGGCATGCGCTCTAACCAAACTGAGCTACGCTCCCATAAATTTTGGTTACTTCTTTATTATATTTGCTGAAAAATAAAATGCAACAACTTTTTTTTAAAAATTTTTCTGTTTATTAGCAAATTTATTT
Organism: Cyanobacteria bacterium SIG26; assembly: GCA_015152555.1. Taxonomy (GTDB): domain Bacteria; phylum Cyanobacteriota; class Vampirovibrionia; order Gastranaerophilales; family Gastranaerophilaceae; genus Zag111. Next base: position 58,931 of record SUTS01000001.1, read on the forward strand.
TTTAGTTACCTTATTATCAATATGATTACACCTACAAATCACAATCATTATACTCCATCTTTTACATCTAAATGTGTACAAATCCGTGATGCTGATTGGGTTTGTCACATCATCAACAAAACTTTCCCTCATACCTCAACAACCAAACACGAAACTCGTATTACCAACTTTTTTAAAAAACACAAAGAACAATTAAAATATAACTTTACCCCTCAATCACTTGATGATGTTTATAATTTCGTCAAGAATTTTGAAAAAACTAGTGATAAAAAACTCGACAATATTTTATACGCAATAAAAAATATGATGGATAATTTTGCAGAAAAAAGATCTCAAGCTGATCAAATTATGCCTAATCATGTACTCCAAGCCCTTTATTGTTTTGAAAATTTTAAAATCGCAAATTGCTCTGAACACGCAATTCTTGCTGAGCTTATACTTAAACTAAATGGTATCAAAAATGCAACCTATGCTGCTATATATAAAGTTGACGAAAAATACGGTAAACATTGTTTGTTAAAAGATTCTCTTGATCACGCAGTTTGTATATTTAACAAAGACGGGACCCCTTTTAACGGAGAAGTAAACAAACATACAATAATTGTTGATCCTTGGATTAATAAAGCTGGATTTGCAAAAGACATGGAACGATTTTACTCCCATCAATTCCCAAACACTTTTAAACTCAAACCTAGTGAAATCATTGTGTATGACCATTTGCCAATTGTATCTTTATTGGATAAAGGTCATTTAAAAAAAATTAAGAAAAAATATCATCCGTTTATTTTCAAAAACGAAAACAGAGATTTTATGCAAAATACAAAATCTACAAGATTGCAAAAAGTTATCAATAACATTAAAACATTTTTCAAAAGAAAGCCTCAGTCTAAATAACTAAGGCTTATAAATGAATTGTAAAATTTATTTGTTATATTTCTTTTTTACTAATCAACGTACAATGGCGCTAACTTCTTTGATTGTTGAGGAATTACACCATCTTCTATTGATACATATACTCTATAATCAATCTCTGCAAAACAATTATCAATAGATTCTAATTCCGCCAATTTAGCTTCATCAATATTTCCGCTATCAATCATATCTGCAATAAAGCTAAATCTTTCAACGTGTTCATTAAATCTATCTGTAGCATAGTCTTTTGCCTGCCAAGTTGTAATCAAGAATGGCCAATCTGAACTTTGCAACAACAAGTTTTCTCTTGCTAATTGATTTAATGCCCTATGTAACAACTTGTTATCTGGAATTGATTGGTATCTATCAGCAATCGCTGTTATACGTTTTTCGCAAGAATGAATAATTGGCCACATCCATTCTGTTAAGTGGTTATTCCATACATAGAAGTGTCCACCTTGACCCCAAGAAGATTCAGGGATTTGAATAGCTTCTGTTGGCGGATGAGCATGTAAGTATTCACCCGCAGTCATTCTTTCAACTTGTGGAACATAATTATGGAATTTTTTAATAACTTGTTTAATAAATTCCACACCTTCAAACCACCAGTGACCAAACAACTCAGTATCAAACGATACCATTATCAAACCTTCTTTACCTGTTGCATTTTTATAATCATTCAACTGATGATATAACATTGTCGTATAGTGATCTGAGTTTTCATTTATTTTGTTTAGGGCTAATACTGGATCATATAACATCTTATCACCTAAATCTGTCTTAGAAGATGTAATTCTCCAATAATTCATGCCAGATTTATCATCTTTTTTGTGGAATTCTCTAAATACTCCATCCCCTGGGTAACCGTCAGCCGCAGACCATACTTGATAACCTGCTCTATCATTTCTACCCATAACTGCAACTTGTGCATCAGGCAACCAATAAGCTGAATATGTATCATATCCGGTTGGTTCTCTTTCAGGTAAAGGAATATACTCAATATTTCCATAAACCCCAACAACTCGACGACAACCAATTGAATTACCACCTTCAATAACGTGAGATTCTGTGAAGAAATACTCAATATCATTGTTTTGTAATGTTAATTCAATCGCAGGTCTCCAATGTTTTTGACCATCTTTACCTACATATTCATAACCTTGTCTATATGCACATTCAGGCAACCAGCACCCTTTTGCTTTTTTACCAAAGAATCTTTTTGTTGTGTCTGAACCAACTTTAAATTGTGCATTTAAATTATTATCAGTAGCTAACAACGGTGAAAATCCGTGAGTTGCTCCAGATGTTGTAATTTCAATACATCCTAGATCTTGATATTTTTTGAATGCTGAAATTAAATCCATATTATATTTATTTACGAAAGAATTTTTAATATTATTAAACCAATCGAAATAATATTTTGCCAAATATTTTAAGTGTTGAGAATGCGGAACCTCTGGATCCGGATATCTTTCTAAATCTTCAGAAACACTTTTGATTCTTGAATCTAAATACTCAACAAAACCCTGTCTTAAATGTTCATCATACAACTGCTCAGCTAAAATTGGAGTAATACCAACAGTTAACTTTGCTTTAATTCCTTCTTCATACAATTCGGAAATTGCATTAAGAAGAGGAACGTATGTTTCTGCCATACATTCATAAAGGTTTTCTTCACCAAACGGCCACATACCCGCTTTTCTATAGTATGGTAGGTGACTGTGTAACATAAAAACAAATTGTCCTACTGACATTTTTTCCTCCAATCTACTGAACTATACCTTAATATAATCCAATTATGTACACTTTATATATACCACAAATGACTAAAAAATATAATACTATTTAACTAGTTCTAGTGAATAATTTTACAAATATTAACAGGATAAATTTAAGCAAGAAAAAAGGTTAGATGAATTACCCCTCTAACCTAAGAATCACTAACCGAATCACATATAACTCCTCTGAAAGTCTTTTTTAACTCCTTACCATTTTTTCTAAAACACTATCATTCTGTTTAAAGTATATTTTAGCACCGTTTGGAGATGGTGTTATTTGTTTTTTTACAATTTGATTTTCATTATTCTTTGATGCTACCTCATAAGATTTAATAGATCGTTTACCGGTCAATCGTTGCATAAAATCATAATATTTACGTTTAAATCCTGTCGCATTATTCTGTTTTGTTTCGAGCGCAATCAATTCATCTCTTGTATGAGGTTTCAACGGTGTTCCAACAGAGGATCTGGTTAACATTTCACCTAATGTGGTATTTGTTACGGTAATTAAGCTCATTCCCAATAATGATGAATTATATTGATTTCTAAATGTTGAGTTGAATAAATCAATCAATAAAGTTTGATAGAACAATCTTGAACCTTCTTGTACAAATCTTTCTTTAAATTTAGTTTCTGCACCATTCTTATCATTACCATTAGATTTCAACATTACCATATTATAGTTATCTGTCATCAAGAACCAAATTGTCGCAACTGCAGCTGCAGTTTTTGCCAAGTTAGATAGCTCGGCATTTGAAACACTTGAAATTGACTCAACATTAAATCCTTTTAACAAATTAACTTGTACATAATCTTGGAAATCTTTTTGAGAAATCTTACCTTTTCCTAATTTTTCAGCTTGTCTTGCAATTCTATCAAAACTTTTTGCCAATACACTAATATCTGATGGTAATTTATTCGATTTACCTTTTGATTTTGATAAAGCTCTAACAATTTTTTCATCTACCATCCAATATGGTAATGTTACCGTATTCCACATAAATTTAAACGGCGCTATTACAAAGTCAACAAGAGGTTTTGTCTTCTTATCTTTTTTACCTAAATCAATAATAGCTTTGCCATCAACAGTTTTTTGAGCAGCTTTAGCAACTTCATCGTACTTTTGCGCCAATTTATCAAAACCATTTTCTTTTAATACATTTACGACTGCATCAAATTTCGCTGTTTCAACCTCGAATTTTTGCGAAGTTAATCTCTTATAGAAATCGGTAAATGGTTTAAAAATAACTTTTGATTGAAATTCTTTCACTGCATTTGCTTGACTTAAATCTCTAATGCCTAATTTTTCAAATTTTTCAGCATTATTTGCTTTCATATTTTCAAAATATTTCAAAGCTGCTTTTTGAACGGCAGGAATTTTCTTCGCGAATTTAAGACCATAACCTGTACCCAAAACTGTAGCAGATGCCTTCATAATTGTGTCAAATGATAACAATGGTTTTTGTTGTTCTTTACCCTTTGCCTGAGGCGCTTTGTTAACTTCAGCCTTAAAGGTCAAAGGTTTAATTTCAGATTCTTTCGCATTATTACGTCTATTTTCTTCCCTTGCTTGTTCTGGAGTTAAACGAGTAATATGCTTACCATTTGCCAGACGTGAATACATTTCGGTCACTAACACTGTCAAACCTGTTGTTATAACAATACCCATTTTTGATTTATTGATAAAACTTTGGAATGCACCCATTGTAATCAATGTCAAATAACCGCTTGTCAAAATTCTGCTGGTTTCTTGTTTGAATCTTGTTTTTCTTTCTTTTTCAGCTTCTTTAGAATCATCATCCATCATTCGAGATAAGTTATAAGCATCATTTGCTAAAAATATCGCAGGAGGCAAACCCGAAACAAGTCTATTTAATGATCTTTCATGCTTTGTATCATAATTACCTGATTTTGGATCAAACATTTTTAATTTACTTTGAAAAACGTGAGATTCCAAGCTATTTTCTATATCATCGGAAATTTTAGCAACTTCATCAGCCGGAATCTCTTTTATATTTTTATATCCATGTTGTTTCGCAAAATTCTCTAATGCAGAATTTAATTTAACTTCCTTATAAGTAATTAAACCTGTCAATGAATTTAATTTAGAGTCAATTTTGGAACGTTGTCTTATATTTTTAAAGAACGGTTTTTCCAAAATATTTACAGACCATTTTTTCATGCCGGGAACTTTGCCCATTAATTCAACCAAACCATTTAACATATCTAACGGCAAAATCTTAAAAGGATATAAGATACCGTCTAAAGCTAAATGTGGAATTGATTTTTTATTAACGATGATTTCATCCCCATTAACTTGAATCAATTTAGAAGTTCTATCAGCATGCTTATTTGTAATATCCTCAAAAAGCTCCCTACCCATTTTGCCGATATACTTATCCGCAAATGATAAGAACTCTTCTTTACTATATTTACCAACGTGTTTGTATAAGCCAAAAGAAAGACCTTTAAATGTTAAATCTTGATGATTTGTCTTTAAAGGTCTTTGAATATCTTTATATTGTGAATAAGTCTTTGAATTTGGAGAGAGAAGGGCCTCGGATTTTGGAGACATGTACTCCCTTTTATTTTTTAACTTGGTATATTGACCATCTATTCGAAACTTTACACTTTCATTAATCTTCATTCTACACATCCGTTTTTATGTATTGTCATCTATATTTAAAAAAAATGCAAGCTTTTTATATACAAAATTTAACATGATTTAACAATTCAAAACAATAAATACAACGCAAAGCAAAAACGGCTCTATAATTGAGCCGTTTTTACAAATACATAACCAAAAACTATATTGCAACAGATTGCGATTTAACCTCAACCTCAATAGGTATTTCTTTCACTAATTCCATATTTAGATTTCTAGCTTGTTCAATCTTAACCATTGGAACTACAGAAGGACTGGTCGCTAAGACTTGCGCACCATTGATTGATGATGGCAAATTCTGAGCCGCAACCATAGCCGGATCGGGATTCGATTTAAAGTTTCTATAATCTGTCATAATTTTAGAAACAAAACGACGTGTTTCGCTAAAAGGCGGAATTGCACGATATTTTTTTACATTACCCGGACCTGCGTTATATGCAGCCAATGCTAATTCCATAGATCCAAACATTTTATACATAGACTTATAATACATAATACCACCCTTGATATTGTCATCAAGAGAATATGCATTCAAGCCCATTCTTCTAGCTGTAGATGGCATTAATTGAAACACACCGACAGCACCGTGCGAGCTTCTTGCTTCTTGTCTAAAACCTGATTCTGTTTTTGCAATACTTAATGTAATTGCCGGGTCTACTCCCATTTCGATAGAATGTCTTACTATCGCAGCTTTAATAGTGTTTACGTTGGCTGCCTGTACAGGCGCGCACAACATGCACATCAATGCAATTGTGAATAGTAACAATTTTTTCAAAATGTAATCCTCTAGTTGTAAATTGAAAATTCTCCAAAGACTACTTTTTATTTCCTATTTTTTGATAAGATTTTCATCTTTTTTGAATATGACTATGCTTACATCGTATTACAAAAAGATAAATTTTCAACCCCGACAAACGTACTACTCAAAATTTTAATCGCCCAAATGCCCTGATAATAACAACTTTACATTCTTAACATATTGGACATGCAACACAATTAGCTACAACATATTACTAAAAATTTAATTTATTTTGCACTAAATTTTTCTTTCATTTCATATTTTTTGGCATGGGGTTCATAGGACAATATTTGATAAAAATCTCCATCAGTTTTAATTTTTATAGAATGCATTAAATCCGTACGTAATATCTCAGTTTTTCGCAAGATATCTAAGGTACCTTTATTAGGATGACCAAAATTGTTCACTCCGGTTGAAATAAGAGAGACCTTATTGCCTAAATATTCAACCATATCGATATCCACAACATTAGCCGCACCATGATGGCCGACTTTCAATACATCGATATTTGAAGGGATATCCGATTTTAACTTATTAAAACTATCTACACCGGCATCGCCCATAAATAACATATCAAAATCTTTATATGAAACCAACGTAATTATTGAAGATTCATTATCCTTATCCGGATTATCAAAATCAGCAATATATGTTTTAATTTCAAAATCCTTTTCTCGGTATATAGAGATATTATTTTGCGCAATTAACATATCCTGATTAGTATCTTTAATTGTTTTAAAAATATTATCAGAAGTCATTGTATTCGATTTACCGGAATTAAGATAAACTGTATTTACATTAACCCCATTCAATATATCTACAACACCCCCTGAATGATCACTATCAAAGTGTGTAACAATTAACCCCTCAATATTTTTTATACCTCTATCTTTCAGATATTTTAAAATTATAATATTTGCTTGAGAATTTCCACTGGCATAAGGAAGCTTGCCTGTATCAATCAAAAAATATTTATTTTGTGGAGATTTAATCAAAAACGCATCCGCATTTTGTACATCAAATGCAATTATTTCAACATCTTTTGTTACCGGTTTTATCATTGTACACAACAACAAAACAGAAACCGCGATTATTGCTATAACTGATTTTTTATACTTATCAAACTTAATCAAAAAAGTTACCCCAAGTAACATAGAATAGTATATTAACAATTGCGAAATATTCGGATGTGTAGTCTCCACAAGCGAAAATTTCAAATTCGCATAAAAATCCGAAATATTCACAAGAAAAGTCAGTAAATACTTCAAAAAGAAATCAAAAAAGCCACAAACAACATCAGCAATCTGAGGAATTATAGAAAGTGCAGAACTGACAAAGCCGCAAAAACTTATCACACTTAACAAACTAACAGTCGAAATATTAGACAATACTGAATACAAACTGAATGTATTAAAATAAAACATTTGAACAGGTGCAACCCACAATTGCGCAACAATAGGGATCAAGACCGGAGCTAAAATCCAATTCGGAACTTTAGTTAATTTTTGAGCAACAATATTTGCGGTAGTTAAAAGTCCAAAAGTTACTAAAAACGACAACTGAAAACTCACATCATTAATGTATGCAGGATTGTATATCAGCATAATTACAGCAACTAATGATAATAACGAAACACTATGGGCATCCCTGTCTATCAGCTTACCCGCTAACACAAATAACAGCATCATTGCCGCTCGAATAACCGAAGGTCCAAGCCCTGTCATAAAAGTATATAAAATAACAACAAGCATCCCGGAAATTACACTTGGTTTATACGGCACTTTTAAATACTTTAAAATATAAAACCAAAACATAAAGATAAACGCAACATTCATCCCGGAGGCCGCAAGAATATGTAACAACCCTGAATTAACAAAAGATTTCTTTATATAATCAGGGGTAGAGACTGCATCATCTCCAAAAACTATCCCGCCTAAAATTTCCAAATTTGGACTTTTTAAATATTTTGAATGAACCTTTAATATTCGATTTCTGGCATCGTTAAGCGACTGTAAAAATTTCCACTTTAAACCAATATTTTCATCCAAAATTTCTAATCCGCCGGTTGTAGAATATACTACAGTAAACACATTAAAATTACGCAAATATGCACTGTAATCAAACTGAGAAGGATTTGTTGAAGAAAAAGGTTTACGCAATTTACCTTGTAGTAAAATTTTATCCCCAACATTTAATTTCTTTAATATTTCAGGCTCTCCGGTAATTGTTACAAGAGTTTTGGCATTTATGTTTTCGTCATTAAATTCCTCAACCTTAAAGAAAAATTTTGATTTATCTTCAAAAGATGACTCGGGAATGGATACGACCTGCCCGATAAATTGCCCATCAACCGGAGCCATAGGCAATAAATCATCATAATTTTTTATCTTAAAATATGTTAAGAAAAATCCACAATAAAAAAGTAAAACTAAAACAATTACTCTTTTAATATTAAGCAATCGAAAACATAAAAGAAACAAAATTATACAAGTTAAAAACGCACCATAAAGAATTCCACCACCATAAAAACACGCCAAAATCCCAGTCATAAAGATTAACGACATTAAAAACATCATTAAATTTTTGTTTTGTAACAAGTCTCTAAAATTTTCTTTTGTAATCATAATACCAACGAGGCTATAATAACATAATTAACATAGTTGTGCAAAACTAAAAATAATGGTATACTATCCTTGAGGAAGAGGTAGTATGAGCAATAATGATTTCTATATAGAAGACTTTTTGAGACAAGCAGTTTCTGTAGGTGCATCTGACGCACACATTTGCGAAGGAGAAAGGCCTGCGATAAGAGTTTCCGGACAAATTATGCGAATTAATTTACCACCACTTACGGCGGAAGATATAGAATTTGTTATAAGAACAGTTGCTCCGCCTCACCTTAGAGACAGAATTACACGTTTTTTTGACATCGACTTTTCATACGAAATTCCGGGTTGCTCAAGATTTCGTATAAACATGAGTCGCCAACTTGGTAAAACCGCAATGGTAATTCGTGCAATTCCTTATAAAATTAAGACATTCAAAGAATTAGATTTACCTGAATCCTTAGAAGAATTTGCATCATTTAATAATGGAGTTGTTCTTATCACAGGCCCAACAGGTTCAGGAAAATCTACAACTATCGCATCTTTAATTGATCATATTAATGCAACTGCATCAAAGCATATTGTTACAATAGAAGATCCTGTTGAATTTATTTTTACAAATAAAAAATCTATAGTATCACAACGTCAACTTTTGATTGATACCCCATCTTTTTCAGACGGGGTAAAATACGCACTAAGGCAAGACCCTGACGTTATTTTTATCGGTGAAATCAGAGACCGTGAAACTGTAGAATCTGCACTTAAAGCCGCAGAAACAGGTCACCTTGTTGTATCAACGATTCACACAAACGACTCTGTCCAAACGGTTGCAAGAATTATCAACTTATTTGAACCTAGCGAAAGACCGTTTATCAGAAACCAAATAGCAAACACACTACGAGGCACAATTTCTCAAAAACTTGTACCGACAGTGGAAGGCTCAACAAGATGTCCGGCAACCGAAATTCTTGTTGTTACACCAACGGTTAAAGATTTTATCCAAAAAGATGAACTGGAACAAATATATGAACTTGTGAAAAAAGGTTCGTTTAATAACATGACCACAATGAATATGTCACTATTTAAACTCTATTCAGAAGGGAAAATTTCACAAGAAACAGCACTTGCATACTCTGATCATAAATCAGAACTTGAACAACTAATGAGAGGGGTATACCACGGTAGTCGGTAATAAATAAAACATGCAAAACAGTTTTGTCACAGATGCAATAAATTTAAAATCCTACAATCTTAGTGAAGCCGACAAAATTATGGTTATGTATTCTAAAGAAAAAGGATTGATTAGGGGAGTAGCTAAAGGGGTAAAAAAACCAAAGAGCAAATTAGGTGCTCGTATGGATTTGCTTGTTGCAAACACTTTAATGCTACATAAAGGTAAAAACCTTGATACTATTTGTCAAGCAGAAGTTGTTAATACTTTTTATAAAACAAGACAAGATATTGATAAAATTTGCTATTCAACTTATGTAACAGAAGTTGTACATAATTTCGGAATTGAAGAAGATCCATGTTCTTCAATAATTTATGATTTACTTTACCAAACCCTTGATGCTATAGCTAAATCTCAAACAAAAATAGAAATAATGATTGCTGTTATAAAATTCCAATTAAAAATGATGATTGAATCAGGATTTTCGATAGAGTTAGATAAATGTCTCTGCTGCCACCACGATTTAAAAGAAGAAACAATGTATTTTGTGCCGAATATGGGTGGAATTATTTGTCAAAACTGCGCAAATAATATTTCTTACGGCAAAAAACAAATCCCACACAAATTGAGAGACTTTTTCAAACAAATGGCAATTAACAGTTTTGATGAAAAAGGAGAATACGAGACAAAAGCAAATGAAAAAGTTTGCACAGTTACATTTGAAGCGTTAAAAGAATATATCGCGCTTAAATCTCCTAAAAAATTCAAATCTACAAATATTCTTCAAGAAGTTTAAATTTATTTATCTAAAGTACAAACAGTACTAAATAAACCCCTATTAAATTCATCAAAATTATTTATGATTTCACTAACACAAGGCATTGCCTTATACAACTCAGGACTTTCTTCTGAACAAATAGCAACAATTTTACCGATACCTGCATCCCTTGCTGATTCAATACCAGAAATTGCATCTTCTACAACAATACAATCCTCAGGCGCAAGTCCTAAATTCTTTGCAGCTATTTCATATATATCCGGCGCAGGTTTACTTGGGATAATTCCATCTGCATATACCACCTTTTCATATTCAAACCATTTTGCCAATCCAAAACTTTCAAAATAAAAATCTACATTAACCTTATCAGACATTGTTGCAATTGTTCGAGGAATATTATTCTCTTTTAAAAAATCTAAAAATTCCTCAACACCTTGCGCCAAATAAAAAGTTTCAGGAGAATTTAAACACATTTGACGATAATATGCTTCTTTTTCTTGCCCGATTTTTTCAACCATTTCAGCAGTAGGTTTTTGTTTAATTGCATATTCTATAATCTGCTCATTTGTGCGGCCGAACATGTGTTCAACCATCTCTTTATCCGTAAACTCAACACCGGTCAACTTCTTTGAATATTCACGCCATGCCAGTTTATGCAAATGAGAATCCCAAAATAATGTCCCATTAAAATCGAAAATTATGCCCTTATAAGTCAAAATTTACCCCTGTCTTTCCATAAGTTTGTTATAAATTTCTAAATAGGTTTGCGCTTGCTTTTCTTTATTTAACATTTTGAACGTATATGCCAAATTATAATAAAACATCGGCTCATCATTTTTGACATCGACTGCCCTAAAGAAATTATATCGAGCATTTCTATACTCCTTCAGCTTCAGATATGCACATCCCATATTATAATATCCATAAGCAAAATCGTCTTTATATTTAACAGCCTTTTTAAACTCATCCAAAGCCATATTTGGCTTGTCTTGAATTAAATATATATAACCTAAGTTATAATGAGCTTTGTAGTATTTTGGTTCTTTTTCGATAGCCTTTTTAAACATATAAACAGCTTCATCCAGCCTATCTTTATCTTGCAAAATATTACCTATAATTAACCAATCTTCGGCAGTTCTGTATTCTTCACCTTTACTTTTCAAAAGTTTTAATGCCTCATCTATTTCATTTTGAGCATATAAAACTTTAGCTTGTTGAGATGTAATATCAATTTCTTCCTCAATTTGCTCAGCAGCAAACCCAAAACTAAAACTGCACATCCCCAAAAACAATAATAATGTAATAACAAATCTTTTCATACAAAAATTATAAAATAAAACATTCTATTTTTCCAGTAATAAATAAAAAATTTGACGAATTTCAAAAGATAATAATAATGTTATTAAGGTGAATAACTACTAATTAAGAACCTAAAATTTGATGTCTCTTTTACTGAACTGGATCCTGCTATTACTCCTTTTAGCAGGATTTCTTTTGTCAAAAACTGCTTATTGAATAAAAAAAACCGGTATTTCTACCGGCAAAATTGTAATTCAAATGTAATTGGGGTAATTATATGCTGTTATTTATAAGTTATGTAGTTACTTTACCTGTGATGAATGATGCTAATGCTGCAACACCTGCTACTGCAAGCCCCCAAATACCGGCTTTTCCGCTACCTAAGAATTTTGCAATACCGTAACCGACACCGCCTGCAATACCTGCACCGGCTATACGGCCTAAATTATGTGCAGTTTTTTCACCGGTACCAACAGGTGCACCTGAAATTTCAGATATATTATCTTCTGCAGATTTTCTGTCATATAATCCAAATGTTAATGTTTGGATGAAACCTTGAGTTGCTGAGCCGTGAGCATTTTCACGGATATCTTGATACAATGTTTTACCACCGTTCATATCTGCATATAAAGTATTAGCACGAGCTTTAACCTCAGAATCAGTACCTTTACCATAAGCTAATCTTACAGTTTCAACATAATTATTATATGCGTCCATAATTTGATCTTGTTCGTTTGCTAAAATTTTATCTTTAAGAATCATTGCTGCACCTCTTACAGCTTCAATCGATGCGTTAATTCTTAAATCAGCATTTCTTGTCATATTTTGCTGATCAACATTATAATCAATCATAAATTGTTGATTATTTTTCATATTGTCATAATAGTTGCTCATATCATAACCATATCCGCCACACATAGGTAACATACCCGGTCCAAAGATACTGGTATTATACGCGCTATAATCACCTAAATCCGTATAATCAATATTATTGCCATAATAAGGATTAACGTATCCCACCTGAGCATTACCAATGCTATCTACACTATTAGTAGCCATACTAACCTCCAAAAATAAATTAACCTTTCTAATACTAACCTTACTTATATAAAAAGTTTTTTTTTGAAAGAATTGATTAATTTTAAAACAAATATTACAATTTTGTTACAAACTACTTTTTTTAGTTGATGTAATAATACCCAAAACTTGTTATTATTAGGCATATAGAAGGGTTCTTTATGAAAAAATTTTTATCTACATTATTTTCATTATGCATAATTGCAGCAATTTGTGCGGCTGTATATTTTAACAAACCTTTTGTTAATAAACAAATTAATAAAGTTAAAGGAATGTATTATGTAGATAAAGGGGATAAAGCTTATCGTGATGCAAAATTACACAAAGCTATAGAGTTTTATAATAAAGGTTTAAAATTATATCCTGAACATTATGGCGCTTGGTACAATTTAGGTAATATATATGTAGCATATGAGGATTATTATTCTTCAGTATATGCGTATTCCCAAGCGTTTAAATATAATCCGCGTATGATGGTCGCTAGAATGAATTACGGTATTATCTCATCAGAAAGACTTGGTGATTTTGATTCCGCAATTAATGAATATGATAATGTTATCAATACAAAACGTCATCTGTTAACAATCCCTTATGTGTATAATAATAAAGTTAGTTACAAGGAAAATCGTGCAATTGCTTATTATAATAAAGGAGTTGCTTATCGATTGAAATCACTTTATGCTAATGATGATTGGGAATTACAACGCAAATATTTGGCAAAAGCAATAGAAGCATATAAACAATCTCTTGAAATAAACCCAAATAGTTTTGATACTCAATATAATCTAGGATTGGCATATCATGTTTCTGGTAATTATGAAGAAGCGGGTATGGCATATTGTAATGCAATAAAAATTGCGCCAATGAATTTTGAAGCTCATTACAACCTAGCAATTTTGCTGCGAAAAATGGGGTATTATCAGGCTGCGTATGATGAAATTGATAAAGCTCAGGTTTTAATTACTGCTTTGGATGAGAATTCTGCTATTCAGCAATACGCTGCAATTATGATGAATGATATTTCAAGAAGCTTGTATAATAATGAAAATCAAAAAAAATTACAAAACATTATTGAGGATGAAAAATCTAAAACAGGTAAACATATGGCAAAATCTCACAAAGAGTTAAAATCTAAGGATAATAAAGATTCTAATTCTATCACTTCTGTGGGCATAAATTTCATTAATGGAAAAATAGTAGCGACAGAAGAACTCGATCAAGCTATTTTAGAAAATTTTGGTCAATGTGGAGCAATGAAATATTTTGAAGCTTCAGAAGATTAGTCTGAAGTTGGTTTTTGATAGAGTTTTGAAGTATCAATGTTTAACCTGCCTTTGGATTCGACTAAAATGGCTTTTCTGTAATCTTCAATATATTTTGGATTGATATTTAATTTTGCAAAAACTCCATCATGATAAAGTTTTATCAAATAATCTGCTTGGGCTTGGCTTGCGATGCTTGTTGTTGGGCATTGTTTCATTTGTTGGGTAAACGGATCGCTTTTGCGTTTAGAATTGGCAACAGCGCAAGCTGTACCGTAATTTGACATTATATCAGGTCCTCCGCAAGAACGTGGATGGATATGTTCTACAGTCGCAGTAAATGGCCATACTAGACGGTGACCGATTTTTTCAGGTGGTTCATTTACAACTTTCAGAATAAATGCAGATTTACTTTCTTGAGATGTTGGGAGTTTTGTTGCTATGTTTAATAATTCATCTTGTAATTTTTTATTAGGTAAATCTTCAATTATTTTAGCCAAGTCATAGATAAATGATTTTCTAGTAAATGGTACAATAATTTCATCTTGGTTTAGTCGGGATTTTGATGTATCAATCAAATTTCTAAGAGGTTGATTTTCTTTAAGTACGGATTTTTTCAAAATTATATCCATAAAATTAATAACATTTTTTTGATGTTCAAGTGTTTTTGCGCTAGTTGTGTTAGACAATCTGCGTGACTCTTTTATTAATTTATTCATAACCTTTTTCGATTTGACGCTACCAACATCATCTTTTATTTTCGATAATTTATACTTGAATTCGTATGATGAAAACGGGATTATAACCGGACGTTCGTTTAATTTCTTTTCTGTATCTTCCATTAGAAGTTTAAACTTGTAGCGGTATTTGTCTGGTAATTCATGAGCCGCTTCTGTTAATTCGTGAAATATTGGTGTTTGCCTTTTTCTTAATCGTCTTTGATATACAGGTTTTATTTCTTGCAAAATTTCTCGTATGTTTTTTTCAGGATGAATAGCTGCTCTTTCTTTTATTATTTCCCAAACTTTTGTTTCAACTTCAAATGGTAGATTTGGAATATGTTTTACTTTCTGTGCAGTTAGTGTATCCCAAAATGGTTCGAGAATGGGCATAACTTCTTTCATTGGACGTAAAAATAAATTGTTTTTTATCCATCTATTTAAGACTTTTGGGTCGATTGTTTCTATCATTGTGTACATACAAGGGATTCCATACGAAAATAACATCCTAAGTTTTGAGGAATTTTGTATCCCCGAAAAAGAAATCGGATAATAACAAGGCAAACAAGATAAAATATCGTCATCATCTAATTTAGAACGCGCAACATTATGTTCACATTTTCTCTGTGAAATCTCCTGTTTGTAAATATTTAAATTGTTTGATGCAATTGCCCGAATTTTCATACTTCTATTTATATTTTAACCTATTTTTTAAAAATATTAAAGAGGGCAAAGCTTAAACTGATAAATAATTAATTATAATAACTACAATATACACGCCAATACCATTAGAATAAGTGTACCTATTTGGAAAGCTGTTGACATATTTTGGCCAAATTTGTTGCTATCATAACGTTTTGCAGACTTTTGCGCATTAATAGCACTTGAAATTCTCGCTAGCCTGTCACTTTCACTATCATTTGCAAACACACTGCCAAAAACACTTGATTCTATTCTGGATAACCTTTGATCCATTGGCTCGTTTTCATATTTTGTTTTATATAAAGTTTTTTCTATCGTTGAAATATTTAACTTTTTAGACGGTTTAAATACACTTGTATCATCCATATAATCATACTGATTGTGAGCATACTGAGTTTGGTTAAATCGATTATTAAAAGTATCATAATCAAATGCATCCCCATAAGAATCTAAATGATAATCTTGATCCAACATGCCCACATCTCCATCATAAAAGGAATTATCTTGCATAGCAATTTTGTTATCAGTAAATGATACAGGTTTTAATTCGGCCTTCAACCTATCTACTCGAGTTGATAAGTCTTCTTTATCATAAGTTTTACCAAAAGTTTTTGTTTCAAGCTTTGATAATCGAGCCTTCAAACTCTCGCCCTTATATTCTTTATTAAAAACTTGTTTTTCTAATTCATTTATAACAGGGTAATCAATATTTGCGCTTTCTTTCGGTTCAACTTCAGAAATATAAGAATCCTCCGGATCCGCAAACGTATCTTCTGTCGGAGTTATTTCTTGTCCAATTAAATCCGCTGACAAATCCTTTTTCAATTTTGAAATCCTATTTGGTAATTTATCAGATGAAGTTTTACCATACACACTTTGTTCAAGACGTTCAACTCTCGCCTGTTGAGAATCTGAATAAGTAAAACCATATAACGAATTTTCTATCTTATCAAGAATAGATACATTTGATGTCGCAAAAGAATTCAAACAAGTAGTTGCTAAAACTAAAAAAACAATATATTTACGCATATTTTAAACTCCTTACAAAAAAGAATAATGGTTTTTAACAACCAAACCAATCCTTCCTGTTAGGAATTTTCCAAAATATAAAACTTATAATAATTATGTAAACTAAAAGTCCTATAAATTAATTTTTTATAGGACTTTTTACTTAGTATATATATTTATAATTTATTTCCTCAAATCTTTCAAAGCTTGCAACTCTTTTTGATATGGGGATATAGAAGTTGCTTTTTCTATAATTGAAGGTAATTTATCAATAACGTAATCTATTTCATCTTCAGTAGTATATCTGCTCAAACTCCATCTGATACTACCATGGATAGCTGTAAACGGGACATTCATTGCTCTTAAAACATGACTCGGTTCAAGAGAACCTGATGTACAAGCAGAACCGGATGATGCACAAATACCTAAATCAGACAAATGCAACAATATCAATTCGCCTTCAATATACTCAAACCCGATATTAGTAGTGTTTGGAACACGATTAGCAACACCTGTATTTAATCTCGCATTATAAATTTTAGATAAAATATTTGATTCTAATTTATCTCTAAGTCTTTTAACTTCAGTCATCTCATAATGCAAACTGTCTTGCGCAAGCTTTGCGGCTTCAGCCATACCAACTATATAAGGGACATTTTCAGTACCTGCGCGCTTTCCTCGTTCTTGGTGACCACCTATAATTAAAGGGGTTATCATCGTTTTCGAATTTACATATAATGCACCGACACCTTTTGGCGCATGGAACTTATGACCTGATATCCCTAACAAATCAACACCATTAGCTTGAACATCAATAGGGATTTTACCTGCAACCTGAACACCGTCAACAAATAATTTAGTGTCTTTATTTTTAGATTTAATAATTTCAGAAATTTTACCAATTGGATTTATGACACCGGTTTCATTATTTGCCCACATAATTGACACCAAAGCAGTATCATCTTTTATTGCTAAATCTAATTCCTCAAGATTTAATTCGCCGTTAGCATTCACACCGATATAATCAACATTATAACCTTGTTTTTCAAGGGCTTGGTACACATTTAAAACACAAGGATGTTCAACTTTAGATGTGATAATATGTTTCTTATTCTTGTTATAATTTAGGACCCCGCGAATTGCTAAATTTGCACTTTCCGAACCACAAGATGTAAAAATAATTTCTTTTTCATCCTTTGCATTAACAAAATCTTTAATAACTCCTCTGGCTTCCTTTAGCGCATTTGATGATTTTCTGCTAAAGCTATAAATACTTGATGGATTTGCATACTCTTCTTTCAAGTACGGTAACATTACCTCTAACACTTTCTCATCAACTTTTGTTGTCGCATTATTGTCTAAATAAATCAATTTATTTGCCATCTATTGAACCTCTGTAAGTGTAATATCTGTTCCTAAAGAATCTTGCAAAACCTTTTCTGCAAAATTTTTCAACGTCATAGTTGAATTTTTACATCCTGAACATCTTCCTTTTAATCTTACAAAAATATTTTTATTTTTTATATCCACAAGCTCAATATCACCGCCATCTTTTTGCAATTCCGGAGATATTTGAGTTTCAATAACATTATTAACTTTTAAAATCCATTGTGTTGGAGTAAGTTTTTCCACTTCAGTTTTTTGTTTATTGTAATAAGTATCAATTACATCTTGAATAATTGATTTACACTTACCGCAAGCGCCTCCTGCTTTTGTATAATTTGTAACCTCATCAACAGTTTTTAAACCATTTTGTTTAATCGCATCCCATATCATATTTTCACTAATTTGGAAACAAGTGCAGATTATTTTTTCTTTCTTTTGTTCAGAATTTATATGTTCATAAATTTCATCAATAGTTACACAACCATCCGGACAATAATGTTTTAAAGCATCTTCTAAAGCTTCATAACCCATAACAGAACAATGCATTTTTTCAGGCGGCAAACCACCTAATTCATCAGCAATATCTTTATTTGTAATTTTTTTCACTTCATCTAAAGATTTACCTATAATCATTTCTGTTAAAATACTTGAACTTGCAACTGCCGAACCGCAACCAAAAGTTTGAAACTTAGCATCAGTTACAATATTATTTTCATCTATTTTTAAATATATCTTTAATTGATCTCCACAAGTCAAAGAACCCGCAACCCCAACAGCATCAGCATCATCAATTGCACCAACGTTACGAGGATTGCGATAGTGATCCATAACCTTCTCTGAATAATCCCACATAGTTTTTCCCTTTCTATTAATATTATTCTAACTCAAAAATAAAATAATATTAAATTATTCACGATATGGATTTTAAATATTATCCAACAAGGTTAATATTAATCGTTTAAACTTAGCTTTTGCATTTCCCGTAGTTTCAATAACTTCATCGTGAGTGAGCTGTTTTGAAGAAATACCACTGGCATAATTTGAGATACAACTGATACCAAGAACCTTCATTCCGCAATAATTAGCCACAATTGCCTCAGGTACAGTTGACATACCAGCAGCATCAGCCCCTAAAACCTTTGCCATACGAATTTCTGCAGGAGTTTCATAACTCGGCCCTGTAAATGCCATATAAACCCCATGTCTTAAATCAAGATCTAAAGATTTGCCAATTTTATTTACAATCTCAATTAAATCTTTATTATAAATTTCTGACATATCAGGAAATCTTACGCCAAATTCACTATCATTAGGGCCAATTAAAGGATTTGTACCCATCATATTAATATGATCCGTTATAACCATTAAATCTCCCGGTTCAAAATTTTTATTAACCGCGCCGGCTGCATTTGTAACAACAAGAACCTTCACACCTAACTTTTTCATAACCTTAATAGGATAAGTTACATCGCGCAAAGAATGGCCTTCATAAAAATGATTGCGACCCTGCATCATAACAACTTTTTTATCACCTATATTTGCAAATACAAGCTGACCTTTATGGCCTTCGACAGTCGATTTCGCAAAATTTGGGATTTTGTCGTAAGAAATAGCAAAATCACAATATTCATCTGCCAATTCACCCAAACCGGAACCCAAAATAAGTCCGATTTCAGGCTGAAAATTATCAGTATAAGTGTTTATATAATCAATAGTGTCGTTTATCATAACCATTAACCCCTAAATTTTATTTACATACAAAAAGACACAATCCCTTATAAAGTTCATGTGTCTTTCAAGCTTATAAATATTAACCAACCAATCTGTTATCATCAGCTTCAGATGCTTTAACCATCAAAGCGTGTTCAACAGGATTTTCTTTAGTATAAGTAGTTTCATAAGATTCTTCGAAACCATAATCTTCTCTAGCTTTTCTTGCTTGATTTTCGTCAACGATTTTTTTCGCAAGCTCTGCTATTTCATAAACTAATTTGTATCTGTTATCTGTATTTTCGTTTAAATCCCACGCTACTTTAATTATTTGATCCATTTAATAAAACCTCACTTTTCTTGCTATACGTCTATAATATAATATAAATAAAATTTTCGCAAGTCTTAAAGTCGGGAATTTCTAATTCTACTTATTTATAATTTCTCTATACATCTGCAAATATTGTGCTGCACTACGCTTCCAAGAAAAATCAGCTTCCATTGCGGATTTTCTCATAGCATTGAACACATATTTATCAGTATAAACATATAATGCACATTTTATTGCATTTAGCATATCCCAGCCGTTATACGCCCAGAATTTAAAACCATTTGAATTATCCAAAGGATAACCCGTAACGGTATCTTCCAAACCACCTGTTGCCCTTACAATCGGTAATGAACCATAACGCATCGCAATCAATTGACTCAAACCACAAGGCTCAAATTTCGATGGCATTAAGAAAAAGTCGCTTCCTGCATACACAAGATTTGCCAATTTTGCATCATAACCAACGTAGGTTCTGATATTTTTTGTATTATTGGAAAGCCAAATAAATAAATTCTCATAATCCTTATCTCCACTTCCCATAAATACAAAATCTGCATCCAAATTCTGTAATTCATACTGCATATCGCGAATTAAATCAATACCTTTTTGATCAACCAAACGAGAAACAAACCCTATTAATGGTCTTTGCGGATTATATTCCAATCCAAAATATTCACATAATGCTTTTTTATTTTCATCCTTATTACTAAGAGATTTAACATCATAATTTTTGAAAATTGCTTTGTCTTTTTTAGGGTCAAAAACTGTATAATCTATTCCGTTTAGTATTCCTCTTAATTTGTTTTGAACTCCGCGCAAAGTATAATCCATATTTTCACCATATTCAGAACCCAAAATCTCTCTTGAATAAGTCGGAGAAACAGCAACAACTCTATCAGAATAATTTATTGCACCCTTCATCCAATTTACACGATTATAATGTTCGCAACCCCATTGATTATATACAATATCCTTTCGCATATTTGCAAAATCAATTACATCTTCAAACCAAATACCTTGATAAGCCAAATTGTGAATTTCGAATACACATTTTGTATCTTTCCAAAAATCATCAAATTTATAATTTGAATGCAAATACATCGGTATCATTGCAGTGTGCCAATCATTTGCGTGAATTACATCCGCTCTAAAATTCAAAGCCTTGGCATACTCCATTACAGCTAACGAAAATGAAATATATCTTTCGTGCTCATAACGAGGATCTAAATTTTTCGGATAAACCTCCTTAAAACAAGAAAAATACCAATCATTTTTAACAAAAAATACGTTAATATCTGTATCAGGAAGCTTTGTCATGTATAAATTAAATTTGTGAGGTTGATTACCGAATGTCAACCACATTTCAGAATTTTCGAGTTCTTTTATTCCATATTTTTCCTTATCGATACATCCGTGAAGGGGTGTAAATATCGCAATTTCAGCATCTTTTTCAATTTGTTTAGGCAAACTACCTATAACATCAGCCAAGCCTCCGGCCTTTGAAAATGGTGCAACTTCAGCGGACGCGAATAAAATTTTCATTTTTCCTCTCTTTCTGAATTAATTTTAATTATTACCTCAAAAAAAATAACAAAAATTTTAGCAAAATTTTACTATAATTTTTCTATTTTTCCCAGGTTCCTTTCCTTACACTCTCTACATTTACGGGGATAGTTGTTTCTATTTTTTTGCGAAAATTATACATCTCCGTCTACATTTGAATTTTGCAACATAATATCTTATATGTCAATATTAAAATTTACATTCAGACCATATTTTTGCATTATAAAACTTGCTTGATTAAGGCAAATCTGCGCCTGCTCTTGATTATTCAAACTTTTTAAGATTTTAAACATATTAACTTTATTTAACAATGTTAAATATTCACTAAAATTACCATTTTTTTCCATTTGGATTTGGGAATTGTTCAACACACCATAAGCTATATCATATTTACCTTCTTGGATATGCAATACACTCAAAACATACCACGCAGAATGAATAATTGCATTTAAACCTTTTTCTTTCGCTGTTTTTATTATTTTATAAATAATTGAAGCTGCCTTTTTATATTGTTTTCGATTTATATATGCAAAACCAATTAATAAATCCGCAAAAATTTCAAATTGATATAAGCAACTATGACGAGCAACAAGCTTTGCCTTATATACACTTTGTGCATAAGTTTCCGGACTATTAGACCCAATATAAGCTTTCATAAAATAATAAATCATTTTAACCAAAGAATTATTATCATCACTTGGAGTAAGAAGTTCAGATGAATGACCTTTTATAAAATCCTGTAATTGGACAAAAATTGAATAATCCTGCGGTATAAAACTTAGCAATTTAGTCGTCGTATTAAGGAATTCAACAACATCCTCTTTAAAAGATAACACATTGACAAGTGCGATAAAACCTACCATTTCTTGAATAAGATACACCAATTCCTCTTTTGAAATAACAGAATATTCTATAGCTTCAAGTTTAGTTGAATCAATAGCATTTAATACATTATAACCTACATCTAAACACTCATTATATGCACCAATATTAAACAAAATCTTGACATATACAATCGACATCAATAAGAAATTCAAATCAAAATTCTCAGCAGCCGGGTCAATTGAAGATTTATCCATCGTTGATAATAAATTATGCATCAAATTAAGTGCATACAAATAATCTCCGGAAACAATCGAACCCTGTATCATTTTTACGCATAAAGAATGATAGCTCACTATATTTTGCGATTTTTGTAAATTAATCAAAGTCTTTTCAGCCAAAACTTTTGTAGTCTCAGGCACATAGACAGACATATTATTTGAAACATTTTCAAATAATGAACTCTTATAAACCGCCAACTCTTCAGGCGACCAAATGGAAGAATACTTATCCAAAGAATCAAGTATCATTTCAGAACATACTAAATATGCAGAAATATCCCCCATTGATAAACTTATATTCGCTAACTTTTCCCATTCATATATAACTTTCTCACCATTTCCAAGCAAATCAAACGAATGTGCTTTTAAAGAGCTTGGAATATATTCTAGAAAATATGTTTCAAATAGATGATTTGCTAAACTCTCAAATTCTTCAGAAGTTAACAACTCAACAATACATTTTTTTAATAGGTTATAATTTGAGAAATATATACAATTGTTAAACGAATATATATAACCGATTTGTGCTAATTTTTCGCCATAAATTTCCCACTTAGGAATATTCAACGACAACACGGTTTTTTCATCAATACGAGTTCCCAACATAACAATCGTGGCCAAAAACTTAACAGTTTCAGGTTCATCTTCCTTCAACAACTGTAATCGCCTTAAAATCAACTTCTCCAAACTTGACGGTATCATAATTGTTTTTGGATTAACCATCTCAATTGAATTTTTTGTATATTGATAAACTCCACATTCGAGTAAATACTGAATCCCGAAATCTAAAAACAAAGTACTGCCATTTGCATATTTTATTAGCCTTTGGAAATAAAAATCTGTCAAAATATCTTCATAAAAACTTCTATCAGAATTAATCAAATCTTCATTTGATGTCGCACATAAAGCAATTTCTGAATAATATTCTTTTGATAACAAGTCAGGCATTTTTTTATGTAATGCAAAATCCTGCGCGTAAGAAATCAAATAACTGACGTTCAAATTTTGCATATATCCAAACAATTGTTCCATCATATACATTGACCCCGGATCCATTTTATCGAATCCCTCAATATATAGTAACGAATTCGGTATGGCCTGCATTATTTGTGCAAAAACTTGAAAATATCGTTCCGTAATATCGTGTATACTTTCCATATTACGCTGATTTAACTTTATTAAATCTTCAACCAGATCGCTTCCATCAATATTGTTAAATATAGAATAATCATTTGTATCTAATAATTTGTTAGAAATTGTATAATCGAAAATCGAAGAAATTAATTCTCTAAAAAACCCATACGGACAATATTTTAATTTATCACTACAGGTTATTGGAATAATATTTGAATATATTCCCATTTCATCGACGGTTTCAAGTATTTTTAGGGTATAAGGTTGATAAATATCAGGGGTTTTTAAAGCTAATATACCTTTTGGTTTTTGTTGCAAAATTTGGACTATACCATCTAAAACATTTATACTTTCGGTCTTCACAAATAAACATTTAATTTCATCAAAATCAATCATTTCAACATCATAAACACCATCCTCGTCAAAAGAGTTTTCATCCTGCATAGCATCTTTGGATAATTTTTCCTGATCGATAAGAGCATTTTTTATATAACTCGGCAACTCCTGAGCATTTTGATTTGAAATCTTAATCTTGTTTAAATCCGCTATATTTATATGTTTTTTAACATCAATTTCAAAAAATCGTTTCATCTCACCATCAACAAGCGCCGAATTCAACGATTCCATCTGATAGGTATTTTGATAAAATTCTAAAAAACTTTCATCTGTTATTAACTGAAACGCATCCAAGATTTTTTTATCTTTATCTGTATTTTGATAAACCATATTTGCGTGAAATTTTGAATCTATATCATAAGGATTTTGTTCAGCATCTCGTTGCATTATAGTAAAATTACATTTAAGAGCAACATTTTTCTTTTCCATTAATTTAAAATTCAATTTGGCAATTATATTGATAATTTCTATACTTGCCAAAATCGCAGAATTGGCAGAAGCCGATAATGTATAATCCTTATTAAATCTGACAATATAGGTCTCATTATTATATATCTGACGTCTCAGATTAAGCGAAGCTAAATAATTAGCAATTAAAACATCCAAATTTGCTTTAAACTTCTGATATAATTGATTAGAACCGAGCTTAGCTTTTACGACATCACTATTAGGAAAATCTATTCTTAAAACTGCAAACTTATCAGTATTTGATTCTGCCTTAACTCCACTTATGTCAGTTGAATACCCGCATTTAACACAGTTTTTATTCTTAGTTAAATTTATTTTTCCACATTTAACGCACTTAGTTACTAAAACCTTCCCACACTTTTTACAAATATTTTTTGAATTAATTGTTTTGCAATCAGGACAAATGATTTTGAGTACCTTTTTACAATTCGGGCACACAATAGTACTTTTGTCAATCTCAGCTCCGCACTTTGGACATTCCATAGTCAAATTATACCATAGGGTAAAAATTTTAAACTAATGCAAAAAGATGAATTATTACAATTGGCAAATACTTAAATTCGTGATATTATCTAAATACAGGAGGGATAATGAGTATAATTTCTGATGATAATGATTTTATAAATATATCTGACGAAAAACAAAAAACTGTCGTTAAAGCGGAAATCTGCGATTGCGATAAGAATTTTGAAAATTGTATCCGTCCTAAATCTTTTGACACATATATCGGTCAATCAGCGTTAAAAGATACCCTAAAAATAACAATCGAAGCTGCTAAAAAACGAGAACAGCCACTTGATCACTTATTGTTTTACGGACCTCCAGGGTTAGGGAAAACAACATTAGCAGGTGTTATCGCTCAAGAAATGGGTGTTGATA
Source organism: Cyanobacteria bacterium SIG26 (assembly GCA_015152555.1). GTDB lineage: Bacteria > Cyanobacteriota > Vampirovibrionia > Gastranaerophilales > Gastranaerophilaceae > Zag111. Next base: position 84,677 of record SUTS01000001.1, read on the forward strand.
TAAAAATCACATCCGCGCCGGCGTTAGAAAGACCTCGTGATATAATTGGGATTTTAATGTCTCTCCAAGGTGGAGAAATCCTTTTTATTGATGAAATACATCGACTTAATAAAGTCGCAGAAGAAATATTGTATCCCGCAATGGAAGATTTTTATCTTGATATGACGACCGGAAAAAGCCAAACTGTAAAAACTCTACGCGTACCACTACCGAAATTTACATTAATCGGAGCAACGACAAAAGCCGGCGAGTTATCCGGTCCGTTAAGAGACAGATTTGGAATAATTCACAGATTAGAATTTTACACAGAAAAAGAATTATCTCAAGTAATTAAACGCACCGCAGGAATTTTAAACATAGAAATTGATGAAAAAGGAGCTCTTGCAATAGCAAGACGTTCTCGCGGAACCCCACGTATTGCTAACAGATTAGTGAAAAGAGTCAGTGATTTTGCACTTGTAAAATATAACGGCAAAATAACAGAACCAGTTGCGGATGAATCATTAGATATTTTAAAAATTGACGAATTTGGGCTAGACACAACAGATCGCAATTTATTAAAACTTATCATTGAAAAATATGACGGAGGACCTGTTGGGATTGAAACAATTGCAGCCGCAATCGGAGAAGATGTAAGAACCATAGAAGATGTGTGCGAACCATTTTTACTCCAAGTCGGATTGCTGCAAAGAACTCCTCGCGGAAGAAAAGTATCACCTGCAACATATAGACATCTTGGTTATAAAACCACAAACTCAAACCAACAAAGTTTATTTTAATTATTATTTACCACTACAACTTTTAGCCTTATTCCAACCTAATTTTTCGGGGCATCTCAAATAATCCATATTCTTATTTTCTATAACCCAGGCAGTACAAGCACCATGATTACCTTTGTTCTTTAAGCAATTATTAAATTCTTCACCTTCTGAATTGCTACTAACTAAAGCAGGATAACCATTTGCCGCAATACCATCCCGATATCCCCTAAACTCAAAAACATCCACACCTTTACGATTTGGTTTTCCTTTTCCATTCAAATCCACCCACAAAAGCGAACAATTATTATAATGATTTAAATATCCATTAGTAGGGCCAGCATTTACCGAAGCGGAACAAATATGATAAGAACCTCCGACTGATTTATTTGCCTTTCGCGTTTGAACACCAATAACAGTACCGTCTATCAATACAATTGCAGGATATTGATAAGTCATTGCCGGCGCACATTTATTAGCTTGAGAACAATTCTGAACAACCTTTAATTGCTTTGACAACTCTGCGATATAAAAATCACGGCTATCATCAGCCCAAGTATGCAATTCCCCGTGTTCTGCAACCATACTTCGCGTTGCTTGTTGCAAAAGAGCATACACTCGTTGTAGTTTTATGATATTTTGTCGCTCAGTATATTTTTGCAAAAGATTAGGAATAGTAAGCGCCGCAACAATTCCGATTACGCCGATTACGATTAATACTTCGACCAATGTAAAAGCAGCTTTTTTCATAAATAAGTTATCAAACCCTCTCCTGTCACCGCGGGGGTAAATATTAGGCACCTTTCCGCCCCGTTCAACACCCGTCATTCTGAGGGGAGGGTAAATATTACTACCAACCGTGGTATAGTTTGTAAAACCAATGTGCTCCGCAGGGCGGGAATATATTGGCATCTTTTCGCCTCGTTCGACCCTCGTCATTCTGAGGGCTTTAGCCCGAAGAATCTCATAAAATTTATCACATTGAAGAATAGCCAAAAACCTCGCCACAAGACTATTAGAGGTTACCCCTCCTAAAATGTTGCTATATCTACGTTTCGCCATTCTCAACCCTCCGTATTCTTATTCTTTTATTATAACAAATTTTCCACCGCATAACAAGAGGGGGGGGAAATACTCTCCCCTCCCTGGATGGACTCTGCCGAAGCAAAACAATTAAGTATTGTTCTGCTGAGAGGTATGGTTAGGGTGGGGTGACCTCATTATTCCCTCCTGGATGGCCTAGGTAAAAGATTAACACGATTTATTTTTATTCTTAAACATGTTAAATAATTATAAATTATTGTAACGAATTATTTTTAATTAATCAAATTTTAAGGTTCAGGATAATTAAAACCTATGTGACAGGAAATAAAAAAAGGAAATAAAAATGTTTGGAATTAACACTGCTACTAGATTATTTAATCAAAAACCGAATTTAACAAAGTACATCCCTGATCAAAATTTAAAAGGTGTAGTTCTTAAGTATGTAAAAAACAATGATACTATCCAGAAGGTTGCTACAAGACAAGATGGTGTAGAAGTTGTTGGTACATTTAAAAACGGCAAAGCTGTATGTACAGATATTGATTCTGCAAAAGGTAATATTCATCACAACTATGCTCCAGATAATACAAATTTACCTGAAGCTTTTCAAGCAAAGAAAACTATTACAATTACTACAGTTGATGGTGATAAGCTTGTAAGAAGCATTAAAAACGACGGTAGTATTCAAGATTTTCTTATAACTGATAGAGCGCCCGCAAGAATAGGCAAGTTTGATGCTTATTTTAAAGAACTATATCAAAAAATTCTTAAAGGTGATAGACTAATAGACGATTAATAAAATAATAAAAAATTCGACCTTCGGGTCGATTTTTTTTTGCTACTAAATGTTATAGCAACAAAATAATCAATCAATCCTTCATTTAAATAAAGGAAATACTCTCGCCCGCGTACATACTCAGCCAATCTAAATATTAAAACGCATCAAAAGCTTGATCAATAGGGTTTTTAAATTTGGTGATATTGCCTTGGAATAACAATTTAACAGTACCAACAGGACCATTTCTGTGTTTTGCAATAATAATTTCTGACAAACCTTTAGAAGATGCCTTAATATTTTCTTCTTCTTCAGATTCACCTTTGTTATAGTAATCTTCACGATAAATAAATATTACGATATCGGCGTCTTGCTCAATAGAACCAGATTCCCTTAAGTCAGAAAGCATAGGGCGTTTATCCGTACGACCTTCAACAGCACGAGATAGCTGAGACAATGTAATAATTGGAACATCAAGCTCTTTTGCCAATATTTTCAAACCTCTGGAAATTGCAGAAATCTGTTGTAAACGGTCATCTTTTCCGCCACCTTCCATAAGTTGCAAATAGTCGATTACAATCAAACCCAAATCTTTTTGTTGAGTTTTTAAACGACGACATTTTGTTCTAATATCTGTTAAAGTACAACCACTGGTATCATCAATATAGATTGGGGCTTGGCTAAAATCATTCATTGCCATAGCCAGTTTTTCTAAATCTTGCTGTAACATATTACCTGTCTTTAATCTTTGGGCATCAACTTCTGCATAAGAACATAACATACGTTGTACAAGTTGCGATGCTGACATTTCCAGTGAAAATATACAAACAGGAACATTATTTTTGATAGCAACGTTTTGAGCAATGTTTAGCGCAAATGCTGTTTTACCCATCGCAGGACGCGCCGCCAAGATAATCAAATCTGAACGATGCAAACCACTCATCATCGCATCAAGCTCTGTAAAATCTGTTCGCAAACCAGATAATTCATCTTTATGGTTATAACGGTATTCAATACTATCCCAAGTATCTAATACAAGATCTTTTACGTGTTTTAAATCCGCAGTCGCTTTGCTTGAACCAATTTCAAAAATTAATCTTTCCGCCTGTTCTAAAGATTGATCAGATGGTTCCAAATCATACCCTTTACTCACGATTTCAGAACCAGCATTAATCAATGCTCTTTTTACAGCTTTTTCTTGAATAATTTTTGCATAATAAGCAATGTTTGATGTTGTAATTGTATTTGCAATCAAATCGTTAATATAAGCTCTACCACCAACTGTCTCAAGCTTCCCGCTATAGCTCAAAACATCAGAAACAGACACAATATCAATATTATCGTTATTGTTAAATAGCTGAAGCATCGCCTCGTAAATATATCTATGTGCAGGTTTATAAAAACTTGCAGGATTTAATGAATCTGAAACTTTTGCTAAAGTCTCTGGATTTACCAATATTGCACCTAAAACAGCTTCTTCTGCTTCTACGTTTTGAGGTATCAATGTTTCATCAATTTTTCTTCTTGTGTCTTTAGTTACCGGTGGCATATATTTCCCCTTTTCTATTAATAATATTACACAAAATCTCCAAAAAAAAGAGAGATTTAATTTTTGTAAATCCCTCTTTTTTTTAATTTATTCAAGATATTTACTGAATTGCTTCAATACAATCTTGGCAAACACCATCTGCGTTAAGGTTTCTGTATTTCCAACATCTTACACATTTTTCACCTTGAGCTTTAGTTACCCATACAGTATAACCATCTTCAGAGTATTCATTAAGAACATCTGAAGGAGCTGTTTCAGAAAGATTAGCTTGAGATACGATATATATGTCAGCTAAATCAGATGCATTTGCTTGTAATACAGCACTGTCTTCAGCTTTAACCCAAACTGCAACTTCTAATGAGCTTCCGACTTTTTTGTCAGCTCTAAGCGGTTCTATAGCACGAGATACAACCTCTCTAGATTTCAAGATTTTTGTAAATTCAGCCTCAATTTCTGGTGCATTCCATTTATCATTTACTGATGGCCAGTCAGATAAAAGAATACTGATTAAACCACCGCGTTGCATTTCTGGAATATTTTGCCAAATATCTTCTGCTTGGTGAGGCATTACAGGAGCTAAAATCTTCACTAATGCCATCAAATTCTCAAATAATACAGTTTGACACGCACGGCGAGAAAGTGATTTTTTACCTGCTGTATACAATCTATCTTTTACAATATCCAAATAGAATGAACTCAAATCAACTGCCGCAAAATTTTGTAAGCATTGAAAATATTTGTAGAATTCGTAATTTTCAAACGCTTCTGTTACTTCAGCGATTAGTTTATTTAATTTATGTAATGCAAATTTATCGATATTTTTAAGCTCATCATATTGAACATAATCAACAGCAGGATCAAAATCAAATAAATTACCACTCAAAAATCTTGCAGTATTTCTTGTCTTTTTAAAGATTTCTGTTAACTGCCCGATAATGTTATTACCGATTTTGATGTCATTTCTATAGTCTACTGACGCTGCCCAAAGTCTTAGGATATCTGCACCATAATTTTTGATAATATCATCCGGTCTAATGTAGTTACCTAAAGATTTCGACATTTTGCGTCCATCTTCACCAAATACAAATCCGTGAGTTAATACTTGTTTGTATGGCGCTTTACCTTGAGTTGCTATTGATGTTAATAAAGAAGATTGGAACCAACCTCTGTGTTGATCTGAACCTTCTAAGTACATATCAACAGGAGTGTGTCCTAATTCGTCAGCTCTATTTTCTACAACCGCTCTCCATGAAACCCCTGAGTCAAACCATACATCCATAATATCTTTTTCTTTACGGAAGTGATTTTTGCCACATTTTGGACATACAAAACCACTTGGCAATAATTCCGTAGCGGAATATTTAACCCACGCATCAGAACTTTCTTTTTCAAACATTTTTGCTACATTTTCAATTGTTTCTGGAGTACAAATAACTTCATCGCAATCTTCGCAATAGAAAATTGGAATAGGCACACCCCAAGCTCTTTGTCTTGAAATACACCAATCTGTACGAGTTTCAACCATATTACCAATACGGTTTTCTCCACTTGCAGGAATCCATTTTACATTATGTATTGCATCTAAAGTTTCTTGTCTAAATTTGTCAACTTTCACAAACCATTGTGGAGTTGCTCTATAAATAACAGGCTTTTTACATCTCCAACAATGTGGATAACTATGTTGGATATCTTGTTGTGATAGTAAAGCCCCACAGCTTTCTAACATTTCGATAACCATCGCATTACCCTTATAATAAGGAACTCCAACAAGTTCTGAAATACCAACAATATCTGTCCATACACCAGCTCCATCAAGTGGTGAGAACACTTCAATATTATATCTACAACCAACTTCATAATCTTCTAAACCGTGACCGGGTGCAGTATGTACAGAACCAGTACCAGCATCTAAAGTTACGTGTTCACCCAAAATGATTGGTGATTTTCTGTCTAGTAACGGATGTTTTGTATTTAATAATTCTAAATCTTGACCTGTGCATCTGCCGATAACTTCTATATCAGCTTCTTCCCAACCTACATCTTTTAAGAAAGCTCCTAAAAGTTCTTGAGCTGCAACATAAATATCACCATTATATTTGAAGAATGTATACTCAAATCTTGGATGCATAGAAATCGCCATATTTGATGGGATTGTCCAAGGTGTAGTTGTCCAGATTATAGCATATACATTTTCATTTTCTACAGGCGCAAAGTTTTGAATAGTTGATAATGCATCAGCTTCAAATTTAAATCTTACATAAATTGAAGTTGATGTATGGTCAGCATATTCAACTTCGGCCTCTGCCAAAGCTGTTTCGCAAGATGCACACCAATATACAGGTTTTAAACCTTTTTCGATGTAGCCTTTGCTATACATTTCACCAAAAACTCTAACTTGTTCAGCTTCATAATCGCCATCAATTGTTAAATATGGTTTTTCCCAATTCCCTAGAACGCCAAGGCGCTTGAATTCATTTTCTTGACCTTTTAAGTTTTTATGAGCAAATTCTCTACATTTTGCTCTAAGTTCAGTTTCTGTAATTGAGTGACGACCACCTTTAATATTTTTTACAACAGCATTTTCAATAGGTAAACCGTGTCCATCATACCCTGGAACGTATGGCGCATAAAATCCTTTTTGTGATTTATATTTAATTAAAATATCTTTTAAAATTTTGTTCAATGCGGTACCAACGTGGATTTTTTCCGAACTCAAATATGGTGGTCCATCATGCAATACAAACGAATTTGTTTTATCCTTTCCAGAAATAATCTTTTCATAGATATTATTTTCTTCCCAGAATTTTTGTATTTCTAATTCTCGAACAGTAGCATTTGCTCTCATTGCTAAAGTAGTTTGAGGCAAATTCAAAGTGTTTTTATACTCAACTTTTGTACTTTCTGTCATTTTACTATTCCTCTGTTTTCAATGTAACGTTACTATTAACTTGTTTCAAACCGTTAAAAGACCAAGTGAGTTTATTATCTTCATCGGTTTGTTTTATGAATAATCTCATTTTATCATAATCAAATTCTTTTTCCCAGCGTGCAATAACAACTGTTGCAACACAGTTACCAACAAGGTTAACAGTTGTTCTGCCCATGTCAAGAATTTGGTCTATGCCTAACAATATTGCGACCCCAATAATTGGAATATTGAAACTGGATAAAGTTCCAGCAAGCACGATTAACGAAACTCTTGGAACTCCTGCAATTCCTTTACTTGTTAACATTAAAGCTAGCATCATTAACAACTGTTGGTTCAAATCTAAGTTTATTCCGCAAATTTGAGATGAAAAAATTACCGCCATTGCAAGGTATAATGTACTACCATCAAGGTTAAATGTGTAACCTGTTGGCATTACAAAACTAACAATATTTTGTGGAACCCCAAATCTTTCCATAATTTCGATAGCTTTTGGAAATGCTGCTTCAGAACTAGCTGTTGAAAATGCTAATAATGCAGGTTCTTGAATCGCCTTAAGCAAACTTCTAAAAGAAATCCTTGCATATTTACAAGCGATAAATAATACCAACAATACAAATACTGCTAATGCTGTATATAATGAGAAAATAATTTTTGCGTAATTTTTTAGGATAGAAAGACCATTCATTCCGACTGTTGATGCAATTGCTCCGAAAATTCCAAGTGGTGCAAAATACATAACGTATTCTGTAAATTTGAACATGATTTGGGAAACTGAATTAAGTAATTTCATTACAGGGTCAGCTTTTTTGCCAACTGCTACAATTGCTATTGCAAAGAAGATTGAAAATACAACAATTTGCAATAAATTACCTTCAGACATTGCCTGAACAATACTTGTCGGGAATACATTTACAATCATTTCTGATATAGATGTATGAGGTGTTGTAACAGCCATTAAACCTGCTTCTTTTAATAATTCTGGATTTGCAACAGTACCAGTCGCAAAACCTTTTCCGGGATTAAAAACATTTCCCATAGTAAGTCCGATAATCAATGCTAATGTTGTAACTATTTCGAAATAAATTATAGTTTTAACACCAAGTTTACCTAATTTTTTAGTATCCCCATGTCCGGCAATACCTGTAACAAGAGTTGCAAACAATAACGGAGCAATAATCATTTTTACCATACGTAAAAATATCAGCGCAAATGCTCTCATTTTCACCGCCATATGCGGTGCAAAATGACCAAATAATACTCCGGCTATAAGCGCCACAAATATTAATATTGTCAGACGTGAATGTTTCAATCCTTACCTCTTTAATGATTATAAAACAAACATATCCTTAATAACACGTGTGACGAGTATTTTGTAAAAATTTTTACATTATTCTTTTGTAACTACAGACATAATATAATTATCCGTAAAATACTTATTCGCAACCTCAATAATATCAGAATCCGTAACACTATTTATAAGTTCTTCATATCTATCTTTAAACTCATAACCTTTTGTTGATGTTTCGTACCAAGCTATAGTTGTAGCCTTATCGAGGTTAGTCTCAAGCCCGATAACATAATTACCAAGAAGCTTCTCTTTCGCATCTTTTAATTCTTTATCTCCGACATATTCAGTTTTAAGTCGATTTATCTCTTTAAACAAACCCTCTTTAGCAACATCTAAAGTATTAGGATTAGTACCGATATAAAGCATAAAACTTCCGCGTAAAACATTCGGTGAATACCCCGAACCTAACTGATAAGCCAAACCTTGTTGATCTCGTAAGTTTTTAAATAATCTTGAACTCATGCCGGTACCTAAGATTGAATCAATTACTTGTAAAGTTGCATAATCCTTATCATTTAATATTCCATCGACTTGCCATCCCAACATAACCCAAGCGGTTTCCGTAGTCGGCATTTTCAAAACACTTTCGCGAGCCGAATCAATATAAGATATTCTTGAATTCTGTATTGTATAATCAAAACTCAAATCACAAGTTTTACTAAATATCTTATTCAATTCTTGTATTGCAAAATCCTTATCCACATTACCATTTATTGATATAACCATATTATTTGGATTAAACAAATTATTATAATAATCCACTATATCTTGACGTTTTATATTCGGAAGATTCTGTTCTAAAACTCTTGCTGAAATAGAATAAGGTGTTCCTCTATAAATCAAATCACGATAAATTTCTGCAGCTTGTTGAATTGCAATATCTTTACTCTGTTTTATCGAGTTTAATTTATTAGTTTTAACTTTCTCCACCTCAAAATCATCAAATGTCGCATTATTAACAATTTCATCCAACAACTCGAGTGTTTTACAAAATTCATCTTTTGTCGTTAACACAGATATCAAAAAAGCATCCGCTCTAGTTGATGGAACAATTTTTATCCCATTATCTTCTAACACTTGAGACAATTCCAAAGATGTATAATTCTTTGTACCTTTAAGCATAGTAGAAGCTGTCAAATTCGCAGTTCCGGGAATAGATTCAACAAATTGCCCGCCTTTTATATTTATGCTTATAGCAATAATATCATTGACTGAATTCTGCGTATATAATAGCGTTGAGCCATTAGATAACTTATATTTTTCAGTACCGTTTGAAGAATTTACCAATTCTGCAGTCCCTAAATTTTGAACAGAATGGGACACCGGAATCTCTTTTGCATTTTCAGGTAAAATAATTGAAACTGCACTTTTATTTAATCCTAAATACTTATTAGCGACTTTTTTAACCTGTTCTTTTGTAACACATTTTATTTGATCCAAATAGGTATCATAAAATTTTATATCATTTGTTAACGTCATTGTATAACCAATTTCAGTTGCAATATTTGTTATGGATTCTCTGGCATAATAAGTTGTTCTCTCTATTATGTTTTTAGCAAGATTAACTTGTTCTTCCGTAACACCTTGATTTTGAATTTTTTCAATTTCTTCAAAAATAGTATCTTGAATCTGCTTACAATTTTGCGGTTCAAAATTAACCATCACATAAAATATACCATCATCTTTAAATGTAGTATTTCCCGCATCAACAGAAAAAGCTAATCTTTTCTTCTCTTTTATAACTTGATTTAAAACAGAGGAACGACCATCACCCAAAATTGTAGCTAAAACATCTAACGCATAAGAATCTTTTTCATCAATAGGAACCCCACGGAATCCAACAACCATATACCCCGATTCTGTCGGCAAATATTCGACTTTTTTCACCTGTTTATTTAAAATCTCTTCTTTTGGATAAATATTTTTAGTTTGTTTTTGAGGTTGCCCATTAAATGTTTCCTTAATCCGCTGTAATGCATGTTCCGTATTGACATCACCAATAACAATTGTTATCATATTTGATGGTGAATAATTCTTTTTATAAAAACTCAATACCTGATCACGAGTAATAGTCTCAATCACTTCACTTTTACCTATAACTTTTCTTTTATAAGGGTGCTCAGTATACAACATTGAATTCAAATTATCCTGTAAAATTCTAGTAGGAGACTTCAAATCCTTATTTATTTCTTCCAAAACGACTTTGCGCTCTCTTTCCATCTCATTACGAGGTACAAGCGGATTCATCATCATATCCGCATGAAGCTCGACAGCTAAATCAAAATCCTTTGAAGGTATTGTTACATAATAATGAGTAAAATCCTTACTAGTCGCAGCATTTGTTATTGCACCCTTCGTTTCTAAAATTCTATCGAACTCACCAGGTTCATGATTTTTAGTACCCTTAAAAAATAAATGTTCCAGAAAATGAGCTACACCACTATTTGAATCATCTTCATCAATAGAACCTGTTTTGACCCAAGTATCAATAACAACAATCGGATTGTTATGTACTTCTTGAATAACAACAGTTTGGCCATTATCAAGCCTAAACAACTGGGCTTCACTTGCCCAAACAAAATTCCCACCCAAAAATAATGCCGCTAATATCAAGATTTTTTTCATTATAAACCACCCTTTTTAATTAAATTATATAACAAAAGAGTTTTCGTAAATAGGTTAATAGGAGAAAAATTTTCGCGAAAGAAAAAAGTTAAGAATTGTAAAAATAAATGCTAATTTATTAAAGTTTATTGTAATCAATGCCGAATAAATAAGAGTGAAGATTATTCAATAAGGAGAATATTATTATGACAGGTGAAGTAAACAACGATGTAAAAATTGGCGGATTAGCAGCAAGTACTCCGGCGAAAATTGAAGCAGGGAAGAAAATGGCGGAATTACGAACAAAAGCAATTGAAATAAACAAACAGTTAAATGATGTTATAGGTAAGCTTCCTGCTGAAGTTCAAGAAGCATACCACGCATACAAAAGATTGGATAATGCCGAAGAAAAACTTGAAGAAATAACCGAAAAAGCTTACTTTGAAGGTAAAATCCCAGATTCAGAAGTAACAGCACAAGCTCAGGAAGTCGAAAACTTAAAAAAAGAATTAGCAAAACTTGAAGCTAAAATTCCTGAAAATTATAAAGAAATATACAATACAGTAAAAAACTATTAGTATTAGACGAAATTTGGGCGGCGGATGGAAACCATCCGCCGACTTTGTTATTATTACTTTGTTATTCTTGCGCAAATTGATCTTTACCTACAGAACACAATGGACAAACATAATCTTCCGGTAAATCTTCAAATGCTACACCATCGTTTTCTGACGGATCATAAACATAACCACATACTGTACAAACCCATTTTTCCATAATTAATCGTCCTTTCTCTTTTTACATTCACTACATATACCATGAAATACTATATCATGATTTGTTATCTCAAAACCTGTAGCCAATTGGGTATTTTTCACCAAATCTGGAGCTACACCAGCCGGGATATCAAAAACCTTCTTACATTCTTCACAAATCAAATGATAATGCTCATGTGTATTGTGATCAAAATGCGCAGAAGATTCCAAGCCATCAATTTTTTTTATTATACCTGCCTGAGCAAGTTGATTTAAGTTTCGATATAATGTCGTAAATCCAACATTAGAATTATCCTCTTTTAACAATTCCAATAAAACTTCTGCTGTTGGATGAACCGCATTATTCGTTAGCATATCAAGAATTTTTTCTCTTTGTTTTGAATAATTCATATCTCACCTAAAACTGATAACTATTATCATTTTATATGATTTTTATGAATTTGTCAAGATATTTTAGTTTTCAGATTGTTGTTTTGCCAACTTTTTTTCAACATCTTTTTTTACTTGGTATTCTGAATCAGGACTCAATTTTCTTGTTAACAGCATTGTTGCCGGTGCTAATATACCTAAAGCTCCGATACAAGCTCCCATATTTTTTAAAGTTGCAATTCTTTTTGATTTTCTTACGGATTTAAAGAATTCATCAAGGCTCTCACCGGAATTTTCATATTGTCCAAGAAGTTTTTCCAGTTTTTTACCTACACCTTTTAGTTTATCCAAGTCAATATATTTTCTGGTATCAACGTGAGAATTCGAATCTGAATCCTTAATAACTGCAATGATATCTGATTTTTTAGCCATATCTAAAACTAAATTATCATTATGAGATTGAACCGCATATTTATACAATTCTACATCTGATTTAGAAGCCATTTGTTTGAACTCAGTTAAGTGTTCCTTTAATAAACCATCTTGGAATGATTGTTTTAATAATGGAGATTCAATAACTCTTGCATCTAAATCAATAGATTTTCCTTTCTTATCAGCATGCTTTTCTAATGCTCTTGCAATCATATCACCTACAAAATACATAAATGCCCAAAAACTGCCTTCTTTTATAACGTAACCCAAGAAATCTTGTGGATTTCTTGAATGTGCAAGTCTTTCACCAGTAATTGCACCATCTACAATCATCAAGTTTTTAACCGGATCAAAAATAAAATCTTGCATACCGGTAAAACTTATTTGTTTATCTTTTTTACCTTTTTTCTGAGAATTATTTATACTGTGAACATCGTCAAATGCTGAAGAAAACGGTACAGGAGCCGTTACAGATTTTTTAGTATTATTAGCTTGTTTTTCAAAATAATCTTTTGCAATTTGATTTTCTGTGTATTTATGTCTAAATTTCGTCAATCCAAAATACGATGCACAGGTTAATATAGTTGAAGCCGCAAATTTTGCAACAGTTAAAGCTCTAAATTTTGACTGATGAGCTGCCACGTTTTTAATGCTATTTTTTATTGCCTCAGTTGGCGCTAATTCTTCTGCTGCTTTTAAAATTTCAGGATTTTTCAATATTCTTGCGTCAAACTTCGGATCAAAACCCATTGGCTTATGCACTACAAAATCAAAAACTTTTTTATAAGCAGGAATCCCTAAAAGCCAAATAGCTTGAGTTCCAAACTCATCAATAAATCTATCTTTACCCTCTACACTATCACCTGAAATATATGAAGCTGCGGTTAAACCACAACTATTTGCAACATCTTTAATCGCTAATGGAACTAGTGAACTTCCGTTCCCTAATATGGAGTAAACTTTACTTGCTGTACTTACTGCTGTATTTGCTACGTTTGGTATCATTTTTCTTATCCTATTCTAGGGGTGTTATCAAAATTTATTCAAAATTTACCCCCACTCAACTTGTGTATTACAAGCCCCAAATTAAATTCATCAATTCTACGATTGGAGCATTCGCTTTTATAGTTGAGTTTCGTCGAATATTCATTATCTTCATAATTTTATTAACCTTCACTTTCTTTCTAAATTAACTGACAAACATTAATTGCTACTTTTACAATTATTATTTACCTTTTGTTACATAAAAAACAAGACCTCCGATTTTTCAAAGGTCTTGTTTTTAAATTTATAATCAACGCAACAACCGCCTCGTTATTTAAAACAAGCCTTTCAAGATTCGTCTGCTACGTCGGATATTTCTAATCATTTAATTGAGTTCCTTACTTGTTAAAAAAGGAGCTTTACGCTCCTGTGTTTTAAATGGTACCCCCAAGCGAATTCGAATCGCTGTCTACACCGTGAAAGGGTGTTGTCCTAGGCCTCTAGACGATGGGGGCTAGTGCCTTTTCGGCTTACAAGTGTTATTCTATCGTAGAAAAAATTAAATGTCAACTAGCTGATTTTATATTTCTTCAAATTCTGTAACTTTCCCATCCAATAAACGCAATTCTTCAATAATACTTCGAATTTCAGGAGAAATATCCAATTGTGAATGTATATTATTTTTGACAATTTGCGCAAATTCAACCTTCTTGAATTCGTGCATGCCTCTTGTTTTAAAAATTTCTTCTAAAACTTTTGCCCGAGGTAATGGTTCGTTAAACAAATCCTGTTCAATTATAGAAATATTATTCAAGGCATAATCTAAACTGCGTTTAACAAGCTCTAAAGGTAATAAATCCTCAAATTCGCCACAATTAAGTAAATGGATTTTATCAATTTCGCGTAATTTTGGTTTAATTTCTTCTAAATTATCGATTGCATCTTTATCTAACAAAACAAAAATCGGCAATTTTAGACTTTCACTCAATTTATAATAAAGTTTTACCACCTGATTTTTACCACCTGCAGATATTATATGAACACCATTTTTATCAAAATCATAACCACCAAATTTTGCAAATTCCGGCAATAAAACTTCTTCAGTTGCACCTTCTGCAATAATTATTTTTGACAACGGATAATGCAATCCCATATTTTGCCTGCAAATTTCAATATCATCACAAGTTGCCAACATCTTTACCCACTGCAAATTTTTAACTGAATTTTCATCAATCAAAGAAGATATGGCACCATAACAAATTTTATTATCTAAAAATTTTTTGGCCACGGACGATAATTTAAATACCGAATTTTCATATTCATATAACCGCTTATTTATAAGATAATCTTTATCCGCAGAAACCAAACCTAATTCTCTAACCGAATAATTTATTAAAATTTCAACCAAATCTTTTAATTTTTCGGCATCCATATTTTCTAATTCATAACGCTTGTATTTTGGAGAAATTAAATTTGTTGTCAAAATATCACAAAATACTCTACTATATTTAACCTCAGTTTCTTTAAACCGAGTTAATCTGTCTAATGAAATTAATAATTGTTCTTTTGTTAATATTTTTAGTTTTAATTTTTCCAAAATTCACCTTTTATAAATTATTATTACAATATGTTACACTTCTAGCAATTTTTTTAGAATTCTGTTTTTATAATAAGTGTGGAGTTATCATGGTAGAAAAAATCAATTCTCATATCCAGCAATTTAATTATAACACAATTAACAGCATAAAAAATTCTGTTAAAACAAATAATGTGCAACAACCTGCATTACAGCCAAATTTTACTGCAGCGCCTACTATGACTTCAAAGACATCCGCACCTGTTCAAGTTCGCACAACATTAAACAGCAATGAGGAAAAAGAAAAATATACAAAAATACTTTCATCATTAGATAAAAATGCCAGAAAAGTTACAGAAAACTTGTTAAAAACCGGCATTTTATTAAACTCAAACTCAGCAGATAACACCACTGTATTGGATAACTTATACAAAATCATCTCAGAACCGAGAGCTCAAGGACTTGATGCAAAAACAATGTTGAAAGATACAATAGCAACAATTGCTTATCCGTATCTAATCACACAACAGTTTGGGAATATCCCTCACGAGTATTTAGATAAAGTAATTCAAGCCAACTGTGAAGGTATAACCAATCATTTTGATATAAAAAAAGCAAAAGAAGATATCCATGTCGAACACTCAGGAACTTGTGTTGCTGCCAGCACAGAATTTAAATTAGCAAAACAAATGCCGGCAGAATTTGCACGTTTTGCGCAAGAATTAAGTTCTCCTAAAATGTGTGTTGAAAAAACTATCGGCTTTGACAATTTAGCCGATAACGCATTAAACGCAATTTGGCTACTAAACGCTTTTGAAATACCATTCGAAGCACATGATTTTAACAAAGCAACTCTTAAATTTGCCCCTGACAAACACGCAATCTTAAGAGCTCAAATTCAAACAACACACAAAGACCCATACGAAAGAACACCTCTTGATGTTCTTATGCAATCAACATTTATGCAAATCGGATCTCAACAATCATACAACACATTAACAGACAAACGTGCAGGTAAATTTAACCAAAACGATAAGGGTTTAATTGAATTCGAAAAAACTTTCACAGAATCAGTTGTCTTTGATAAAAACATTTTATCCGTAACATACCAAACTGTTGATGAAAACGCACGACTTATTGGTTATGAAACAGACTTAGCAACAACAAAAAGACATTTACTAGAAGCCCTTGATGAAGGTGAAAATATCATTCTTGGTTACACTCAAACCGATTCTAATAACATAATTATGAACGGACACGAAATTACTGTTGTTGATTACAAAACAGATAGTAAAGGGAAAGTTACATTCATCTGCAACGATACAGATGACAACAACCCTAGACCTATAGAATATTCGGAAGACTATTTATTACCAAAAATCCACCACGCAGCACTTCCTCAACATATAGTCGAAAAAGACTTAAATATCGTGCCTAGTTGGATTGAAGGTATTGAAGCTTATAAAGAAATGAAACGCCATGAAAGAGATAATCTGGCAACAGCCTAACCTCTTTTATTAAGATTTTCAATTTCTGCGTTCAAGGATTTTATTTGGACTTCTAATTTTGTACGTTCATCAATTACAGTATCAAAAGCTTTTTCTAAAGTTTTAATCTTAGCCTCTAAGACTTCAACTTTTGATGCACTGGCAGAACCTGAAATTGAGGTTTTCTCAAGCTCACGTTGATAAGCTTTAACCTTATCATTCATTGCTGATAAAAACATATTAACAGTACCGGCTCCGACAAAAACACCAATAACTAATACTAAAAATGTATATGTAGAAAGTCTTGTCGCACGATATAAAAGCCCTGAATGCTCGGACAAACCTGATTGTTGCTGAGAAACCAATGCTTGATGAAGATAATTGATACTTGCATAATTATTAAAATTTATAACCATTAAATACACAATCAACATTAACAATAATATACTTATTATAATAAAAAATCTTCTCATTTTTAAGCTCTCCTATTTTTAAAATAAGTCAACACCTTAGATAATTTATCATCAGGTTCTATTTCTAATTCAATTATCTCCGATGAAAATGGTTTTGCAAATTTTAAATAATAAGACTGTAAAACTTGTTCCTCAGTTTTAACCTTACCGACACCTGAGCCATATAATGTATCATTATAAACAGGATGATTTTTATAGCTGGTATGAACACGGATTTGATGAGTTCTTCCTGTTATTAAATTTAATTCAACATAAGTCGCTTCACCAAATCTTTCAAGAACTTTTAATTCGGTTATACTAGGTTTGCCATCAGGTATAACAGCCATCTTGTGAGGTTGTGTTTTATGCCGTCCAATCGGTTCATTAATTACTTCAAAATCTTTTGAATAATCACCTTTCAATATTGCTCTATATTTTTTTATAAATTCGTGATTTTTAATTTTTTCTGCTAAATACTCATGAGTTTTATTATTCTTAGGTATCATCAAAAGTCCTGATGTATTTCGATCTAATCGATGAACAATTCCGGGTCTAAATTCACCATTAATATCCGATAAATTTTCGCCAAACTTGTACAACAAAGCATTTACCAAAGTTCCGGAAGTTTCAATTGGTGTTGGGTGTGTAATCATTCCGGATGGCTTATTTACAACAGCCATATTTTCATCTTCCCACACCACCTCTATAGAAATATTTTCAGGTTCAATTTTAACAACAGAATCTTCAATAAGATTTTCAAACTCTATTCTGTCATTTTCTTTTAATATATAAGAAGATTTTTTAACATCCCCATTTAATAGAACTTTTCCCGATTTAATTGCACTTTGCACTTTTGATCGAGAAATTCCGTCATATAATTCAGACAAATACAAGTCTAACCTAAGACCTTCGGCATTTTCATCCGCAAAAATTTCCATCTATCTACCCTTATAAAAAAGTAAAATGCAAACCAATGCAACACCACCAATTGTTATAAAAATATCAGCGACATTAAAGATTGGGAAGTTGATAAAATTCAATTGAATATAGTCTCTTACAAAACCCAAAACAATACGTTCATGACAATTGCTCATTATACCTGCACTCAATAGAGCAACAAAAGAAAGTGATACCAAATGAATACTTCTTATGTGATGGTGTACATAGTTAAATAATAAGGTCGTAGCCGCAATTGCTACAATTATCAAAAATTCTCTGCCATTTTGTAATAAACTGAATGCCGCACCACTATTTTTCAAATAATGTAAATTAAATACAACATTTGAATAATGATGACCCGATGTCAAATTATCAACTATTAACTTTGATGAAAACAAAGCCAAAAACATCCAAAACGCAAAACATACTATAAAATATAAATATTTACCAATTGTTGTATTCATATTATTCCTCTAAATTTATGTGATTATTTTTTGGTACTACATTAATTCTTTTCATAAGACATGCCAACCCAGACATATAAAACCTTACAGTCGAATTATTTTTGCTCTCCACTTTTGATATTGCTAAAGCACTTACAGCATATTCATTCAAATTATCTTCATTTGCAATAATTAAACGTTCCAATATTTGAGATTTTGGCAATGCACGTAAGGCACCTTTTGGAGTATTTGCAGGGTAAGTCATTTTATCACGATCTATTGAACCCATAATAAAAGTATTTTCGTCCGCATCAACTTTTACAGTAACCGTATAACTCTCACCGGCTTCAACTTGTTCAGGCGCTTGCAATTCAATATTCATAAACCTTGCATCACCATACAACAATGAAGAATCCTCAGAAAGTGCGACTTCTCCTGTTATATACCATTTCCCATTGACTTTTTCCAAATAATAAATTCCGGTTGCTATAGAATGAATTTCACCGGCAATCGGAGCAGTATCATAAGTCTCATATGTCGTACCACTGGCAGTTTCTTCAACATTAACTTTTGCATAATCTCCGCTTATGTGAATTGATTTAATATCAGTCGTATATGACAAATCCTGACAGGACTCCCAAGTTTTTTCAACACTTTTAAAATACGCCTTTTTATCAAACCCGTCATTATTAACGAATTTATCAGCATACAAACTTTCTAACATTTTTAAATCATGTTTATTTGCATAGTCATTGTGAATTTTTAATAATGCTTTTATTTGTTTGGTATCTTGCTTTATTTCGCGTTCTTGCTGAGCTCGATAACTTCTGTCAGAAATCAACGAGGCCTGTGCTTGCGGAGCCATTCCTAAACCAACCGATAACATAATTAACGATAACAATACCTTTTTCATAATAAACAGTATAATTTAAAATAAGAAAAAATTTAATAGTTCAAACAATTGAATGTTTAAAATCGTTAATAAAACTTAAAAAAGTGTAAATCTGACAAATATTATGGGTTTATTAATAATATACACTAGCGGAGGATATAAGATTTATGAATATAGCTGTACAACAACATGGTATGACGGTTGATTTATTAGCAAAAATCAAAAACATTACCGAAATGTGTAAAATCGCAAGAATTGAAGAATTACTATCAAACTATCTTGAGGACATTCCAACAAAAAGCCCGATTGATTATGTCGGAGAATTGAACAAGAACGATATTATGCACTAATTCGTTGACCCAAATACAATATCGACTTAAACTTTACAAATCAGCAAACTTTTCGCACTAATATTGTTTTCGTGCTATCATAATACTGTTATAGTAAAAGGAAGAAAACATGAGTTTAACAGTATATTTAGGGATAGATGTAGGATCGGTTACCACAAAACTTGCATTAGTAGATGAAACAGGCAAGTATGTTGACAGTGTGATGTTAAAAACCGCAGGAAAACCCGTTTTAGCGGTTCAAACAGGTTTAAATAAATTATATGAAAAAAAATTAACAGATTATGAAGTTAAAGGTGTTGGTACAACCGGTTCAGGCAGAGCCTTAGCAGGTTCATTAGTAGGAGCAGATGTTGTAAAAAACGAGATCACAGCTCACGCAGTTGCAGCATCTACAAATATCCCCGGAGTACAAACAATTTTAGAAATTGGGGGCCAAGACAGCAAAATCATCATTCTTCGTGACGGTATTGTAACTGATTTTGCGATGAATACAGTTTGCGCAGCCGGCACAGGAAGTTTTCTTGACCACCAAGCTCAAAGACTTAATGTTCCTATCGAAGAGTTTGGTCCGACAGCATTAAAATCAACTAATCCTGCCAGAATTGCTGGTCGCTGCGGTGTTTTTGCAGAATCTGACCTTATTCACAAACAACAACTTGGTTACCCTGTAGAAGATTTATTATATGGATTATGCCAAGCTCTTGTAAGAAATTATTTGAGCAACTTAGCACTAGGAAAAGAAATCCTGCCTACAGTATCTTTCCAAGGTGGTGTTGCAACAAATACAGGTATGGTTAAAGCTTTTGAAGAAGCATTAAACACAAAAATTATCGTTCCTGAAAATCACCAAACAATGGGAGCTATAGGGGCAGCACTTCTTTCGATGGAAAACCATCAATACACTGAAGAACCAACAAAATTCAAAGGTTGGAATGTTGCGGATATGAAATTCTCATCAATCACTTGTACTTGTACAGGATGTTCTAATAATTGTGAAGTTATTACCATTGTTGAAGGAGTTGACCAAGTTCAACACGTTGAAAAAATTAAAGATGTACAAGGCAATATTATAGCTCGTTGGGGCGGTACTTGTGGACGTTGGGATATTAGTTAAGGGATTATATTTATATGAATAACTTTGGACAAAATTTACAAAGAACATCTATACTAAAAGAATTGTCCGACGGTAACGCCGAACTTGGAGAAGGTTTTGCGCAAGTTATTGATAATATGGTTATGCAAAGCGGCATTACCAATCCGAAAGGCGAAACCTACGAAATCGTAACTCGTTCATGGAAAAATCTAGCCTCAAACCCTGATAAAACACCCGAAGACATTAAAAAATTGGATGTGCAATTTAAAAGTGAAATAAACACATTAGCAGCATCCTATCTTCTTTATATGGCAAGAGAAGTCGGAAATTTAACCGGTAAACTCGATTATTTCCAATATGAAACCTTTGTTATTAAACACAGATTTAGTAGATACGATACGATGAACAAACCGGAGTATATGGCTCAGGTAAAACAACAAATCCGTAACGCATTTAATAAAATTGCAAACCACGGAGAAGAAACCGGCGATAACCTTATAGACAAAAAAGATATGGCCGCGTATATTTATGCTCTTGCAACAAAAACAAAACGCGACGAAAATAACAACTTTGTAGGATATGAAATTGACGGAATTTTAACACCTGAAGCCTATGCTGTAAGCGAAAATATGCTATTCAGGAACGATGATAACATGATCTCAATAAAAATTCGACTTGGATATAAAATGATGTTCGGCGAATAATTATAATGTTTTAAGTTAACCTTATCGTAAATTGGCCCAAAAAAAAGGAGTTTATTCTTAATGAAAAGATTTATTTTAACATTAATTTTTGGAATTGTTTTAGGACTTAACCACAACGCATTCGCAGTTGAAGAGATATATAGTCTCGATGAAATCGAACCACCAAAGACTATACAAACCAATAATGACGCTGAGCTAAAAACCAGCTCTCCTTTTGAAGCCGTTATTGTTTTTGATTGGCTTGATATTACACAAAGTCAAAGAGAAGATTTAATTAAAGAATATCAACAGAAACTTTTTGAGACAAATTCCAGTAAAATTTATTTCGAAAAAGACGAATTTAAAAAAGAATTCGCTAAATTTTATAAAGATAAACAATTTAAACTTCATTATATGCTAACCAATGAAGGGGTTACAGAAGATGAAGATGCAAGATATTGCGCGTTTTACCACAAGAATAACACTCTTATGATATATGCAATCCAATACAAAAATAATCCGCGCCAAGCTTTTTATTATTCACCATTTGGGAAAATGTATTATACAGATTTAATGTCTGATGAATACCCGAATTTCCCATACACTTCTATGCAATATAACAGAAAAGGGAAATTAAGTAGCGCAATTTACTTTGTATCAAAGGATTTGCAATATATGTTTGGCCCAGATAAACAATTCCAAGGTGTTTGGTACAAAGATAAAATGTATGATAAAAACGGGAAACAAACACTTACCCGTACACATTGGTAGAAAACACCTCCAATTCAAAATTTATCGACCCCTCACACTACCCTCTCTCTAGGAGAGGGAATAATTTTACATAGTATACAAGAGAAAAGGGACGGAAGGTGAATTCCGTCCCTATATAATGTAAAGCGTATGTCAAGTAATTCGGTTACTTGACATTTTATTTAAGCTTATTTTGTTGAAGTTAATACATATTTTGCAGCGTTTGTTGCTGGTTCTACTGTTGCATCGTGGAATACAACAGGGAAAATATCTGTTAAGTTAGTCGCATTATTTTTAACCGCACAAGGTGTTTCTGGAGTAAGTGCAGCTGTACCATCACCAGAACAAGAAACTTCTTTATTAGGTAAAGTTACACCGTTTACATCGATAAAACCAATACAACCATTTAAACCGCCGGCACCCGTAATAGCACCAGTCGTTTCATCCTTTGTCCCAGCTTTTAACGTATCAGTATTTACAACTTGACCAAGTTGTAATGTACAACCGCCTGCCATAGCTGAAGGGAATCCAACAACTGAACCATCTGCTAAAGTGTAAACATTATAATCATCTGCAGTATTAAGAGTTAGAGCTTTACCACCTTCAGCATTATTAAATTTATATGCATTACTTGCAGAATCTTTCAAGTTTGAAGCTGCACCAATATATGAATGACCAGTCAATGTACCGTTTAATAAAGCACACATAGTCAAATCACTTGTTGGATCTTCTTTTGCTGCATTTGCTACAGTACCATTACAAGCAGCATTAAGACCTGCATAGTCAAAATCGTATTGTGCTTGAGCCATCAAACCTGCTTGGTTCAATGTTGATAATGTTTTCTTAAATTGTGAACGGAATTTTGCACCGTTTGTGTTAGCTACCAATGTTGGAATTGTCATTGCTGCTACAACACCAATAATACCTAAAGTAATCAATACTTCTGCCAAAGTAAAACCGAATCTTTTTGTCATACTTTTGAAATCCTTTCTTTTCATAAAGTTCTTATAACATACCAACTTATTAATTAATTCTTGGGGATTAATAACAAGTTTATATATACATGTTGTCACATTGTGCCAAATTTGTCAAGTGTAATTATTCTAATGTGCCATTTTTTAATACAAAAATATGAGATAATTTATTATTAAGGGGTATTTATGGGGAATTTAAGCAAACAATTAGGGCTAAGAATAAAAGAGTTAAGAAAAGTCAAAAAGCTTACACAAACGCAATTGGCTGAACGAATTGGGATGGAGACAACAAACCTTTGTAAATTAGAAAATGGTGGTCAATTACCTAAAGAAGAAAATATCGAAAAAATCGCAAAAGTCCTTGATGTAGAAATTAAAGATTTGTTTACATTTGGTCATCTTAAACAAGGTTTAGAATTAAGAAAAGAATTATTAGATATCATAAAAAAAGCTACCGACAACGAATTAGAATTATATTATCGATTGATTATCGCGACAAAAGAAACCGGCAGAATATAGTTATTTTATTAGGTATAACAGACTTTTAACAACCACACGCCATTCTGTATCAAGCACGGAATGACGAATGGTGGCATAACAAGGGATAACGTAAAACTACCTCTTCCTAGGAGAGGTAGGGCAACGTCATCCTGAGCCGGTGTGAGCGGTGCTGTTTTTTGCGAACACCGAAGAAGCGAAGGATCTCTTATATTCCTACCTTCATCATTCTGAACGGGGAAAATGTATTGGTACTAATGACCACCAACCTATAGTCATTCTGAGTGAAACGAAGAACCTCTTATTATTCCTTTCTATAGGATTTTATGGGATTCTTCGGGCTAAAGCCCTCAGAATGACAAGGGTCGAGCAAGGCGGAAAGATACAAATATATTTACCCCCCTCAGAATGACGAGGGTCGAGCGAGGCGAGAAGATACAAATTTATTTACCCCCCTCAAAATGACGAGGGTCGAGCAAGGCGGAAAGATACAAATATATTTACCCCCTCAGAATGACGATGCGTTATACTTGTGGGAAGAATGCCCAATATTTACCCTCCCCCCCCATTTACAATTACAAAAAAATAGTTTAAAATGAACTCAAAAGAAAGAGGGTATTATATGCAAAACAATATTTGGGACAAATACGCACAGGTACTTGTAGACTATTCTACAGATGTACAAAAAGGCGATTTAGTAATGATTAGAGCAGAAAGCATCGAAGCAAAACCACTTGTAAAAGCTTTATACAAAAGAGTATTAGAACGTGGTGGAAATCCAATCGTCAGAACAGGTATTGGCGATTTAGCAGAAATCTTTATTAAAAACGCTAATGATGAACAACTTAGTTATATCGACCCAATTACACAATTGGAATACGAAGTGGTCGACAAATACATATCTTTGGGAGCACCTCAAAACACAAAAAGTATGGCCCGCGCAGACTTGACAAAAGTTGCAAAACGAGGAAAAGCAACCAAACACTTATCAGAAAAACTTATGAAACGCTCTGCAGAAGGCACTGCCAAATGGGTTATTGCAGATGTTCCAACCCAAGCACTCGCTCAAGAAGCTAAAATGTCATTTGATGAATATGCTGAATTCTTATTCAAATCATGCTATTTAGACATAGAAAATCCTGTTGAAAAACTTAAAGAGTTAGACAAAAAACAAACAGAGTGGGCAAACTACTTGAACAACGTAAAAGAACTACATATCACCGGCGAAAAAACAGATATCAAATTTAATGTAGAAGGTAGAAAATGGATTAGCTGTTCAGGTATGAACAATTACCCTGATGGCGAAGTGTTCACATCACCTGTCGAAAACGACATTAATGGTGAAATCTACTTCGATTATCCACAAAATTACCGAGGCAACTCCGCTCAAGGCGTCCACTTATGGATAGAAAACGGACAAGTAGTAAAAGCCGAAGCAGAACAAGGCGAAGAATTCTTAAACGCAATGCTTAATATGGATGAAGGTTCCCGTGGGATCGGTGAAATTGCAATAGGCACAAACGACGAAATCCAAGAAATTACAGGAAACATCCTATTTGACGAAAAAATCGGCGGAGCAATACACATGGCTGTCGGCGCATCTTATCCTGAAACAGGTGGCAAAAACGTGTCAGGCCTACACTGGGATTTAATCAAAAATATGAAAAATGGTGGTAAAATCTACGCTGACGGTAAACTAATTTATGAAAACGGAAAAATGATTATATAATTATCTTTTTCAAAAAATTGGCGGCGGGGATTAAAAATCCCCGCCGTTTTTATTATTTTAAAGTAACTAGCAAAAATTATTTTTACAGGTTTTAAAAAAAATATATATAAAATTAATCTCCGGAGTGTTTATGAAAATAGCAAAAATACAATACCCTTATTTAACAAACTACAATACCCAAAAACCCCAAATTTCACAAAAAGGCGGCGAGCTTCAAAAGCAGACATCTCCAATTGCTAATGTCAAAGTCCCAGCAGGGTTTACTTATGGTGCAAATATTCATTTTAGAGCAAAAGAAATTAACAACATAACAGATATTAGCAGACCAAACCCTAATAGATCAGTTAATAATATCACTCACGAGCTATACATGGAAATGACTGATTGGACCAAAAAAAGACACAGACTCATGTATAAAAATTTCCACACCAATCCGTGTATCAATCATCAAGAATTATACCGTCCGGATCAAGCTAGATTACCATTACAAGATCCAAAAGTTATGGATAAATTTATTGAAACATCCAAGATTTATACAAAATATAAAGACCAACCTATCATTTGTCTGGGCAGAAGTCCTAAATGGTTCCTTAACACAGCTTTGTGGATGAAAGATGGTATAAATGATTACAAATTTGTAGCTTTTTCTGAACGTTGGTATTGGCCTGATAAAGTTGAAGGAGTAAGAAGACGCGCTAGCGAAGCTCCAACAGATAAAGAAATTAGAGCTTATAGAAGATACTTAAAAGATGTTGGTGCAGACCCTATAACTATGGTCGCTAATATGAAAAAGACAGGGCAGAAAACTGTCATTACAGACTACATAAACTCAGGAAAAGGCGCTACATCATTCCTTGAAGTACTGGCAGATTATGCAGATGACCTTGGAATATTAGAAGAATTTTCTAAATCTTTTGAAATCGTAGGTATTGGTTCTATGAAATATATGGAAGAACTTGACCCATTCGCAGAGTTAATTTCTCAACCTAGAGTTATTCTACCGGAAAAATTATGGCCTTATTGGCGAAATATTAAACAAACTTACCACGATATTGACTATAATGTGTTTGAAGATATGCTACTTAATGAAAACGTAAATGAATGTCGTTCAACATATTATCCTCACAGATACTGGACAGCATATAGACCGGATAGACTTAAAACAGGCATAGCAATCGATCCTAAAACAATTTCTAAAAAATTAGATGAATTGGCCGAAATAGAAAAGAAATTCGGTATCGATAAAACCAAAAACAAACTAAAGTATAATAAAGATGATGACACAGTTAAACTTTATATTTCATCATTTTCACCGGCTATGGGCGATTACAGAAACCTTATGCAATTCTGGATACTTGATAATCTCGCACAAAGAGGATTACTAAAAGAAAAACATACTACTAAAATGTAATTTTTATAAAATAAAAGAACCGGCAATTTGCCGGTTCTTTTTGTATCCTTTGTGAAAAGATTAACGTTTTGAGAATTGGAATCTCTTACGAGCTCTTTTTCTACCATATTTTTTACGTTCTTTAACACGTGGGTCTCTTGTTAATAAACCTTCTAGTTTTAGAACATTTTTGTATTCTTCATTAGATTTTACCAATGCTCTTGAAATACCGTGTCTGATTGCACCACATTGAGATACAACACCACCACCTACTGCTTTAACTCTAACATCATATCTTTCTTGAGTTTCAGTTAAAACAAGTGGTCTGTAAACTAACATTTCAATAGCAGGTCTGTTACCGATATAATCTCTTAATTTTTTACCGTTAACAAAAATTCTGCCGCTACCTTTAACCAATTTTACAACAGCAATTGAGGTTTTTCTACGGCCTGTTGCTCTAATTTCAGTATCTGCCATTATTTAGCCTCCTTTTCCAATACGATAGGTTTTTGTGCAGCATGCGGATGTTCTGCTCCTGCATAAACTTTTAATTTATTAAATTGTTCTGCACCTAATGTATTGTGTTGTAACATACCACGTACAGCATGTTCAATAACGATTCTTGGATCTTTTTCCATTAATTCTTTGAAACTTGCTGATTTTAAACCACCCGGATATCCTGTGTGGTGTAAATAAATTTTATCAGTTTCTTTTTTACCTGAAACTTTCACTTTTGCAGCATTAATAACGATAACAAAATCACCGGTATCAACGTGTGGAGTGTATTCAGGTTTATTTTTACCTCTCAAAATGTTTGCAACACGAGTAGCTAAACGGCCTAAAATTTCGCCTTCAGCATCGATTACATACCATTTTCTTTCAACTTCTAGAGGTTTTGCTGAATATGTTTTCATTGCATTTCTCCATTTATTATTTTAATACATTACTTTTACTAATGTTAATCCGTATGGACTAACTGTACGACCAGCCTTTTGGCGGTCTTTTGCCTCCAAAACATCTTTCATATGCTCAGGTTGCAAATTATGTCCTTCTATTTCTAGAAGTGTTCCGACAATCGTTCTTACCATATTATACAAAAATCTATTTCCTACAATATCAATAATCACCCTGTCGCCGACTCTTGAAACTTTCGCTTCATATATTATGCAAATTTTGCTCGGGTTAAGCGTTCCGGAACTCTTAAAACTGGAGAAATCGTGTTCTCCCAATAAATAATTCAAAGATTTTTGCATCCTTTCAATATCAGTTGGATATTTCACCCTCAATAAATCACCATCAAATGCGTTTTTTATTCTTCTGTTTATAAATTCAAAACGATAATGACGTTTTTTTGCTGACTTTTGAGCATGAAACCTCCCATCAACTTCTCGCAGATTTGTAACAGATATATCATCAGGTAAAATTTCATTTATTGAATAGAGAAACTTTGAAGCAACAATCATTTCGTCTGTATCAAAATGAACAACCTGTCCTAGGGAATTTACACCCTTATCTGTTCTGCCGGAAAAAATTGCTTTTACTGGTCGGTTGTTATATTTTGCGAGCGTTTCATCCTTATTATTTTTGGACTTACGCCCGCTTAATATCAATGTACTGAGTGCATTTTCTAGTTCACCTTGAATGGTTCTTCCTATTTGAATCCCTTGAGGATTTTCATCTGATTTTCCCTCGAATTGGATTTGACTTCCGTCATAGTTTTTACCAATATATTGAACATCAAATGCATATCGCATCAGCTATTACACCAATTGAATTAGTGCCATTTCTGAAGCGTCACCACGTCTTGGTGGTAAGTGGTAAATTCTAGTGTATCCACCTTTTCTATCAGAATATTGTTTTCCGATAATTACAAACAATTTTCTTAAAACTGTTTGAGAAGCCAATTTTTTATCAGCTTGTGGAGCTTCAAATACTTCACCTGAAGCTAAATCCATGTATTTACCAGTTTCTTTATTGTAAATATATCTTGCAGCTTGGCGGATTGAATTTAGGTCACCTTTTTTTGCAAGAGTGATAATCTTTTCAGCATATGGTTTTAATGCTTTTGCACGAGCCATAGTTGTTGTGATTTCACCGTGTACAAAAAGTTCAGTAGCCAATGAGCGCAACAAAGCCTTTCTTTGGTCTTGCGCTTTACCAAGCGTGTGTTTTTTTGTTTGGTGTCTCATTTTTTGTATCCTTTACTTAATTTAATTTGTATTATCTGTCGACTAGATTATCCAATCAAGTCTTCTTCTTCCACTGGGCTTGGAGCTAAGTCTAAACCAAAGTGGCGTAATCTTTCGATAACTTCATCTGATGATTTTTTACCGAAATTCTTAATATTTAATAAATCATGTTCTGATTTTTTCAACAATTCAGCCATTGAATTGATGCTTGCTCTTTTCAAGCAATTGTATGCTCTTACTGACAACTCTAATTCTTCGATTGTCATAGAAGGTTGTTCTTCAACTTCTTCTACAACTTCTTCAACTTGAGGAACAACTGCTACAGCAGGTTGACCAGTAATTGAAGCGATTTGCATAAAGTGTTCAATAAGAAGATTTGATGCTTGACTCAAAGCATTTTGAACATCAATTGATCCGTTTGACCAAATTTCTAATGTTAATTTATCAAAATCTAATGCATCACCAACACGAGCGCTTTCTACATTGTAGCTTACGCGTTTGATTGGCATGAATGTTGCATCGATAGGCAACATATCAATTGAAGCATCTTTTGAATCTCTTGGAACGTCATTATGAACGTATCCTTTACCTGAATCTACAATAACATCAGCGTGGAATGAACCACCATCTGCTACTGTACAAATTAACCAATCAGGGTTAACAACTTTTACGCCGGCAGGTAATTGAATGTCACTTGCTAAAACAGGACCTGGTTTATCTACATCTATTCTTAAGTGTTGAGATTCTTTAGAATCAGTTTTTACAACTAATCCTTTAAGATTTAACATAACATCGATTACGTCTTCCAAAACACCTGGAATTGCTGTATATTCGTGAGTAATACCTTCGATTCTTGCACCTGTAACTGCTGTACCTTCAAGGCTTGATAGCAATACACGTCTTAATGAATTACCGATTGTAGTACCGAATCCTCTTTCTAATGGTTCGATTACAAATTTGCCGTATTGTGAACCGTCAGAACTTGTCGCTGTATTAACACATTTAATTTTTAATTCCATTCTTTTATTCTCCTAGTTATACTCTACTTAATTGCTAGTTATATAAGCTAATGCTTACTACTTACAATTCCTACTTAGAATAATATTCGATTACAAGTTGTTCCTTGATTTCCGGATCTAATTCTTCTCTTTCAGGAATTCTGTCAAATGTAATTTTCAATGCTTCTTTATCGATTGTCATCCAAGCTGGAGCACAAGCCATATCAATCATTCCGATTACATCGTTTAAGTATTTTGAACTTCTTGATTTTACTGTTACTACATCACCCGCTTTTACCAAGTATGATGGAATATCAACTTTTCTACCATTTACAAGAACGTGACCGTGGTTAACGATTTGTCTTGTTTGCTTACGAGTGATACCGAAACCGGCTCTGAATAAAATGTTATCAAGTCTTGATTCTAATAATTGTAAAAGAATAGTACCTGTAACACCTTTTCTTCTTGCAGCTTCGTTGTAATATTTAACGAATTGTTTTTCACTTACTAAATAAGTGAATCTGATTTTTTGTTTTTCAGCTAAGTGAAGTGCATATTCAGAAAGTTTTTTTCTAACAGCACCGTGTTGACCAGAAGCTGTTTGTCTCATTGATGAAGTTAATTTTCTGTTAGACAAATCCTTAACTTTTTTGTTTCTGAATAATTTGTTAGTTGGCCCTGTATATCTTGCCATTTTTTTCTCCTTTGTTTTGTGCGGGGCATCTATGGTTTGCGAATGGACTACTTACGCAAGCCCCCGCGATATGTACTACTTTTTGAGCAGATACATGTATTAATTAATACATGTACTATACTCTACGTTTTTTAGGTGGACGACATCCATTGTGAGGAATTGGAGTTACATCTTTGATAAGAGTAATTTCCAAACCTGCAGCTTGGATAGCTCTGATAGCTGTTTCTCTACCAGAACCAGGTCCTTTGATATGAACTTCAACTTTTTTCATACCTTGATCTATTGATTTTTTAGCAACCAATTCAGCAGCAGATTGAGCTGCGAATGGAGTACCTTTTCTAGCTCCTTTGAAACCTGAAGCACCTGCTGTTGCCCAAGCAATAGCATTACCTTGAGTATCAGTAGAAGTTACTATTGTATTGTTGAAAGTTGACTGAATATGTACAACCCCTTGCAATACATTTTTCTTTTCTTTTTTCTTAGTTTTTTGTGGTCTTGCCATTTTTATTTCCTTTATCTTAGTTAATTATATTTCCTATTACTGAGGCCTATTGCCTACATCTTACTATTTCTTTTTAGAAACTGGACCAGTTTTCTTACCGCGTTGAGTTCTTGCATTTGTTTTTGTTCTTTGACCGCGGCATGGAAGTTTACGTTTGTGACGCATTCCTCTGAATGAACCAATTTCTTGAAGACGTTTAATATTCATTGTTATTTCACGTCTCAAGTCACCTTCAATATTGTAATTAGATAACTCGTTACGTAACAATCTAATATCTTCTTCTGTTAAATCATCTGTTCTTAAATCTGGTGAAATACCTGTAGCTGCTAAAATTTTCTTAGCTCTAGTTGGACCTATACCGAAAATATAAGTTAACGCTACTTCCATTCTTTTGTTACGAGGTAGGTCTACCCCTACTAATCTTGCCATTTATTTTTCTCCTTTTCTTGTTGTTAGATTTTTTTTGGTATGAGGCTTAAATACTTCCTCACCATCTGCTGTTAACCTCGCAAATTCAGGTGGTTGTGAGTTTATTAAACTCTTTGAATTGTTTGACCGCTTGATTTTTCGGCCTTGGTTGACATTGTTAAACTATCACTATGCGTAATACTAACCTTGTCTTTGTTTGTGTTTAGGATTTTCGCAAATTACAGCGATTCTTCCTTTTCTTTTGATACATTTGCATTTGTCGCAAATTTTCTTTACTGATGATCTTACTTTCATTTTCTTTTCCTTTTTATGTGTTTGTACGTGAGATTTCGTTTTGAATGAACACTACAGCACGCGTGCTCTTTGTCTATTTAAGTCTAAATGTAATACGTCCTTTTGATAAATCATACGGAGTCATTTCGACTTTCACTTTATCACCTGGTAAAATTCTAATAAAGTTTTTTCTGATTTTACCTGAGATATGTGCTAAAATTTCATGATCGTTTTCGAGTTTTACTCTAAACATTGCATTAGGCATTGATTCTATAATCGTACCTTCTAATTCTATTACATCTTTTGCCATATTTTCCTCATTTTCGGCTTTGTAAACAGCCCACACCCATGGGGCTATTTTAATAATACGGGCTAAATATTTGTTTGCAAGCACTTTTAGAGACATTTTTAAGCTATCTTAACACATGTGCTTGTTGTTTGTTTTTCTAAACTTACCACACAACTAGTTAATACAAGACGGGTTTAAAATAGTTGAAAAATAAATACTTTCATCATGTTTGTAAATTTTTATTAAGTAATCATTATGATTGAATTTTTAATTAAACAATTATATAACTCACGTAAGATTTTCGGTTAGTAAACTTAAAAATTAATAAAAAAATTTAGCGAACTCAAATAACTCTATTTTTGTTAACATATAAAACAAACTTTAGCGTTAACTTTTAGATTAATTCACCGATTTATCAGCCGCATAAACAATTCGACAAGTTATGTATTATAAAACCGAATAATTAATCCCGTGCTTTTTATACAATTTATTGAAAAAATCCGCTTCGCGCTTAATATTTTCTTTTAATAAAGTCATTCCAAACCCACCTTCAAAAGAATGAATTTGATTTGAATTTTTATCTGCAACACTTTTTTCAATATACTCTTTAGTAAGCTTGTTTAAAGATTTAAAAACGTCATTCTCGCAAAGTAATCGACAATTTATTTTAACAACATCCAACAACTCTTGCGCCTTAGCCACAAATTTTTCAAAACCTTTTGCCTTATCCTTTACTATAGACGACAAGACCTTTCTTCCGTCGAATTTATCCACGATACTGGGTTCAAACTTATACTTGCTATGAAAATAGACCGCAGAAGCTTTTGAATGTAAATCCATTTTATTAAAATCGTTATCATTCATAAATTTAATTAAAGAAAGGTGTAATAACTCCCCTAAATTAAACCCTTTTCTCCGTCCTTGTTTACGATACTCAGACAACACTTCAACCATTTGCCCAACAATCATCTTATGTTCGGGTAACACACTAAATGCCTCATGTCCCAAAACTTTTTTAAACTTATCACTGACTGTAATATCATAACCATTAACAAGACTAGGCTCTTTACTGATTTTTAAAGTCAAAGGCCCAAGAGTCTTATGATTTACGACAAACGGCTTAAATAATTGCACACCGTTATTAATGGTATTTATACCACCTGAAAAATTAACATTAGAATAAGTTAAAAGATTCATGGTCGATATAAAACATAAAAATATATTTTTTTGCCCCCAATAATGAAAAATAAAATATTCACTCACAGTTGCAAAGTTGCTCCCCGCCTGCATTGACGAGAATTGTAGGTTGAATGAAACCTAACAAAATACCTACAAATTAACATTGATAGATTCCGTATCAAGTACGGAATGACAAGAATTCACGCAATAAAAAAGCCCCTTTACGGGACCTTTAAAATGGAGCGGAAGACGAGACTCCCCGCCTGCGTTGACGAACAGCACGAGTCTTACGCAGGCGGATACCCTTTAGGGTAGAACTTCATTTGTTGCGAGCAGCACGAGCAACAAATACGAGTGAGAGGCTGTCTTTGCAAAATAAAAAAGCCTTGGACTTTTGTCCTAAGGCTTTTTTATGGAGCGGAAGACGAGACTCGAACTCGCGACAGTCTGCTTGGAAGGCAGATACTCTACCAACTGAGCTACTTCCGCACAAGTAAAACTTGCACAAAACAATCTTACTATAAACAATTTTTAAAATCAAGCAATAGAAGAGAAAAAAAATATTAATCCTTACGAATTAATATCATATAGGCATGAAAGGCATAAAAAATTTATCCTATGGGATGGTGAAAAAATATAGCATGACAGTTTATCATATATATGTAAGTTCAAAACGTCCAAGCACTTTTTCGGGGTTGCGACAAGATTTATCTTTTTGCGGTTTGGTTTAAAACGCTTTTGAACTTACACTTACTTCAGAAAATTTTTCATGTTTTATAACTTCCGGTTTGTTTTGTTATATATTGCAAGACAAACCTTTTTATTTTATAATATTAATAAAAGTACTGGAGGATACCTTATGGCAAATGAAGTTATAGAAGTAAAAGCAAGTCACATATTAGTAAAAACAGAGGACGAAGCATTAATGTTATTAAAACAAATTGAAAATGGTAAATCGTTTGAACAGACTGCGACCGAATACTCTTTATGCCCATCAGGAAGAACCGGAGGTGATTTAGGCACATTTGGCAGAGGTGCGATGGTTAAACCATTTGAAGATGTTGCATTCTCTTTAAGAGTAGGTGAAATTTCCAAACCTGTACAAACTCAATTTGGTTGGCATTTGATCCGAGTTTATGACAAAAAAGAAGCTGAATAATTTTAGAGCAATATTATGAAAAATATTACTAAAATAAGAGAGTTTATGCTGACTAACGGGTTGAAATATCTATTAGTAAATGCTACAAATGAATTTTTAGTCGAATATAACACTTTAGATAATAACTCGCGATACAAATTAACAGGATTTTCCGGTTCAACAGGAGAGGCTTTGGTAACGCCTGAAACAATATATTTATTTGTAGACGGGAGATATCATATCCAAGCAGATTTAGAGGTAAATCACGATCTAGTCACCGTAATAAAACTCCAGACCGGTCAAAAATTTTCGGATATACTATTTACAAAAATTCCGAAAGATGAGACTTTGGGTATTTTTGCAAAAAAAATTACTCAAAAAATGTATGAAACAATACAAGAAAAATGTAAGACAAAATTATTAGAAATAGACCCTTTAGATAATGATAAAAACAATAATACGCCAAGTAATACCTCATTAGATATAAAATACACCGGATTATCTGCCGAAGAAAAAGCCACTAAGCTTTCGCAAAATTTATCACTAAACCAAGCTATTTATCTGACAGATCTGGATGAAGTTTCATATATATTTAATATGCGAGACTTTTCACAAGTTTTTAGTGCAAAAATAAAGGCCAAAGCTATTATTCTAAAAGATAATGCTATCTTATTTACCCAAGACAAATTAGAAAATCTAAGTGATTTTTTAAAAAGTTTAAACAAAGAAATTTTAGTAGACAAATCTAAAATAAATGCCTACGATTATAATTTAATAAAAGACAAAGCAAAAGAACTCATATCAAATCCGGTT
Source organism: Cyanobacteria bacterium SIG26 (assembly GCA_015152555.1). Lineage (GTDB taxonomy): Bacteria > Cyanobacteriota > Vampirovibrionia > Gastranaerophilales > Gastranaerophilaceae > Zag111. Next base: position 120,005 of record SUTS01000001.1, read on the forward strand.
CAAATAATGAAAGCAGAAAAAACCGATGCGGAAATCGAGCATTTAAAATCAGCGTTTAATAAGACAGATAATGCAATGAAAGCAATTCGCGAATATATTTTAAACAGCGGAAACATCTCAGAATATGATATCGCCGTAAAACTTGCTCACGAATTCAAAAACCAAGGCGCATTGGGTTTGAGTTTTAATTCAATTGTCGCCAAAGATAAAAATTCTGCACTGGCACATTATTCTAAATCTTCTAAAGACGAAATTATAACAGACGGGAGTTTAATATTAATAGATTGCGGAGGATACTTTGAGGGAGGTTTGGCAACTGACATAACCCGAGTTTTCGTTAAAGGTGAACCTACACAATTACACAAAAAGATTTATACTCTTGTTTTAAAAGCATTTTTACAGGCATATAACTTTACACAAACACACTCAAACGACTCTATAAACGGGTTTGAAATAGACCAAGCAACTCGTGAATTCTTCAATACGCAAGATTGTGAAGGTTTTATATTTAATCACGGCCTAGGACACGGCATAGGGATTAATGTACACGAATACCCTCCAAGCCTCAGCCCAAGTGAACTTGCAAAAACCCCAATCAAAGACGGGATGTGTTTTTCAATTGAACCCGGATTATACAAAGAGGGATTATTTGGCATAAGACTTGAAAATTCTTGCTACTTTAAAGATAATAAAATTCATTCTTTTGTTAAAATGAATTATGAAAGCAAATTGATTAATTTTGAAATGTTATCAGAAACAGAAAAAGAACAGTTAAAAGAATTTGAGGTTATTTAATGGAAATAACAAGTGTAAATAATGAATTAGTGAAAGATACAGTCAAACTTCAGCAAAAAAAATACCGTACACAAAGCGGGAAATTCTTATTAGAAGGTTTTAAAGCAATTAGAGAAGCTTTTGATAGCGGAATTATTATAGAAAAAATATTTGTCGATAAATCAAAAAAAGACGAATACAAATTTGCAAAAGATTTAATTATTGAAACAAACGAAACAGTATTAAAAAAGATTGGAACAACAGACTCCGCTCCGGAATCCGTCGCTATCGGATTACAAAAAATCTACGATAAAAACATTTTAAAAGCTTCAAAAAAAGTTGTTCTATTAGAAGATATAAAAGATTTAGGCAACTTAGGAACAATTATCAGATCATCAGTAGCATTTGGTGCTGATGCGATTGTTTTATACGGAGAAAGTGTGGACATCTACAATCCAAAGTGTGTGCGAGCGTCAGTTGGCAATTTATGGAAACTACCTATTATAGAAATAAAAGATTTCCAAGAACTTTCTATGATATTTGCAAACTTTGAAAGAATTGCAACATTACCAAGAACAAACAACATGCTAAAAACTTTTGAAGCAAAATTCCCGACTGTTGTAATGTTTGGTTCTGAAGCTAACGGCCTATCTCAAGAATTAATAAAATTTTCAACAACATCTGTAAAAATAGAAATGGCACAAACCGTTGAATCATTAAATTTAGCAACATCAGTTTCAGTAATTTTATACAAATTATTCATCTAAGGAAACACCAATGAAAACAAACGAACAAATCGCACGAGACAATTTTACAAACGGATATAACTGTGCACAATCAGTGTTTTTAACTTACGCACAAAAATATGGATTTAATGAAGAAAAAGCGCTCAAACTATCCTCCTCTTTTGGCGGAGGAATGGGGCGATTGAGAGAAGTTTGCGGTGCCGTTAGTGCAATGTTTATGATTGCAGGATTAGAACGCGGATACATCGAAAACAATAACGACGAAACCAAGGCACAACATTACGAACTTATCCAAAAACTTGCACAAGAATTTAAAGAAGAAAATGGCTCAATAATTTGTAGAGAATTGTTAGGACTAGAAGAAGGTGCAGATTCACCAATTCCATCAAAACGTACAGAACAGTATTACCAAGACCGTCCTTGTGAAGAATTTATTGCATCAGCCTGCAGGATTATTGATAAAAACCTTAAATAATATATCATTGCTGCTTTTTAGCTTGAGCGCACGAGAATGGACCGTTAACTCCAAGTTTTTCTCTGCAATATAAATAATCTAGATTATTGTGTTTCAACGCCCAATATGTACAAGCTGTCGCGGTATTCCCCTCAAGACAATAGCTTTTTGTTCTATCATAATACTGTCCAGAAGGATATAAAACAGCTTTTTTATTATGAGACCAAGCATTTGATTGATCTCCTATTGAAAATACAAAAGCATCTTTCCCTAAAGAATTAGGCAGTGTTTTACCATTAACATCAACACCAATTGTGGCATAAACACCCCAATTTTTATTATTGTTCATATTGTCAGCATAAATATAAAACCTTACACCATTTGGTAAAATCCCGGCACGCCCATGATTTGGTCCTGGATAACTTTTTCTTACACTTAAGTTATTATAGCTCGAATACCATCCAGTATTTCCACAGACAGTTAACAAACTTGCACGCCCACAATCCTGCGCTAGTTTTAAAAATTGTGTAATACGTCTAAAATACAACTCGTCATGATCATAAATAGTTTCAGAAGAACCCCAAAGAGAGATTTCACCATACTCTTTCTGAGCAAGTTCAAGTGCATTAGAAAATAAAGAATAAGTCTGGCGTAACCTATTAATAGTAACTCTATCACTAATTTTATTTATTAAAGTAGGCAACGTCATCGCTGCAACTATACCGATAATACCAAGAGTAATTAACACCTCTGCTAGCGTAAAAGCAACTCTTTTTCTAACAACGTCATTCTGAGCGCAACCTAAGAGATTCTTCGGGCTAAAGCCCTCAGGATGACGAAAGCGAAGAATCTCATAAAACTTACAATTTTGGAGAGTTGCCAAAAATCTTAGCACAAGGCTATTAGAGGTTACCCACCCCAAAAAACACTTACTATTACTGAACTTTACCATATTTTACTCCCCTTTTCGTGTTGCAAACTTCCTTTATAATTATAACTTATTTTGCAAATTCCCACAAGGGAGTATGTTATGGCAACAATGAAATTTGGCAAAACTAACCACCTTCCCGGATAGACTCGAGCGAGTATGCACCAGTTTTATGCAAGACGCGTTTCAGGAACATACAAATTGTACAAGAGAAATATTTTATTTATTACCGGCTTGTCAAACCAACGCATTTTAAAACATCAACTCATTACGGCAATGACGGATACTCGTTGAACTCATAAGCATTTTGCAACAAATTATAATATCTTTTAAACCCGCCTTTTTCACCAATTTTTTCAAAAGCCTCTTGAACCTCTTTTGATGTAAGTTTATAAACACCTAACAATTCATTATTAAATGAACTATAAATCTTTACCATGCCGGAAATTTCTGAACTTTGCTCAAATAAAGCTTTCTTATCTTTTGGTTTTTCTAATTTTAATTCAGAATAAACATAAGCTACCGCTGATTGAAACATTGATGATTTTTGTTTTTTTGACAATTTTACCCATATTTTTGGGTTTATATAAAACTTGTATTCATTGTCTGTCAATACAATATTATCAAAACCTGACTTAGCCATAGAAGTTTCCATTTGCAAAGCTTTTGACTCCATATTTTTAACAAATTCAGGATTTTTTTCAGCATACATCCCTAAACTTATTACAGAAACAACAGTAATCAATATACCGCATATTACAAGCAAGATAGGAAAAGCAAAAATTAACACTTTTGTTTGAGTTATTTGAGATTTATGAAAATTCACAATATCAGAAGTTTTATAATTTTTATAAGCCCACTCATTGCCCTTCAAACCACATATAAGCATAAATGGAAACCATGCCGCAGTTAACATCAAAGGTAACATCAATAATGTTATCCAAGCTTTGTTATAAATTCCCCACACCCAAGTACATAAAAACGCACCCCAGTTAAACTTTATAAGTTCATTTTTAGGTTTTGCTCCGGTAATTTTTCCTTGTTGAAAAACCAACCATATAATAATGAAAAATTGCAAAAATTTACCTAAATTCAAAAACGGCAAATAACAGGCAAAAATCATTACAGTTAAAAACAAGGCCATCAAATTTGTTTTTGAAGAATCTTCACTTGCCTGAATATCACGCAATCTGCGTAAAATATTTGGGAAATACAAACAAGAACTAAAAGCCCCAATACCCACAACCCATAAATTATGCCAATGAGGCATTTGGGCTCCCAATTTAAATTGCGCCATAAAATCCGGATTAAGGAAAATCATATAAATTAACACTGTTGAATACAGCAAAGCTTCAATTAACTCAATCCACAAAATATTTACAATAAAATTTCTGCGACCAATAACTCCATCAAAACCAATAAGATTATTATTTTCTTTAAAATCCGACATTATAGTCTCCTATATACTAACTTCAATATCTTCAGACTCTACGACATCCTCAACTAAAAACTCTTGAGGAATTGCATTTTCAACAATTTTTTTACCTAATTTTAATTCTTTTGAAGATATCCCGAATTGTTTAAGTTTTTCAGCCTCTTTAAAAATACTGCCATTACGTTTTGCGGTAAAACGACTTAGTTCAGTTTTAATACCAGTAGAAGCTTTATCCACAAGCTGTTGAATATTCAATAAATTCTGCGCGTGAGAAGCAATATTATTATACAAATTTTCACCAACAGTAATAATATTTTTCACACTATCATACTGAACCTGAGATGCCCACAGTTGATTAACCAATCTCAATGTAACTAATAATGACGAGGTCCCGACGATAATAATATTACGAGAATGCGCTAATTCAACGACTTTTCTAAAATCATAATCCGTATAAATCAAATTAACACAAGCTTCGACCGGCACATACATTAAAATAAAACCCGGCTGAGTTAATTCGTCAATTTCTTCATAATTCTTTTTAGCTAAATTTGTTATACAATTATTCAAATCTGTAATAAATGATTTTTTAAGAATATCACTATCATCTGACTGTTTATATTCAATATAATTTTTTAAAATAACCTTTGAATCGATAATAATATTTTTATCATTAGGAAGATTAACAACAAAATCCGGTTTAGCACCTTCAGAAACAAATTGTTTTGTATAATGTACATTTTCTTCCAAATTCGCAAATTTAAAAATCTGTTCAAGCCAATCTTCACCAAACTCGCCTTTAGAATTTTGATTCATTGTAAGCGCTTTTGCATATTTTTCAGCGGTAGCAATCGCATTTTTTATTTCCAAAGACTCTGTTTTATGAGCATTTTGATAATTATCAATGGTTTCTTTAAATTCTTTTAACAAACGATTCACAGGCGTCAATTCTTCGGCTTTAAATAATTCCATCTTTGTTTTCAAATCATTAGAATGTTCTGTTAATAACGCTTCCTGCTGAGTTTTTAAAGAATCTTGAGCAATTTGTGAAAAAGCAAGCTTCACTTCATTTACTATATTTTCATTCAAACCAATCTGGCTTTTTAATTTTAAATTTTCTTCTTTCAAAGCCAACATTTTATTATCATATAATTTTGAAGCGTACAACCATACACTCAAACCGGTAATAATTATTGTCAATAACAAAATAACTATTTCTAATATCATTTTCCACCCCTAATCTTATCTATAACTATATAAATTCTATCACAAATAATCAAGACTTGCACTCATAATGTGTTTTTATTAAAATATTGTTGATTGATAAAGTTAACTATATAAGAAGGGATAAGATTATGGCTGTTGAAAGACAAAAAGTACAAGAACAAGATAAAATAGAAAGACGTTCAAATTTCAACGCGGTGGAAAGTAATTTAACACCGGAACAAGTAAAATTAGAAGCGTCAAGATGCCTAAATTGTAAAAACCCACGTTGCGTACAAGGTTGCCCTGTAAATATACAAATTCCGCAATTTATTGCAGCATTAAAAGAAGATAATTTGGAAGAAGCAGGCAAAATCATTCGCGAAACAAGCATGTTACCGTCAGTTTGTGGTAGAGTTTGTCCTCAAGAAAGACAATGTGAAGGCAATTGTATTTTAGGTATTAAAGGTGAACCAGTTGCTATCGGAGCACTTGAAAGATATGTTGGCGACAACACAGAAGCCGAATCTACAGAAATCAAACCGTCAGGTAAAAAAGTTGCAGTAGTAGGTTCCGGTTGTGCCGGAATTACAGCAGCGGCAGATCTTAGAAAAGCCGGCCACGAGGTTGTTGTGTTTGAAGCTCTACACAAACTAGGCGGTGTTCTTCGTTATGGTATTCCACCATTCAGACTTCCTAGAACTATTCTGGACAGAGAAATTACGAATCTCAAAGCTATGGGAGTAAAATTCCACACAAACGTTATTGTAGGTAAATCTATTACATTAAAACAATTAAAAGATGATGGATTTGATGCAATATTCATTTGTTCAGGCGCAGGTTTACCAAAAATGATGAATATTCCGGGCGAAAATCTTAACGGTGTATTCTCAGCTAACGAATTTTTAACACGAGTAAACCTTATGGGTGCAGGTCAAGGAGATTGTGTAACTCCTCTTAAAGTCGGCAAAAAAGTTGCAGTTATTGGCGGAGGAAACGTTGCAATGGATGCAGCAAGAACTGCAGTACGTGTAGGATTTGAAGAAGTTTCTATTCTATACAGAAGAACTGAAAAAGAATTACCTGCCCGCTTAGAAGAAATCAGACACGCGAAAGAAGAAGGTGTTCAATTCAAATTCTTACACGCACCTGTCGAAATTCTTGAAAACGAAGGTTATGTAAGCGGTATGAAATTTGAGGTTATGGAACTTGGAGAACCTGACGCATCAGGTAGAAGAAAACCAGTCGGTACCGGCGAATATGTAATTGAAGACGTTGATACAGTAATCGTAGCTTTAGGTACAGGTCCTAACCCTATTATCCAAAAATCAGCAGAAGCTGAAGGTTTAGAAATTATCACGGATTCAAAAGGTTATATTGAAGTTGATGCAAACACTCGTTCAACAAACTTACCTTGTGTATACGCCGGCGGAGACGTTGCCCCTGTTGGAGCCTCTAACGCAATTAACGCAATGGGCGCAGGTAAAAAAGCAGCTAAAGCTATTAATGATTTATTGAAATAAATTATAAGAATTAATATAAAAATAGCATGTTAAAAATTTCATTCATAATTTTTGAGACATGCTATTTTTAATTAATAAAGGCTACTAATGAAAAACATTTATATCATATTTTTTGTCTTAATAACCCTATTTACTAATAATCAAGTGTTAGCACTAAATTTTGACACTTCAATTGATGCTGAAATTAAACAAAAATATAATTCAACAAAGTTAGAAAATGAAGTTTTACCAAATTTACCAAAGGTTCCGGCATCATCAAAACCTGCGTATAAAAATAATACCACCATCCCAAAAGAGACTTCTCAAGAAACCAAACCGACAATAACAAAAGTCGACCCAAAAGACGCAATAAAAATAAACAAACGAACAAAATTCCAAGCAAATTCGAACCAAAAAATTTCGGATTGGCTAAGTGAAGGAACTCTCGTTTCATTTACAACAACCTTACCTGTTTATAAAAAATACGTAACAATTCCATCAGGCACAAAAATAACAGCTATGATTACAGATTCTCACCAACCACAAATAACAGGTAACGGAGGACTTGTTGAATTAAAAATAACAGCAATGAATTATAATGGAAAAAACTATACCCTAAACGGAAAAATAACAAAAGCAAACCATAAAAAAATATTTTTCAATAACATAAAAGGGAAACGCAAATATTTAAAAGGTATAGCAAACCAAGTAAATAACGGAGAAAAATTCTATAAAAAATCCCGCAACATTTCCGGCAAACTAGCTAACAATCCTATCGGAGTCATATTTTCGCCAATACCAACAGTAATAGGAATTGCAGGTTATTCAATTTGCACTATTTTATCTCCTATTACGGCAATCGGAACAAAAGGTGAAAATATTACAATACCCGCCGGAAGTCAATTTGAAATCAAACTATTAGATAACGCTTTTATTTATTAAAATTCCACCAATTTGAGCGATAAGGTTTTATCTTTTCGGGGTGATTTTTATCACGTAAAAATAAAGGTTTTTGATACGGTTTGACAGTTTTTTTAGGTTTATATTCTTCCGTAATTAGTTTTTGTTTTAAAGTGGGATTTTGAGAATCTTCAAGCATCTTATTATAAAACTGCTCCGGAGTTACAACATTCTCAACCCCATCCAGATACTGAAAAGTGGCATCAATCCTTTGTTGTGGTTCCGATTTGATTCTATGATATTCTGCCATATACGCTTTTTGCCAAGCAGCAAAAGGAATCAGCGACATCAACACAGCAAAGCCACAACAAATACATAAAACTATCCACGTATACTTAAAACTATCGCGCATAAAAACATGATAACAAAATTATTAAAAGATGTAAATCCAATATCTAAATATCCATATCATCCAAATCGTCAGATTCTTTAAACTGATCTAATAATAATCCGTTATCTTCTAAATATTTAAGTAATGGCAGTCTCTCCGGCGGAATATCAGCCCTGGTTTTACCGGTCAAAATATTTTCATCTTGAGTGTTACCATTTACTCGTGCACAAACATCTTTAAATTGTGTACTTGTCATCTGCCAACCTTTTGAATCATAATCAACTTGACAAACTTCTTCAACAATATCAATATATTGAACAATTTGATCTACAGTCATTAACGATGTTTTTTCAAAATCGGCCCTTTTTTGTGCATTCTCAGGTTTTAACAATTCTCGATAATCCGCAGCCGACATATCACGTACCTTTTGCCACTCTGCTTGATATTCGGCATATTGTCTTTGGGTCATTACTCGGACTTCAGCTTCTGACTTTGTGTCAAATGTAGCCCAAGCTAGTCGATTTTTGACCTCATAATCATTATTATAACCAACATTACCAATGGATCTAAATATTGTATGTTCTGTTATATTATTAGCATCATAAAGAGATTTAAATTCAGCAAAAGAATTTTCTTCCATCTTTTCAAAATTTGGAACTTCTTTTCGAGGACACGCTGTAACTTGTGAACCTATAGGCGGCGCAGAAATACCACCCCCACAACAAGAACTTGTTTCTTCGTCGGTAACTAATCTTGTATAGGAAGTATTACTTGTTGTTTCATATAAAGACAAATCTTTAAATAACCACTTATTCATTTGAATAAGACTAGCGTCATATAACAGTTGCACCTGTTCATCGGTCAAATCAACACCATGTTTTTTTGCTAACGCAATTTGACCACGCCCAGGGTATGTATCCCTAACCCAATTATCACCCCATGTTTTTAAATCATAACCTGAAGGATGCTCTACATTTGGAAAATAATCCTTTAATACTCTTGGAACTGTTTGTCGGTACATTTGAGCGAATTGTGATCGCTCTTGTTCTAACCCTGAAGTTTTACCATCATAATTTATATCAGTTATAAAAAACTTATTAACTGTCCGTTCAGAGAAAAATAATACTTGTTTAAACCTTCTAAACTCATTTGTGTTTTTTATATTTTCATTTGAATTAAAAAATTTCACTAATTCATCATCAGAAATAGTACCACTTTTATCCGTATCAAGCTTTGTAAATAAACTCTCTTTTATATTAAAATGCTCATAACCAACACCATCTCGTTTTGGGAATAAATAATCTTGCGACTGGGAACCACCGGCTCCATTAACACCATCAATGCCCATATTACATCCTTATATTATATCATCCATATATATAAAGTATTTAAACGTTTAAAAATTGCCCCACCCCACCACATCATATCATATAGGGCATTATTAACAGGGTTTCAGCCGTTTTAAATTTATATTTACATTTTGTTACAATTAAAACGAAGGTGATTTCCTCCCTAGATGGGGAGGGGCTGGGGGTTGGGGTGGTACAATTTTTCCCCTCCCTGGATGGACTCTGCCAAAGTAAAACAATTAAGTATTGTTTTGCTGAGAGATAAAGGTAGAGTTGGGGTGATTTAAAATACCCGATACGAAAATTAACAAAAAATAACAATTTCCTTGAAGTCTATAATTGTTTAGTGTACTTTATCCATGTAACCGAATTTTTGGGAAAGGAAAAAATGGATAAGGGATATGTAGAGAACGGTTTTATCGTTGATTTAACCAATACGAAAAAAACTTCTGAAATTATTTATGAACTTTCAAGGATTTTAGACATGCCGGAATCTAAAGAAAAACACATTTGTTTAAAATTAGGTTCTGTTGATTTATCACAAGCGGAATTAACAAGTATTAAGGCATTAGTTGAGCTTATGGATTCACAATTAGCTTTTATCAGTACCAGTTCAACAGAAACTTTAGATTCTGCAACAGCCTTAGAAATAAAGATTTCAGAATTTACAAACGAAGTTGAAGCTCCGTCATTTGAAGATAAAGAGACTCCTACAGAGGTTTCTGAAGCTTTAGATAATATATTTGGAGAAGGTTCATCAAATTCTTATAATAACGAAGAACCGATAGAAACACAATCAGTAAACGAAATTTTACAACACGATGAAACAACAATTGAACCTGTTATTGAAGAAAGCGACAAAGAAAATTTCGCAAAAGCTAATGAAGCACAAAATTTACCGACATTATATTTAAAAAAGACAATACGTTCAGGTCAAAGTATTTCATCCGATGGTAACATTATCGTTATAGGTGATGTAAATCCGGGTGCTGAAATTATTGCCAAAGGTGACATAACAGTATGGGGTATCCTTGGCGGTATTGCTCATGCCGGATCAGATGGCAACAGTTTTGCAAAAATCAGAGCATTAAAATTAAACCCTGTTCAAATCAGAATAGGCGACATTTTTGCAAGAAGGCCGGATACAATTAATATACCGTATGTACAAAAATCTTGCGAATACATACCGGAAGAAGCTTTTGCATACAACGGCAATATTGTTATAAAAAAATTACATGATGAGAATTAAGGAGACATAAATGACTGGCAGAGTAATAGTAATTACATCCGGAAAAGGCGGAGTTGGTAAAACAACTACAAATGCCAATATTGGTACCGCACTTGCAAGAGCCGGAAACAAAGTAGTAATGATTGACACAGATTTAGGTTTAAGAAACTTAGATTTGCTTTTAGGACTTGAAAATAGAATTGTTTACACAATCGTTGACGTTGTTGAAGAACGCTGCAAACTTAAACAAGCTCTGGTTAAGGATAAGAAAAACCCTAACTTATGTTTATTAGCAGCAGCCCAAACAAGAGATAAAACCGCAGTTACAGAAGAACAATTAAAAGATATTTGCGAAAAACTAAAAAAAGATTTTGATTTTATTTTGGTAGACTGTCCTGCAGGGATTGAACAAGGTTTCCAAAACGCAGTAGCAGGAGCAACTGAAGCTATCGTAGTTACAACTCCTGAAATGTCTGCAGTACGTGACGCTGACAGAATTATTGGATTGTTGGAAGCAAAAGAAGAAATAGAATCTTATAAACTATTAATCAACAGAGTTAGACCTAATCTTATCAAATCTAATGATATGATGAGTGTTGAAGATGTTGTCGAAATTCTTTCAACAGATTTAATCGGTATAATTCCAGAAGATACAGGTATTATTACATCAACTAACAAAGGTGAACCTATTGTTAACGAAGAAAAATCATTAGCAGGTATGGCTTATCGCAATGTAGCTCAACGTATTATGGGCGAAGATGTACCATTCTTGAATCTTGAAGAAGAAACAAGCGTAGTAGCTAAGGTTAAGAAATTCTTCTCTAACCTAATTGGTAAGGAGAAGTAAGATGAGCGAAAACATTTTAAAAGAATTATGTAATAAAGTTCTTAGCCTATTCAAACAAACAGAATCAAAAGAAGAAAACGCTAAAGACGTTGCTTGTAACAGATTGCGTGTGGTTTTAATGCAAGACAGAACTAATCTTACTCCTGAATTATTACAACGAATGAGAAAAGAATTAGTCGAATTACTTTCAAAATACGTTGAAATGGACAAAGATGCATTGGAACTAAACTTCGACCAAGAAGGCGATCAAATGGCTTTAATGCTTTCTATCCCTGTAATCAGAGCAAAAGATGAAGCAGAAATAGAAAAAGCTTTAGCTAAAGAAGAAGAAGAAGAAAACGTCGAAAATGAAATTGAGATTACAGAAGGAAATGACGAAAATGAGCCTTCTGATGAAGAAATCGGAGAAAGAGAAGAAGCCAACGAAGCCGATAATGACGATGAAGATGAAGAAATAGAAATTACAGAAGACTCAGAAGATACTGAAAGTTCTGAAGATACTGAAGAAAAATAAACCCAAAATTTCCACAAATAAAAAGGTCCCGATTTCGGGGCTTTTTTGTTTTACGTGGTAAAATAAAATTAAAGGAATCTATAAGTATGATAAAAAATAAAGATGAAATTATTAACACCTTAAATAATGGCGGAGTAATTGCTTTTGTTACAGATACGGTTTGGGGGCTTGGATGTCTTCCTGATAACAAAAATGCCGTAAAACGAATATATCAAATCAAAAAACGTGAAGCTCAAAAACCATTGATCTTGATGTCAAATGACATTTATCATTTACTAAATTACGTAAAACCGATACCTAAAACCGGCCAACAGTTAATCAAAAAATATTTTCCAGGAGCTCTGACAATAGTAACCGAAAAAAGCGAAAACACCCCCGATTATATAACCTCAAATATGCTAACCGTAGGTATAAGGGTTCCTGATAACGAAACATTTAAACAAATTTGCGAAATAATACCGGGCCATGTTTTAGCAACAACAAGCGCTAATCTCTCGCATCAACCCGCTGCAAAAACTTATGAACAAGCTATTGGAAATATGACAGGACTTGCAGATTTAATAATAGGAGATTACAACCACAAAGCAAAAGGGATAGAATCAACAGTTGTAGGTGTTATTGGAGACGAAATAAGAATTTTTAGACAAGGCGCAATCACACCGGAATTATAATATTTGAAATTTATTCTTGTTTTTAATAAAATAAAACTAAACAAGGGGAATTTTATGGAAATTATTTTAAGTATCGTATATTTGTACATTCTTTGGTACACACTATATTTATTAATTTTAGGAATCAGAAACTTCAATGATAAACCGTTTTACATCGAAAAAAAATATTCTAAATATGGAGATATAAAACGTAATTTTGCAGTAATTATATACAGCCATAATCACAAAGAATGCTTGCAATCTCTTGTTGAGCAGTTAAAAATGCAAGATTATCCCTTAGCCAATTTTAAGGTTTATGCAATTTTAGATGACTGTAACGATGGTTCTGAAAAAATATTTGAATACGATAATTTTATCCACGTTATGAATATCCAAGATGTTGGAACATTAGGTAAAAACCAAGCAATTAATTTGCTTTTAGACGAACTAAAAAAAGATACAACAATAGATGCTTATATTTTCATTGACGGAACAAGAAACATTGAACCGAACTTCCTTTCACTTGCAAACACAGCTTTGATTAAAGCTGATGCCGTATCCGGTGAATTAAATATTGATTATGAAAATATTGATGTTATCGACAAAATTAAAGCCGCATATAGAAAATATAAATCAAACTTCTTTAAACAAAGCCGAACATTATTGGGACTTGCAACAAGGATAGATTCCGGCTTATTTATTATAAAAAAATCAGCGTTAGAAGATATTAGCGGAATCGATTTTACAGATTCTAATAGTGAATTAGAAGTTAGTTTATTATTATCACAAGCCGGACATAAATGCGTCTTTAATCCAAATATTCAGTCTTATATTTCAGGTCAAGATTGTCTGTTTAAAAGACCAAAATTAACTAAGAAATTTAACTTATTAAAAAGCAATTATAAAAATTTAAAAACTTTAAATTTCCCATTTATAGAACACGTATGTTCACTTTTAAACCCAAATTTGTGGTTTATAATTGCCGCATATATAGTTTTAATAAGTTACTCATTCAGTTACCCGTTTTTTGTAACTTGTAATGTCGTAATATTTACGGCCGCACTATTATTCGCAATTTTTGGATTAAGTTTGGTTAATGCAAAACTAACAACTCAAGAAACATTATTATTGTTACTATATCCGATTTATTCATTATTTCACATTATAAAAAATTTCCCGCCGGTTAGATATTTACTAAAAAAAATCGGGGCAAATTCAGACAAAGAAACTGATAAACTTGTAATAGATGTATTAGTACAAACAAAACGCGGCGACAGAAGTTGTCAACTAGAATTTATTTCAACAGAAAGCGGATTATCTAAAATCAGATTTATTTATAGAAACAAAAAGTATACAACTTCATCTCACTTAAGAATGATAGATGCACTACAACAATTAAAATCTAAAATGGAAGATTACGGTCTGACATTAAAAATATGTAGCTGTTGTAAACATTTCACATCATGTGTAGACGGTTCTAAAAATATGCTCAAAGGGATTTGTAATAATGAATTTCCAAGCCCGCTACTAAATGAACCTCGTCCTACTTTAATTTGGAATTCATGTTCAAGCTTTGAAGCTGACGAAATAAACAGCCTTATAGAAGAAATGGCACAAGAAATTGAAGATCAAAAAGATTAATTTGCTCTGAAGGAAACTTGGGGATTATAATATTAGTATGAAAAAAATCTTGAGCACTATTTTAGTCACAATATTATTAGGTTCTACAATATATACTCACGCTGTAGAACCACTAAAAGGCTCGGTTACGGAAACAAATACTTATCAACAAACCCAAGATGAATTATTCACGGGGAAAGTAGAAACACTTAATAGAAAAGAAACTATAAATATGACGGTTTCTCAAGTGTTGGATTCCTCATACTCAACAGAGGGAGATGAATTTTTCGCAGAAGTTACCGATGATGTTTATGGGGATAAAGGCATTGTCATACCCAAAGGCACAATTGCTCACGGCAAGCTAACAAAAACAACCGATCCGACAAGATTTGGGAAAGAGGCCACAATGGATTTAGCTTTTGACTATTTAGTAACCCCGGATGGCAGAGAAATACCGATAGAAGGAACAATGACAACAAAATTACACCCGATATCACAAGGCGCAAAAATCATTGCACAAGACTTAGGTTATACAGTTGCCGGTGGTGCAGTCGGAGGATTAATGGCACTTAATTGGTTGGGGTTAGAATCTGCAATACTTTCTCAAGGTTATACAGTTGCAGGAGGTGCCGCTGTAGGAGGAGCCGTAGCTCTTGGAGTTGCACTGATAAGAAAAGGTAACCACGTAATGATAGCCCCGGGTGATGAAATAAAAGTAAAAATAAATACAAAAATGGATTTACCGGTATATAATCCGGAAGCATTAAAACAAGAAGAAATTTTATACGATGGACTTACTATAAACATCAACGAAATCAAACACGAAAAAGATCCATTCGGAGAAATTAATACAATAACGTTAACAGTTCTGATTTCTAATTTGTCTGATAAAACATTATCAGGATTTGATATGTCATTAGTGAACGACTATAATGTAAAATTTAGTCCTTCAATTTTTGGCAATACAAAACTAATGTTTCGCCAAATTAAACCGGGAGACAGATTAGTTGAACAAGTATCATTTTCTGTCGATAATATAAACCGTAAATTTTGGCTTACGTTCTACGACAGAAAAAATAGTCAAGTTATCACTAAAATCTCGCTAGATAATGCATATAGAAATATGCCTGAAAAACTAAAAAAGAAAAATAAAAAAATAAGGTCAAAAAAACAAAACTTTAAAAAAGAAGAAGATTTTATGGAAATGGATTTTTAAAAAGAAAAAACAAAATGCGGGCTATCAAATGATAGCCCGCATTTTATATCTACTAAATTATTAGTCTCTTTTTTTCAAAGTTGGGAACGCGATTACATCACGGATTGACGGAGAATTAGTTAATAACATAATTAATCTATCAATACCTAATCCCAAACCTCCCATCGGAGGAACACCGTGTTCTAACGCACAAATATAATCCTCGTCAATTGGCATTGCTTCATCATCACCTGCAGCTTTTGCTTCCATTTGCGCTTCAAATCTTGCTCTTTGATCAATCGGATCTGTAAGTTCAGAAAACGCATTAGAAATTTCCCAACCATTAACACGAGTTTCAAAACGCTCTGTTAATCTTTCGTTATCTCTATGAACTTTTGCAAGTGGTGAAATATCTCTTGGATAATCATAGATATGAATTGGTTGAATTAAAGAAGATTCAATTTTTTCTTCAAAAACTCTTTCTACAACCTGTCCCCAGTTATCACAATCATCCGCATCCACGTGAACTGATTTTGCGGCTTCTTTTGCTTCTTCAACAGCTTTAATTGTGTCAAAATCAATACCTGTAGCTTCTTGAACTGCACCTAACATAGTTTTTCTATCCCAAGGTGGAGTCAAGTCGATTTCATTTTCACCATATTGAATTTTTGTTGTGCCTAGAACTTCCTGTGCAACATAAGCTACAAGGTTTTCCGTTAATGTCATCATATCATTATAATCAACATAAGCTTGATACAATTCCATCATAGTAAATTCAGGATTGTGACGAGTATCAATACCTTCATTTCTAAAACTTCTATTGATTTCAAAAATAGCTTCAGACACACCACCCACCATTAAACGTTTTAGGTATAATTCCGGAGCTATTCTCAAATACATATCCATATCTAAAGTGTTATGGTGAGTAATAAATGGTCTTGCATTTGCTCCACCTGCTTGAGGATGAAGCATTGGAGTTTCAACTTCCATAAAACCTTTTGAAATCAAATATTCTCTAACTTTTTGAATAATTAAACTTCTTTGTTGGAAAGTCTTTTTAACATCTTCATTAACAATCATATCAACATATCTTTGACGATATTTTGTTTCAACATCTGTTAACCCGTGGAATTTTTCAGGTAATGGTAACAATGATTTTGATAAAATTTGTAATGATTTTGCCTTAATTGATAACTCTCCTCGCGGAGTTCTTCTTACTGAGCCATAAAAACCAACGATATCTCCAATATCAATAGTTTTTAATGTTTTCATATCTTCTTCAGACAAATTTTCTTTATGTGAAAATATTTGGATTTTACCGGAAGCATCAACCAAATCAATAAACATGCCGGTATTTCTATTAGCCATAACACGTCCTGCAACATGATATGAATCCTCAACTTCTTCACCGATTGCAAGATCTTTATACTTATCTTGCAAATCTTGTGCCATTATATCTTTATCATATCCGTATGGATATGGATTAAGTCCTCTTTCTCTCAAATTCTCCATTTTTTGTATTCTTACTTGACGAATTTGGTTTTGAGATGAATTTGATTCTTGTGTTTTTTCAATTTGTTGAGTCATTTTTCATTCCTTCTATTTGTTACTTAATTTCGCAATACAATTGTAGCATAAATATTTTTATCCGTGCAACTTGACTCAAATCAACTAAAATGAGATAATTTGTATATGTTCAAGTATTATGGAAAAACTGCACCGTATTTATTCTTGCTACCGGCAGGAATTGTACTGTTATTATTTTTTTTCATACCATTTTTCCATACTATTATTCTTAGTTTTCAAGATTATTCAAACAGTATTTATGCCCCTAATTTTGCAGGATTACAAAACTATATTAATATTTTGCACAATCCAACTTTTTACAAAGTTATGCTAAATACAATCATCTACCTTATAGTTGCGGTTCCTATATTAGCAATTATACCCTTATTTTTAGCAATTTTGATAAACCAAAAAATCCGAGGAATTACTTTGTATAAAATCCTTATTTACCTCCCGGTTATCGTCTCAATTGTAGTTGCAGCTATAGCATTCAAATGGCTTTATGCAGAACAAGGAATCCTTAATTACATTTTAAACTTATTTGATATAAATTCTATAGGTTGGTTATCTGATCCAAAATATGCAATATATTCTGTTATCCTTGTTACTATTTGGAAAGGGCTCGGATATTATATGATGATATATCTTGCAGCTTTAATGAGCGTGCCAAAAGAATTATATGAAGCTTGTGATATAGATGGTGCCGGATTTTTTAGAAAACATTTAACTGTTACTGTGCCCCACCTTATGCCCACAATTGCACTGGTTACAACTATAAGCTCAATTTCTGCAATGAAAATTTTTGCAGAAATTTATGTTATGACAAAAGGCGGACCTCTTAATTCTACAAAAACGATTGTTTACTATATTTATGAAAAAGCATTTGAAAACCTCGATCTGGGGTACGCTTCAGCTATGGCAGTAATCCTACTTGTTATTGTTATGGTATTTTCATTAGTTAATATTTTATGTTTTGAAAAGGGTAAATATAAAATTTAAACTATAATTTTATACATTTTCCGGATTTTGCATGATTTACAACGGTATTAATCAACTGAGTATTTAATTCACCTTTTGAAGGATTACAATCTACAGCGGATGCACCATCTTTATTAACACTGACATAACAAGTTGTATCTGAATACTCACAAGCATAATTTTCCCAGTTTTTATATTCACCTTCTTGATCCAGAGTTACACAAGGTCCGGCAGTTCCAAAACCATACTTCATCATCAACTTGTCATACGAACTCATTTTGTCCGTACTGAAAGAAATTTTCATATTTCCATCTTTTACATTTGGTTTAGGATTTTTATTATCATGTTTTAAATAAGCATTATATAAAGCTTCTCTTTCTGATTTAGAAAATTTACAAACCATATCATCCCTTGACTCGTTTGTTAAATCTTGCGCAGACGGCAGCCCTTTTTTAATATCTTTTTCTGGTACGTCTGCTGCATTTGCAAATGCAGACATTAAAGATACTGCAGTATCATAAGCTTCTTTATTATTTACATAATCAACATAAGATGATATATACACCTCGCAACGACCATTTGATAGTAAACCTTTTATTGTATAAGTCATTTTATTCCCAGCTTCTGATTCTGTAGAATATGTATATTTTGTACATGTTTTAAGTTTATTAATATACGATAAAGGCGGTTCTTCACCAACAGTAATTGCATAAGTCGCCACACCACAAATTATCCCGAACAACACCAACAAACTCATTCTTAATTTCATAATACTTTTCCTCTTATGTTTTTGCTATCATTATAACATAAGCGAGGTATTAATGAAATTTAATTTTAAAAATATACCAACACATATTATCCTTGTATTAATATCAATTATATCGATATTCCCATTCATTTGGCTGTTATCAACATCTCTTAAAGGCGCAGGAGAAAACATTTTCGCATACCCTCCAACAATAATACCAAAAGATTTTACCTTTGCTAATTACATTGGAGTTTGGCATAGAGTTGATTTGATGAAATATTTTATAAACAGTATGATTGTTGCCGGAGGTACAGTCTTATTAAATCTGATACTCTCATCTTTAGCAGCCTATCCTCTGGCAAGAATGGAATTTAAAGGGAAAAAATTTACATTTTTTGCGATTTTAGCAACAATTATGGTCCCGTTTCAAGCAATTATGCTACCGGTATATTTAATAACATTAAAACTTCATCTTGTTGATAGTTACAGTGATACAATGGGATTTATCGGATTAATTATGCCATTTGCAGTGAGCGCATTTGGAATATTTTTGATGAGACAAGCGTTTTTAACAATCCCCAGAGAAATGGAAGAAGCCGCAATCGTCGATGGTTGCAATGTTTTTCAAGTATTTTGGAAGGTCCTATTACCAATGGTGAAACCTTCACTTGCTGTTCTTGCAATATTTACATTTATCGGTTCTTGGGGTGAATTCCTTTGGCCTAGTATTGTCCTAACAAAAGAATCAATGTACACATTACCTGTCGGAGTTAACAATTTACAAGGTATGTTTTCTTCAAATTGGCGTTATATTGCAGCTGGATCAATAATTTCAACTATACCAATTATTATATTTTTCCTAGCTATGCAAAAATACTTTATTTCAGGAGAAAATGAAGGAGCAATCAAAGGCTAGATGTTACTAACCGTGGTTTAGTTTGAGAAACCATTGTATTCTGGGGTAAATATTGCCACTAACCATGGTTTAGTTTGAGAAACCATTGTATTCTGGGGTAAATATTGCCACTAACCATGGTTCGGTTTGAAAAATCATTGTATTTTGGGGTAAATATCATTACTAACCGTTATTTAAATTAAAAACTAAAAATCACAAGTTAATACTAATTGAGCATCATTATCACGAGCATTTCTTAGAGCTTCTGACGGTAATTGTTCTTCTACACCGCTTTCTGTCATAACCCCATATACTTTACATGAAAAATCTCCTGATTTATTTGTTTCAGAAACTTCATTTTTCAAAGACTCAAAACGTTCTTTTAAAAACTCAATTTCATTATACAAATCTTTTATACTATCTGTAGTTATAGTTTGAGAATTTTCAACCTGTGCAGATTTCTCAAGATTTTTTTGTGCGCTTGCGTCTTTTGTATTTGTATAAATTGCAGCAACAACAAAACCAAACATCAATATAACTGCAACAGTAATAGCCTGATATTTATTAAATCCGTCCATAAACCCTCCAATAAAACCTCACTACTAAATACTACCATAAAATCATTAAAATAAGTTACAATTTTTAGTGTAAATTTTACATTTATTTGTTGCAAATTAGGTGTTTTTATACTACAGTAAAGGTGTATGGAAACGTTTACTTCAAAGGAGGAAGTTATAATGGAAACTTATGGTATTGAAAAATTTGGTATTATCGGACCAAAAGCAGTTCACCGCAACTGGACACCAGCTCAATTAACAGAAGCTGCGTTAAGATTAGGTGAAGGTACATTGAGCAACACAGGAGCTCTTGTTGTAACAACAGGAAAATACACCGGCCGTTCACCTAAAGACAAATTTATCGTTGATACAGAATCTATCCACAACGATATCGCATGGGGTAAAGTAAACAGACCTATCAGCAAAGAAAAATTCGATTCTATCAAAGGTAAAATTGCATCTTACTTACAAAATAGAGAAATCTTTATTTTTGACGGTTTTGCAGGTGCTGACAAAACTTACCAACAAAAATTCCGTGTAATCAACGAAATGGCTAGCCAAAACTTATTCATTCACCAATTGTTAATCAGACCAACATCTGAAGAATTGGCAAACTATGGTGAACCAGATTATACAATTTTATGTGCTCCAGGTTTCAAATGTGATCCTGAAGTTGATGGTGTAAATTCAGAAGCTTGTATCGCTATTGACTACGAAGCAAAAACTATCATTATTTGCGGTTCTCAGTATTCTGGCGAAATCAAGAAATCTGTATTCGCTACAATGAACTATGTTATGACAAAAATGAACGTATTACCTATGCACTGTTCAGCTAACATGGACCCTGCAACAGGTGAAACTGCAGTATTCTTTGGTCTTTCAGGAACTGGTAAAACTACATTATCTGCAGACCCTTCAAGAAAACTTATCGGTGATGACGAACACGGTTGGTCACCTGATGGTATCTTTAACTTCGAAGGTGGCTGCTATGCAAAATGTATTAACCTTTCTGCTGAAAACGAACCAGACATCTATAATGCAATCAAATTTGGTTCATTAATCGAAAACGTAGTTATGGATCCAGAAACAAGAGAATTTGATTTCAATGATGGTTCATTAACAGAAAATACTCGTGTTGGTTACCCAATCGAATACATCAACAATGCACAAGTTCCTTCAAAAGGTGGCATTCCAAAAGTTGTTGTATTCTTAACAGCAGATGCTTTCGGCGTATTGCCTCCAATCTCTAGATTAAGCAAAAACGCAGCTATGTACCACTTTGTAACAGGTTTCACTTCAAAACTTGCAGGTACAGAACGTGGTATTACAGAACCTCAACCAACATTCTCAACATTATTCGGCGAACCATTCATGCCAATGGATGCTTCTGTTTACGCTAAAATGTTAGGTGACAAATTAGACCAATACGGAACTCAAGTTTACTTGGTTAACACTGGTTGGGCTGGCGGAAGCGCTTCTTCAGGTGCAAAACGTATGAAATTAAGCTACACTCGTGCTATGGTTTCAGCAGCTCTTAACGGTTCATTCGATAGCGTTGAATTCAAACATCACGATGTATTCAACGTTGAATACCCTACAAGCTGTCCGAATGTTCCTGATGAAATGCTTGATGCTCGTGGGATGTGGGCTGATAAAACAGCTTATGATGAACAAGCTAACAAACTTGCTCAAATGTTTGCGGATAACTTCTCAGCTAAATATCCAAATATGCCATCTGAAATCGTTGCAGCTGGTCCAAAACCACTTAGCTCAGTTAAGTAGTTTTTAAAACAAACAAACAACAGAAAAGAACCTTGTAGAGTATCTACAAGGTTCTTTTTTCAGGATTATTTCGTTACAATTGAGGTATTTTAAGAATTTTAAGGATTATTTTGTAGTTGGGTAACACAATTACTCCCCTCCCTGGACGGACTCTGCCGAAACAAAACAATTAAGTATTGTTTTGCTGAGAGGTAAGGCTGGGGTGGGGTGATGGGAATGGTAACGTCATTCTGAGGGCTTTAGCCCGAAGAATCTCAAAAATTTGTATAGAAAAATAATAAGAGATTCTTCGCTCCGCACAGAATGACGATGAGCGGAAAGGCTATTAACTTAAATATATTTACCCCCGCTCAGAATGACGAAAGAACAAACAGGTGAAAGGAAACCTAATATTTACCCCCAGAATGACGATGGTAGGAATATAGAGATTCTTCGCTTATTCGGTGCTCGCAATAAACGGCACCGCTCACACTTGCAACGAAAACTCAACGTTTCCTTTGACGCGTGTTCGTCTCTCACTACGTTCGTGCCTCTGATCGCACCGGCTCAGAATGACGGTTTGCAAGTACTATCGACACCAATACATTTACCACCGAGGATGACGTAAAGTTTGACAAATAGTACCCTAGCACTAACATTTACCCCTCAAAAATATCTTCCATACCAGGAAGAAAGATTATTTCCCTTTCTACTTCGGCCAAGCTCGCATCTCAAAATCTTGTCAAAAAAAAGCGTATGAATTACATACGCTGTATACCTCATATAATATAAATATATCCTTATATTTCAAATAAACTATGAAGTCGGGATTGGATTTCACCCTCATCAAGCTCTTCGGTTAATCTATTTAAATCTATTGCAGTTTGATAATAATGCGCAGCATCATTTGTAAAGCCCATTTCCTGACTTGCACGACCGGCATTAAAATAAGCCAATGTATAATTAGGATTTAGCGCAATTGCTTCTTCAAAATATTCTAACGCTTCTTCCGCGTTCATTAAACCATCCAAATACAATATACCTAAATTATTTTGAGCATATTCATTTTCAGGTTTCAATTCAACAGCTTTATGATACGCGACCAAAG
Source organism: Cyanobacteria bacterium SIG26 (assembly GCA_015152555.1). GTDB lineage: Bacteria > Cyanobacteriota > Vampirovibrionia > Gastranaerophilales > Gastranaerophilaceae > Zag111. Next base: position 143,354 of record SUTS01000001.1, read on the forward strand.
CCTCTTCTAAATAATCTTTTTCCCAAAGTGCAATACCCACTTTTGAATAAGCTCTAAATTCTTCAGGATTTAACGTAATCGCATCACAATAAGATCTGATTGCCTTATCTAAATCATAATCAGCCATATATATATCACCAAGGGCAATATATAAATCATAGTTTTTCGGATCTAAAATAATCCCGGCTTGATATGTTGATACAGCAGCTTCAACATTACCTTTTTGTTCGGCAAATATCGAACCTAAAGCTTGACAAACAATGGATGTCCATTCCGCATCAGGATTTAAAGAAATAGCTTTTTGATAATGTTCGATTGCATCATCATACAATTCCATTTTTGCATAAGCATAACCTAAAGAGTTATTATAAAACGGATTTTCCGGATCATAATTAACCGCCAGTTTAAACGCACTAACTGAATTCATTTTATCTTCTTTTGACATATATAAATGACCAAGTTCATAATAAATTTGTGCAGTATCAATATCAAATTCTAATAATCTTTCATAACAGTCAATCGCTTCTTCTGTATTTTCAGGATAATAAGTTTGCAAAATTGTAGCTAACTTCACCAAAATATCTCGATTAAGCGGATTTGCTTCCAGAACTTTCCTATAACAATTAACAGTTGTTTCGATATCTTTATTTCGTAACGCTAAATCACCAATTTTGTTATAGAAATATTCACTATGAACAGTATTATCAACGGCAGATTTATATAATTTTTCAGCCGAATTATACATTTTGAATTTTTCCAAAAATTTGCCCACAGTATTATATGAAAAAATTGAAACATCATTTGTCATGTTCTTATAAAGCATCTTCATTGTAGCTCTATCCCAAGCCAACATGACACTACCTGTTAAAAAGTAATACAAAAATCCGACATAATCCTTGTAACAAGCAGATTGTTGGTTATTTATTTTTTGCAAAATTGATTGAGAAAGAATCATCCTTGGGCGGCCTGATGTAAGCGGATTCATTGAAATCGCGGATTTAAATTCTTCTTCTGCAGATTCATAATCCTGCGCCAGTTGCATAAAATAACCGGTATAAAGATGGGCGTCTTTATTATTAGGAGACAAAGAAATCGCCGTTTTACATTGTTCAATTGCAGAACCTACACTAATTTGACCCTGCTCCCACATTAAAGTAGCAAGACGATAATAAGTTTCAGGGATGGTCGGGTCATATTTAACAGCATCAACATAATGCTCCATCGCTTCTTGCAAGTCCGAATTTCTCTGACCAAGCAAATATTTTTCGTGAGCTAATCTGGCTTTTTCTAACGAGCATTGCGCCCTTTGTTTATTTTCTTTGCTATCTGTGCCTATCATCGGCATTAATACTTGTTCTGACATCTTTCTGCCCCACTACAATATAGATTTACATGTCATGTCGGATGCGAACTTCATTTCTTTAATCTAATATATAAAATCTCCTCCATTTGTAGTAGAAATATAGACAAAAAATAATTTAATAAAGACGATATTTATTGATTTTTACACATTTTAATGCCAAGATTAAATTATGCATTATAATAAAAATGAACAAAAAACACTAGCTTGGCTTAATGGGGCACATTATATCAATGACATTTACACAGGATTTTTAAATCCGATTATGCCGTTTATTGCAGAACAGGTAAAGATTTCTATGCCAATAGCAACAATCATTCTGAGCTGTTCACACATTTTTTCGTCATTATTACAGCCTTATTTTGGATTTTTTGCAGACAAAATAAAAAAACGCGCATTTGTATTTTGGGGGTTAATACTTACCGCATCATTTATATCCCTAGTTCCTTCCTGCATCAACATTAAAACAATGGTTCTATGTATAATATTAGGTAGTTTAGGCTCCAGCTTATTCCACCCACAGGCTCTTGGATTTGTTGTAAAATTTTCAACCTCAAATGTAGCAAAAAACATGGGGATATTTATTGCTATGGGAACCCTTGGTTATTCAATGGGCCCACTATTATCCTCAACTATAGCTCAATATTTCGGACTTGACAAAATGCCGACACTGGCATTATTAGGAGTGATTTGGGCTAGCTTGATGTTTTTATGCGTACCAAAATTTTCTCATATAGAAACTCAAACTGCTAGAATTCAGCTAAAACAAGCATTTGTTGATATTTTATCAAATAGGAAATTAAATATTCTCAATATAATCGCGATGTTAAAATCTTTAATAACAACTTCATGTTCTATTTTGTTACCATTTTTATGGAAGGCTCAAGGATATAGCAAATTACAGATAGGACTAGCAATGTTTTGTTTCTTACTATTGGGCGGGATTGCATCATTAATAAGTCCAAAACTTGAAAAGAAACTCGGAACAGCAAATGTATTTTATATATCAATGATAACAACATTTCCGATGATGTTACTTTTTATGTTTACGTATGAAAAAATCCCAGTGATATCTTTTCTTATATATATATTAATGGGCTTTGTAACAATGTTCGCAACACCTATAACAATGAGTATGGCTCAAAAAGTTTTACCTCAATATAAAAGTATAATCGGAGGATTTATCAACGGTTTTTCGTGGGGAATTGTTGCAATTGCAATGTCAGTAATCGGATATATCGCCCAAGCAACAAGCATTGTACCAGTACTTGTTGCCATTTCAACAATTCCGGCAATATGTTCAATACTTGTAAAAAAGTTGTTTACAACCACTAACAACAGCTAAAACAATACCCGGAATAAAACTTAACCAACAATAGATAGACATCTTGAGCCATTTGTTTCGGCTTTATCTTTTGAAATCATAGAGGTAACAGATTGTATGATATTTTTCACAAAATTAGGTGTATCATACACAAGTTTTTGATCGCTGTCATGACCAAAGTTTTCTGTCATTTTAGACTTTGCAGACTGCTGCTTTGAAGAAGCATTCTCAACCCCAATATTAGTATTATGATTTAAATAACTGATTGCCGAAACAAGCATACCTAACCCCAACTATCTCTACAAAGGAATTTTATACTAAACTACATATAAAATCAAGAGGATTAAACAAAAATTTAATCCATAAAAAACAAACCCTTTACAAATAAATATAAACTAACCTCAGCATCCTTTGTTTTTATAAAATTTACAAACTCAAGTAAAAAGACATTTCCCCGACTAAAAATAAAAAGCCAAGATTCTCATCATGATTCTTTAAGGTGCGGGAGACGAGGCTCATCAATCCACAATCTACACACTATAAAAAAGCCTTAAGACTAAAGTCTAAGGCTTTTTTATGGAGCGGGAGACGAGGCTCGAACTCGCGACATCCTCCTTGGCAAGGAGGCATTCTACCACTGAATTACCCCCGCATATTTGGGTTACCCTTTTATAATACGTGCTAAAAAAAAAATTGCAAGACTTTTTTTATTATTATTTTGTAAAGTTTTATTTACAATCATCTTAAATCAAGCAATTTTAAACCTTCAGCACCATTATATCAACAGCAGATTAACACTGAAAGGAATTTATTTATGTCAATTATCTCAAAATTATTTACCCCGAAAACTGTAACAACAGTACAAGAAGCTATCACCCCTAAATCCAAACAACTACCAAACAGATACACTCATGGCGGTATTGTTCCTTGCGGGGCAAACACACTACCTCAACGTACAGATTCATTAGGAGAAATTGTGGATTCTTTAGAAATCCAACAAAAAAATCAACGTAAAAGAAGTGAACAATACCTTAAAGAGGTCCTCGAATCTCTCAAAAGTGAAAACTATGATTTTGAAAAAGTAGCTAAGCAAACAGGTAAAGATGTTCGTGCAGTAATTTGTGATTATGTAGGAAAAGCAATTGACCAACACAACCAATTTGTAAAAAATGGTGGCCGTGTATCAAATGAAGCATATAAAAAATTACTAGAACTCCAACGGATAGCACGTAGCGCAATTTCATCAAAAGCTGCAGAAATTAAATCAAACGAAATCGGCGAATTTATTAAATCAACAAAAGGAATGCCTCAAAGACATGCCAGTTTAGCTCACGATATCGTAGATTTATCTTGCTCACATAAAATGATTAGTGATGAAGTTTTCCCAGAAGTTAACCTTAATGATATCGGTTTTGACAAAACAACTAACAAAGAAATGACACGTGCTGGATACGCATTAAAAAAATTAGCCGAGGCAAGCAAACGCAATCCTGCTGTTGCGGACTTAGCTGAAGCTGTTGCAACACATTCAGGTGATACGAACTCTAAATATTTTATCCCTAGATTTTTAGAAAACACTGACTTTCAACCTGAGCAACTTAAAGCTACAGAAGAACTAATACCTTATCTTTCAAAAAGTATCTTAAAAGGTATGCCATCTATGGATTTGGGCGCAAATTCTAAAGAAAACCAATTCTTAAATATAGTCAATGCACTTTGTTCATCTGATTCAAAACCAGAAAATTTAAAATTATTAAAACAAATTTATGAAATTACAGATGCTGACGGTATTAGAACAGATCACGGCATAAATATTGATACTATCAGATTAGGCGATAATGCAAAAATGAAAGAAAATATGGACGCTCTAAGAGAAGTTATTAAAAATGCTGAAGCAAAACAACAAGAAATCGATGTTGCAGAATTTTTAACAAAAAATGTAAATATGGATTAATTTATAACACCCACAATAATTAACCTAAACGAAAGACGGCGATTATTCATCGTCGTCTTTTAAATCTGTATCCATTGATTTTATTGATACATCAATCTTATTACCAAAGCCTTTTTTTAAGGTATTAACCAAGTCGTTTGAAGAATTCACCCAGAACATAGAAGATGCTAGGATTTTGACATCACCTGTCAAATCTTTCAATTTCAACATCAAAGGATCAGTTCCTAAGAAATTACATAAAGTTTGTTTTAATAACATCAATTCTTCAAACTTAAACTCCTCTTTAAGCTCAATAGTAAAGATATTCGAATTATCAACCGGTTTAATAGTATCAATCAAAATAATAGGCGGTTCATCTTCCCCGCGACGAGAAACTTTACCTGATACAATAATCCTTTGCTCGTTCTGTAAAAATTCATTATATTCAGCGATTTTAGAATTAAATGCCAAAGTATCAATTCTACCCGTCAAATCCTCAACAGTAACAAATCTAATAAATTTAGTCGGATCATTTTTAGTTGGGATTTGCTTTGTTGCAATAACAAGCCCACAAATAGTTACAACTTTATCATTTGCGATATCAGGGATTTCAGAAATCTTATGAGTCATCAAAAATGGTAATTTATCCCTTATTGTTGATAATGGATGACTTGTTACATAAAATCCCAAAAATTCTTTCTCAAATATTTGAATTTGACGAGCATCATATTCTTCATCGGAACCTGCAAGAGTAAATTTTGCATTATCAATTGATGCGGTATCACCCAACATATCAAATAAACTACCTTGCCCTGATTCTTTCTCTTTGGCTTCTTTTGATGCAGTTGCGGTGATATATTCAAGGTTTTCCATCAACTGTTTGCGGCTTTTTTCAATAGTTGAAAACGCACCGGCTTTAATTAATCCTTCTAAAGTCCGTTTGTTAGTACACTTTACATCAACACGTTTAATGTAATCATAAATTGATTTAAACGGTCCATTTTCTTCTCTTTCTTTAATAATATCTTCAATCACGCCTTCACCAACTTGCTTAATTGAAGCAAGACCAAAGCGGATATTATCTCCATCTGGTGTGAACGTTGCAAGAGAATTGTTGATATCCGGAGGAAGAACTTTGATACCTTTTTTCAATGCTTCTTCAATGTATAACTGAGTTTTTTCTTGATCACCTGATACACTAGATAGAAGTGCAGACAAATACTCAACAGGATAATGACATTTTAAATACGCAGTTTGATATGCAACAAAAGCATACGCAGCTGAATGCGAACGGTTAAAACAGTATGATGCAAAACTTAAGATTTGATTGAACAAAGCTTCAGCATCTTTAGAAGACATACCGTGTTTTGCAGAACGTTCAATAAACAAACCCTTCTGCTTTTCCATTTCATCAACTTTTTTCTTACCCATCATACGACGAACCATATCAGCTTGTCCTAATGAATAATCAGCCAAGATTTGGAAGACTTGCATAATTTGTTCTTGATAAACAATAGTCCCGTAAGTGTCTTTTAACACATTTTCCAAAGAAGGATGAGCATAAGTAATTGCTTGACGACCATGTTTACGTTCAACAAAATCATCCACCATCCCCGAATCTAATGGGCCAGGACGGAACAAAGCAACTAACGCACCTAAATCTTCAAAAACGTCAGGTCTTAAACGTTTAACAAGATTTTTCATCCCTTGAGATTCTAGCTGGAATACCCCATCCGTATCACCTGTCATTAACATTTCATAAGTTGGCTTATCATCAAGCGGAATATTGTTAATATCAACCTTTATACCTTGACGTTTTTCAATCATATCAACGGTTTTATATATAGTCGTTAAATTTCGCAGACCCAAAAAGTCCATTTTTAGCAAATTCAAAAACTCAGTTGCCGCATGAGGAGGATAACCTGTTTGAATAATACCATCTTTCGAAGGTTGAATTGGTAAAATTTCATTCAATGGCTTTGGCGCAATAATAACACCAGCAGCGTGAGTACCGGTATTATTTTTTAACCCTTCGATACCAACAGCCAAATCAATCAACTTTTTCATACCGACAGTTTTACCTTCGGTCGGATCAATCATAATCTGTTCATCTTTGTCATACAAAGCTCTTAATTCAGAGCCTTCATATTCCATTGCTTTTTTAAGAGTTTTTGCTTTATCATTGATACTCATTGCAAGCTCAATTGCTGGATCAATTAAACCTGCAAGTTTATTTGCTTCAGAAAATGGAACTTTTAAAATCCTAGCAACACCTTTGAATGCTGCTTTAGCTGCATACGTACCAAAAGTAATAATCTGACAAACCTTATCTTCGCCATATTTTTTTGTTACATAATCAATGACCTCACCACGACGTTCAATACAAAAGTCAATATCGACATCGGGCATCGTAAAACGTTCAGGATTCAAAAACCTTTCAAACAACAGTTTATGCTGAATTGGGTCAAGATCGGTAATTTCAAGAGCATAAGCAACTACAGAACCCGCCGCAGAACCCCTACCAGGGCCAACAGGAATACCATGAGTTTTTGCATAATGAATAAAGTCCCACGTAATCAAGAAATATGCAGAAAATCCCATCTGCTGAATTACACCAAGCTCATATTTAACACGGTCCTGAATCTCTTTTGAAACATCTTCACCATAACGTTTTTTCAATCCACAATGAACAATATACTCTAGATATGTATCAATCGTATGCCCTGCAGGAACTTCATATTCTGGCAATGGACTTTTTGTCTCAATGATAATATGACATTTGTCAGCAATTTTAACTGTATTTTGAATACATCTATCAAATAATTCCGCATCCATCCACCTGAATGAATCTCTTAATTGAGACGGAGTTTTTACATAGAATTCATTATTTGGGAAATGAAAACGATTAGGATCATCTTTATCACTGTTTGTTTGCATACACAATAAAGTATCGTGCATATCAGCGTCTTCCAAACGTAAATAATGAGAGTCATTTGTAATGACCATCTCAATATCAAGTTCTTGTGCCAACCTTATCAAATCAGGGTTTGTACGTTTCTGTTCTTCTAACCCATGATCTTGCAACTCAATATAATAATCCTCTCCAAACAAATCTTTGTATTTTTTTGCAATTTCTTTTGCGCCATCATAATCATTTACCAAAAGTTTTTGTAAAACTTCACCACCAAGACACGCCGAACAACAAATTAACCCTTCGTGATATTGTTCTAACAGTTCCCAATTAATACGAGGTTTTACGTAACGACCTTCACACCACGCAATAGAAGTCAATTTAATAATATTAGAATAACCAACGTTATTTTTTGCAATCAAAACTAAGTGATAACAAGGATTGTTGTTTTTATCATGTTCTTTTATATCACCGTCGTGAACATAAAATTCACAACCCATCAAAGGCTTAACACCAGAATCACGAGCTAACTCATAAAGTTCCATATCCCCATACATAACACCGTGGTCAGTTACAGCAACCGCAGGAAAATTATTTTCCTTACAGAAATTAAGTAACTCACCTATTCTTATCGCTCCATCCAACAACGAATACTCTGTATGCAGGTGGAGAGGAACATATTGTTGCTCTGTATCTACCATAATACACATATGATATCATGCATTATTTCGCAAAAAAAGAAATTATTAAATTAATTTAACGCAATATCAATTACATTTAGTTTGCGTTTTCCAATCCAAATCACAATGTAAATAATCCATATTTTTATTCAGAAAAATCCAAGCAGCACAAGATCTGGCTTGATTTGATGATTTTAAATTACAACCTTTATCAAGTCCGTAACCCCAATACACTTGATTTAAATTATCAAGATACAAACCTTCAGGCATAATTTTATTTTGTGAAGTATCACTCACAGCAAAGAAAAAAGTATCCACACCATACCTATTTGGTTTATTTCTACCATTAATATCCACAACTATATATAAATGAGCTGTTTGGGAATTCCCCACACCACCAAATCCTACAGTTACACCATTCTTCAAAATTACAGCTCTTTTAGATTTAACAAGACTCCCTTTTTCATCAGAATCCAGCATAGTGTAATAATTACCAACACCCCAAACTTTTTTAGCAACCCCAAAACAAGCATCCGGATTGTCTTTACAATCCAAAGATGCATTTAAATATGGTTTATATGCATTCCAAAAATCATCTGGCCCCGTTGCTCCTGATTTATAATCGAAACTTTTTCTAAAATTTTCACCTAAATCATTTTCCGCAAGCTTATATGCCTCTGTTAAAATTGCAAACACTTGCTGAAACTTAGTTACAATAACTTTTTCTTGATATTTTGTTATCAAAGTCGGAATAGTCATCGCAGCAACTATACCGATTACACCAATTGTGATAAGAACCTCCGGCAGTGTAAACGCAGCTTTTTTAATAAAAGAGTTATCAAACCCTCTCCTGTCACCGCGGGGGTGAATATTAGGCATCTTTCCGCCCCGTTCAACCCTCGTCATTCTGAGGGCTTTAGCCCGAAGAATCTCATAAAATTTACTACCTTGGAGAGTAGTCAAAAGCCTTGCTACAAGACTATTAGAGGTTACCCCCCCCCCCTAAAACATTGCTATATCTACGTTTCACCATTCTAAACCCTCCGTACTGTTATAATTTTTATATTATTATAACAAATTTTCCACCACATAACAAGAGGGGGGTAAATACTCTCCCCTCCCTGGATGGGGAGGGTTAGGGTGGGGTGATGAGGCTAAAGTAAAAGGTCTAGAATTCCCCTCTCCTAGGAAGAGGGAATCAAGTATATCGATATTACCCTTCTCTGGTGAAACCAATCACTATTTCTACTAGCAAAATAAAAATTTTTCAGGTTTTATACTTACAAAGAAATAAATTATAGAAAAGGGAAAATATGAAAATTATCAATAGAGTCAAAACATATATGACAGAACCTGTAAAATGTTATATATATAAGTGTAAATCAATTTGCTGTTCTAATGCACCACTACCAGAAGATTTTTTGCCAAAACATCAGGATAAAATTGCAAGACAAGTATATTCCGGTTTTAATATTGGGCAAAATTGGATTGAAGATAATTATAATTCAATTATTTATCATACAACACCTAGCCCATTTCAACTTATAGGTTACGATAAAAATGGACGAAAAATGGTGGCAATTACCAAAGATATGATTGAAAAACTCCAAATAAAAAGTACAGAACAATTAAATGAAATCATTGAGCGCTACAAAAACATCCCAAATTATTGTCCGTTTTTAAACAACAAGGCAAGATGTAATGTTTATGAACAACGTCCGCCAATTTGCAAAGAATTCGGAACAAAAACCGACAAAATTAATATTTGTCCGGAAAAAGCATCACGTCTGGAAATTATCAAAATGGAATTAGGGTTTATGTTTGAAGGGCATAAAGAAATGATGAAAGATATAAAAAGATTCTTTAAAAAGCATTTTTCAAAAACAAACTAGTATTGTTGCAAAAATTTTTTCATGGTAGCATAATCTCGTGTAGCAGAATATGAAAAAATTATGAGGTAAAAATATGCAAGCCCGCAGAGCCGCAAGAGAATTAGCGTTTATTCTATTCTCTCAATTTGATAAAACTATCACTAACTACTCAAAAGAAAACTTAGACGATATTATTCTAAAATCAGTAAGAATTTTATCAAGCAGCGCGAATGATTCATTAAAAATATCATTAGGCGCACTAATTGATATGAAAAATAAAGTAGATGATTACGAAGCTGAACACGAAATCAACTTGAATAGGCCATTAGAGGCTGCAAACATTGCAGTACCGCTTCCTATGACATCTGAGATGAAAGATAGAATTGATGAAATGATTGAAGTTGCAGAAAAAGCACTTTTAGCTCTAGAAATCGCGGAATTTACTACACTTGAATCTCAAGGTGATGTAAAAAATTATGCAATCAATATCGCTGAAACATTCCAAAAAAATCACACTTCCATAGATGATTTAATCAAAAAATATTCAACAGGTTGGGATTTTGAAAGACTTGTAAAAATGGATAAAGATATTTTACGTATAGCGATTTCAGAACTCTTATATATCAAAGAAACACCAATGAAGGTAGTTGTAGACGAAGCTTTGGAACTTGCAAAAAAATACTCAACAGAAGATTCACCTTCATTCATTAATGGAGTATTAGCAAAGATTATCGTTGAAAACGGTATAAAATAAAAAATCAAACATCTATAAAAAAAGCTCTAACATTGTATGTTAGAGCTTTTTTATTTTGAAAATTTTATGTAATTTAATTATTCAGCATCATCTAATTCAAGAACTTTAGTTGGAGCAACATATTCTTTCATTAATCTGTCACCTTCTACAACCCTAAACCCTAAAATATCACGGTGAGCTAAATGAAAATCAGAATGACCGAATTTCAAATCCATCAATTCATCGCCAACTTCATCTGCAAGTCGAATTTCTTTAACAATTTTTTGTTCATTAGAACCGTCAGGTTCACAAACCCTTTCAATAACAACTGCACTTACGAAAGTCTCGTTTAAACTTTCTCCTTTGTGATATACGACTTCAACAACTTCCATTGGTGAATTTAATTCCATACCATTTTTTCTAACAAGTTCAAAATCCTCAGGAACAATATAAATCCCGCCAACTCGGCCGTTTTCAAACTCGTTTGCACCTAAATCCATATAATACATCGTATAGTTTTTACCATCAACACTGAACTGTTCTTCACGTCTTAAATATTCTTCTTGTAAATAATATGGATTTTCTTTTACCACCTCAACTCCGGAGTCAAAATCTTCCACTAAAGTTGGTACTTCTTTAGCCTCATCAAGCTTTGGTGACGGTAAAACATCTTGAGCAGTGGATATTTGCGGCAACAATGTCATCCATAAAGCAACAGGTATTGAAACCATTTTATTTGCTCGATTTAAACCATTTTGCGGTTTTTCATTTCCTTGATTTTTCGGGGTAACATTATTATAGCTGTTACCAAAACTAATACCGTTAATTGGTGTAATTGCCATTTATCTTCTCCTTTTCTGGGAATTTTATTGTACAACAAATAATACCCGTAAAGCTTTAATTTTGTTAGTATTCTACAAAATCGTTACAAATATTAAAACTCATCAGAATGGGAGACTACCCCCATTGTTTTGTTGTTATCAATATCTATAACTTGTTTTATTATTGTATGCGCCATAAGCAATAAATAAGGATTGATTTCTGTCGTCTGACTCATATTTATATTGGCATTTTGCGCCGCCTTTTGTTGTTCTTTAATATTATCGTTAGTATTAAAAGAAACTATTGACTCCATCGCATAATATTTTTGTTCATTTTCTACGCGCAACTTTAATTCTTGTTTTGGGAAGTCTTTACTACACTCAATTGATACTTGTACAGAATTTGAAGTTTCCAAAAATAGCGTCGCTTTTACTATCCCAAAATTTATTGTTGAAATCGTAACCGTTAAAATACTGTCACTGATTTCTGCATTCTCACTCTTTTGTTGAATTTCTAAATCAAAACCCACACAATCTTCTAATGGTAACCAAGGAAGATATAGCATCAAAAGTAGTTTCAAGGTTTTTTGCGGATTATTTTCAGAAGCGATTGAAATACTTGCGTTAATCAATTTAGCCATTTCTTTCATCTGGGACAAATCAGTAATACCTGATTTTGAAACCTCGGTCATTGACATAATCAGTTTTGTTAAACCTTCCTTGCCATTTTTTTGTAATAATAAAGCCATATCATTTAAATTTATCATCCCATTTGAAAGAATTTCAAGTTTTTTTAATGCCGGTTGAATTTGACTTGCCAGTTGAATATTAACCATTTCTTTTGCCATAGAAGGATTTAGACCTTGTAACTGAGCTAAAATTTGAGCTTGCAACTGAGATATATTATTTCGCTGAGCTGCAAGTTGATTAGCAAACAACTGATTAAACTGAGCTTGTGTCATTCCCTTTTGAACCATAAATATAAACTCGTTCAAATTACGCGGAAATTGCAGAACTTCCTTTGCATAAACGGCTCTATCCATACCTTGTAACGCATTTAACTGGAAATTTTGAGAAATTTGATTTGTATTCTGAGCTACATTTTGAGATGTTGACTGAGAAAATTCAGGGGCCTTACTTTGTGCAAGTTGTGCTGATTGAGTAGACAAATTTACATTGACAGAACCTTTTGCACTAAACATTTGTTGCTTATAATTCTGCCCGAAATTGCTTAAAAATCTTTTTATATCAATACTTGCCATACAACTAATTTAACTGATTTAAATAAAAAAGTCTAGTTTTCAATTGGCAAATATGATTGAGGATAATTATAATCTTCTAAAAATCCTAAATTTTTATACAATCTTAATGCTTGAAGATTATTAGTTTCTGTTGTTGTATTAATTTCCACAATCGGCATATTATATAGATTTACGGCCTTCATAATGAAATCCATTGAATGTTTAAGCATCAATGTAGACAAACCTTTACCTTGATGTCCTTCTTTTATACCTACAAGCGGGATATTTACAATTGAACCACCCGTAAGGTTCATAAACGCAAAACCTACAGCTTTACCTTTATACAAAAGAACACTCGTTGAATTTGGCATAAATTCTGCATACACATCTTTAACAACCTTCGTTATAATATCTCTTACGCCTTCTTCTGTTTTAAATCTCGGATCAAATAAGGCATCAGAACTGTCATTAAACGACTCTTGAATGACCTCAATTGCATCTTCAAAATACTCATCCTTCCAAGAAACAACTTGATAGTCTTGCGGAAGTTTTACAAGTCTGGCCCTTTCAAAAATTTCTTTTGAAACGTTACTGTTGAATTTGAATCTTAAAACTTCAATACCAACAAATTTAAATCCTAGCTTTGCAATAACACTAATCAAAGCTTTTTGCTCACCCAACATCGGATAACAAACAATTTTTTCACGTCTTAATGGACGAGTAACACTCAAGAATTTTTCCAACAATTCTTTTGATTGCTCTAAAAGTTTAGATTTTTCCAAGCAGTGAATTATATTTAATTCAATAGCTTCAGAAATAGCTGTTGTATACACCAAAAACGCTACAGGATCTTGATTCTCAAACAAAACAATACACTTAATTAAATCTTTATCAATAGCATCCAAAAAACCATCATAGTCTAACGGTGCTAATTCAAAATTATAATCAGTTCCCGCTTTTTCGCGAAAATCTTCATATATATTTTCAAAACAATCATAATCGTGTGGTGTTAAAATTCTTATACTATACATTTCCTACTTCCTTATAAATAATGGTGCATTTTTTCTTTCTTAGTGTCTATATAACGTTGATTATAGGGTGTAATCTCGGAATTAACTTTTACAATATCATTAACAGTTAATCCATAACCTTCCAAACCAATAATTTTTTTAGGATTATTTGTAATCAAATTAAAATTATTATACCCTAAATCAACTAGAATTTGAGCTCCTGTACCGTAATCCCTTAAATCTGACTTAAATCCGAGAGAAAGATTTGCCTCAATTGTATCTTGACCTTCTTCTTGTAATTTATAAGCTTTGATTTTGTTACAAAGACCAATACCTCGACCTTCGTGATCAGTCAAATATACAACTGCACCCTTTCCATATTCATCAATATATTTTAACGCGTTATGTAATTGAGAATTGCAATCGCACTTTAAACTATGGAAAATATCACCGGTCAAACACATACTATGAACTCTTACAGCAGGTATTTTATCAGATCCGTCATCTTTTACCAATGCAACGTGTTCTGTTCCATTAATATGATTTTTATATGCGCAAAGCTGAAATACCCCATAAGGAGTTGGCAATGTTGTTTCAGCCTCTCTGGTTACTAACTTTTCTGATTTTAATCTATAAGCAATAAGTTCTGCTACAGAAATAAATTTCATACCGTGTTTATCTGCGAATTTTCTCAAATCATCACGTCTTGCCATGTGCCCATCAGCACCCATCACCTCACACATAACACCTGCCGGCCTATGACCGCAAATACGTGCCAAATCTACAACCGCTTCTGTATGACCTGTTCTTTCTAACACGCCGCCTTTTCTTGCAACACAAGGGAATAAATGCCCCGGACGTCTCAAATCAGAAGGTTGTGCGTCTCTTGCTATTGCAACCTCTATAGTTTTAGCTCTATCAAAAGCAGAAATCCCTGTAGTTACGCCATATTTTTCATGAGCATCAATACTAACGGTAAATGCTGTTTTCATACCTTCACTATTTTGCTCAACCATTTGAGGTAAATCAAGCTGTAAAGCCATTTCGCTTGACATCGCTAAACAGACCAAGCCTTTTACTTCTGAAGCCATAAAATTAATGATTTCAGGCGTAACTTTTTCAGCCGAAATAATTACATCGCCTTCATTTTCTCTATCCTCATCGTCCGCAACAACAATGGGTTTTCCGACTCTAAAATCTTCTATCGCATCTTCTATCCTGTCAAATCTAAATCTATTATTTTCCATTACACAAATCCATTCTCACATAAAAATCTCATATCTATCTTGCTACTATTATCTTTTGAGGATAAAAATTTTTCAACATATTTACCCAAAATATCTGTTTCAACATTTACAAAATCACCCAAATTCAATTCTGATAACGTTGTATTTAAATAAGTATGAGGAATAACTGCAACTTTTACAACATTATTAGAAACAGATGCAACTGTTAAACTTATACCGTTAATAGTAATTGAACCTTTGTGGACAATATATTTTTCCTGAGTTGAAGAAACTTCAAATTCCATCTCATAAAAATCAGACATTTTAATCGATTTAATAAATTTTGCTAAACCATCAACATGACCTGAAACAATATGCCCACCTAATCTGGAATTTAACGTTAAAGCTCGTTCAAGATTAACCTTTTTCCCATTTTTCAAATTTGCAAAATTTGTCACTTTTAAAGTTTCATTACTAATTTGAACAGTAAAACTCGATGAATCATATTTTACAACAGTCTGACAAACCCCATCTATAGCAATACTATCGCCTAATTTTACATCATTTAAAATTTCACGACAAAAAATCTCCAAAGTTGCGCAATTTGCAGATTTAGAAAAACTCTTTACAATCCCCGTTTCTTCGATGATTCCTGTAAACATAAAACCAGTTTAACACATTATCACTTTGATTAACAGAGATGATAAACAAACTTTTACATTACCTCAAACTTTCAGGAACAGCCATAGGTATCGGTGCAATTTCTTTTGAAGTATCAACTACAGATTCTTTAGCATTTTGAGGATGCTGTTGATTAAAGTTTTTAACAACATCTGCCGGAGTCAAACTCTTAGGATTATCCCCAACCGTAGCCGGCCCCCCAACAGGTATTACAACTTCACCATCAAGAACTTCTCCTTCAGTTGTTTGCTCATCTTCTTGTTCATCATCCCCAATAAGTCTTGCATCTTTACCATAATCAACAAGTTCTATTGCCGGATAATCAAACTCTGTTTTTGTTGAACTTTTAGTTGCAACCGTCATAATATCTTTCCAAATTTTCGCAGGAACAGTACCGCCGGTTAAACCACCCATTTTTTTGTTATTATCATCACCTACCCAAACTCCGGTAACAATTTCAGGGGTATAACCTACAAAATAAGCATCTTTATAATCATCTGTTGTACCGGTTTTACCGGCTGCAGGTTTGCCGATATTTGCAGCAACACCGGTACCTGATTGAATTACTGTTTTTAACATTGCAGTCATTTCCGCAGCTGTTTTTAGACTTAATTGATGAGTAGACTTAGTTTTTCCTGCCCTATACAAAACTCTGCCACGAGAATCCTCGATACGTTCAATTGCATAAGGTTGTACAACATAACCACCATTAGCAAATGCACCATAAGCTCTAACAAACTCAAATAATTTTACGCCATTAGACCCCAAAGATATAGTATAATCATATTCTAACGGAGTTGTTATACCCAAAACTCTTGCTAATTGAATTACCGGACGAATTCCAACCTCTTTAATAACTCTTGCCGCACAAACATTTGATGACACCATCAATGCTTTATATACAGGGATTTTTCCGCGATATTTGTTACCATAATTGCGAGGAGACCAATTACCTATAGTAACAGGCGCATCCAAAATCATATCATTAGGAGTAACTCCTTTTTCTAAAGCTGCAGCATATACAATCGGCTTAAAGGCAGATCCCGGAGGTCTGATTGATTGGACTCTATCATACTGAGTTTCACCATAATTTTTACCACCGGCATAAACAAGAATTCTACCGTCAAGCGCATTAAATGAGAATACTGCAGCTTGTTGAGATTTACCTGTCATACCCCAAGCCTTCATATTTCGCAAAATCGATTCATTCGCCACATCTTGCGCTTTTGAATTCAATGTAGTAATAACTTTATAACCACCATGAATAATCTCAGATTCATCAAAACCCAACTTAATCATCTCGTTAATTACATAATCGCTAAAATATGGTGCCTTATTGGTCGTATAAATCTGTGGCACAGAACTCAATTTCACATCAGCCTCAATCGCCTTTTTATACTCATCTTTAGTTATATACCTGCGAGTAAGCATTCTTTTAAGAACTTGATTACGTCTTTGAATAGCTAAATCTTTATTATTATAAGGGTTATAAACAGACGGAGCCTGTGGTAATCCTGCAATTAAAGCTAATTCAGGCAATGTTAATTGATTTAATTTCTTATTAAAATATATTTTAGAAGCTGCAGAAACTCCATAAGCCCCAGCACCTAAATATACATTATTCATATACATTTCTAAAATATCATCTTTAGAAATAGTTTTTTCAATACGCGCTGCAACTTCTAATTCCTTGATTTTTCTGGTTAAAGTTCTTTCATTAGATAGGAACAAAATACGAGCCAATTGCTGAGTTAGCGTACTTGCACCTTGAACAGCTTGGCGCGCAATTACGTTTTGAATGGATGATCTTATAATACCTACAATATCATACCCGCCATGTCTATAAAAATTCTTATCTTCTGTAGCAATAAGCGCATTTTTTAAATGATCCGGAACATCTTTCAACTCTACCTTATCGTAAGAATATGCAGTAAAAGTCTTAATTATCTCACCATCTTCCGAGAAAAACTGAGTCACAATATTCGGTTTAAAGTCCTGCAAATTCGCTATCGGAGGGAGTGATGACAAATACAAATTCAAAGCTACAAAGCCTGCAAGCATCAATGCCGCACAGGTTAATACAAACAATTTAAGATTAGCAAAAAACTTGTTTTCCTCTCTTCTTTTACGACGATTTTGTCTTATAGCTTTTCTTTCTGCTCGTTGTTGTTTATATTTATCATAAGAATTTGACATTTACACATCTCCCTACTAATAACCGAAAATATTATATCACGAATGATAAATTTGAGTAATATGTTAAAGGAATTATGTCATTTGTAACAATTTATCTCTAAATAAGCAAGCAACATAAGATTCTAACAATCACCCCAAATTATTAACCCACCAAAGTAATTACAAATATCTTTACAAACACTTTAAAATACAATATGTTTAAGTTATACTCAAACGGTTGACAAAAATGGAGATTGAGAAAGATGTATAACGTAGCGATTATTGGTGCAGGACCTGCCGGAATATTTGCGGCATTAGAAATAACAAAATTAAAACCTGATTGGAAAGTTGTATTAATTGAAAAAGGACAAAGAATAGAAAAAAGAAAATGTCCTCTCCGAGAAGGTTCACAGAAATGTGTAAACTGCCGTCGTTGCGGATTGTTATGCGGTTGGGGCGGAGCCGGAGCGTTTTCAGACGGTAAATTAACACTGACTCCTGATGTTGGCGGACACCTTGTTGATTATATGACAAGAAAACAAGCCGAAGATTTAATCGGTTACGCTGATGAATTATATCTAAAATATGGTGCAACTGATGAAGTTTTCGGTACAGATATGAAAATTTTTGAAGATATCGCACACCAAGCAGTTTTAGCTGAATTAAAACTTGTTCATTCTCCTGTTAGACATTTAGGAACAGAAAGAAGTTTAGATGTATTGAAAAATATGCAAGATTATCTTGATGAAAGAATTACAATCCTAAATAATGTTTCAGCTCAATCTCTAATTGTTGAATGCGAACAAGTGAAAGGCATTAAACTTGATAATGGTGATGTGATTTCTGCAGAATACACAATCATAGCCCCTGGTAGAGAAGGCGCTGATTGGCTTACTCAAGAATTTGCACAACATAAAATCGGTATGGTTAATAACGCAGTTGATATCGGGGTTCGTGTCGAACTTCCGGCACCGGTGTTTGAACCATTAACTTCAAAATTATACGAATCAAAATTAATCTATCATTCACCAACATTTGGAGATGAAGTTAGAACATTTTGTATGAACCCTAACGGAGAAGTTGTTCAAGAAAATTATAATGGAATTGCTACGGTTAATGGTCATAGTTATGCAAACTACAAAACTCCAAATACAAACTTTGCATTGTTAGTAAGTGAAAAATTCACAGAACCGTTCAAAGAGCCGATCCAATATGGTCAACACGTTGCAAGGTTGGCTAATATGTTAGGTGGCGGAATTTTAGTTCAAAGGTTTGGCGATTTATTAGAAGGTCGCAGATCTACTCCGGACAGAATCAAGAACAGTATTATTACACCAACTCTTACTTGTGCAACTCCGGGAGATTTAAGCCTTGTTATCCCTCATAGACAAATGACAAGTATCATCGAAATGATTCAAGCGTTAGATAAAATTGCACCTGGTACAGCATCAAGATATACACTGTTATATGGTATCGAAGTTAAATTCTACTCTGCAAGGGTTAAATTGACTAACGAACTTGAAACAGAAGGTGTGAAAAACTTGTTTACAATCGGAGATGGCGCAGGAGTTACAAGAGGCTTGTTACAAGCTTCAGCTTCCGGTGTTCATGTAGCAAGAACTATTTGCGCAAGATAAAAATAATATAATATATAAGAAGGGTACCTTGCGAAAAGTGCCCTTTATATGTTATCATGTAAAATATGGTTATGTCTGCTAATAAGCACTTTGGTTTCACTTTAGCCGAGGTATTAATTACCTTAGGTATAATTGGTATTGTCTCTGCGATAACTATACCTAATTTAGTAACTAAAATCAGTAAAAAACAAGTTGAAACACACATTAAAGCTAATTATTCCATAATAAAACAAGCTTTAAGATACGCCGAAGCAGATGGTTTATCTTATAATATGGCAATTAAAGACGGTGACGATGCCAGCTTAAAAAATTGGTTTGAAACCTATTTGAGCCCATATCTAAAAACCCAACAAATATGCTACAATCAACAAGGTTGCTGGCACAAAGCAGGGATTGTGAAATCACTAACGGGAAATGCTCCTCGTTACGAAAACAACAACGGGATAGGCGGCAATATAATAACATTTAGAATCGCAAACGGTTCCATGTTTAATATTGATGGTAATACAGCCTCAGATATGGCATCTTTTGGTTTAGATACCACATCTGATGGTATGACTTTTTATTTTGATGCAAACGGCGAAAAAAAACCAAACCAAATAGGCAAAGATATTTACATAATGGTTTGGTCAGATCAGGGGTTGGTTCCGGCAGGTTATAACAGGACAAAAGCAGAAGTTGAAACAAACTGCTTGAACGGTGATGGTTATTTTTGTCTACAATACGTTATGTCAAACAGTTGGACAATTAATGAAAAAGCTTGGCGCAAATAACTGATAATTATCGAGTATTACTGTTTCGACCAGCATTTTCACGATTTAAACAATTCCCAAATTGACAATTAGCATTATATGGCTGGGTATTTTCTTCTTGAGCAGGTTCCATATTTATACTTTCAGGCAAATTCGGCTGACCTAAATTGCTTCTATTATTGAAAGAACTATTAGGTTGAGTTATTTGATTTAAGTTATTTGGCAAAATTTTGTTCTTTAAAGAATCTTCCAATCCTGTATTAATTGTCGTTGTACAAGTTTTTGCACTATCTAGTGGGCATGATGCAATTACACTTATCCCAAATCCCATCAATAGCACAAATATAAATATAATCTTTTTCATATAAAAATAACTCCTTAATATTATCTACATGACTAATATAAGAGATTATTTTAATAATTACATTGGAAAAATTGGCTATTTTTTAAAAAAGCGAACAAGTTTATTCGGCGTATGCTTTTTTTCAACTTCTTTTAAAATTTGCTTAAACGGTATTATCGGCTCCATTTTATATCCACAATCCTCCGATAAAGTACCACCCATTGCAAATAATTCTTCCTGTGGATACCTTCTACAAATCCCCGGACGCCAAAAATGTATTTTACAACGTTTTGTTTGAGAATCTAAATTTTTACACTCGAAAATCAATCCCAATTCATCCTTACCAATTATTTTTAAATCAGAATAAAATTTGTGAATATATTGTAATCGTTCAAATTCTTTCTCATCTTGCAATACATGCTTAAAATGTTTCACATAAATATGCGTGCAACATTGACCACAACCCTTACATTTGCCGGTTCTATAATAGTGCTTTTTTAGTACTTTTGCTAAAAATAACCGTTTAACTTTTTCCCACATAATTCAATAATAATACAATTTTACACATCTTGTGTTAAGTTTTGTAAATGTTTTGTTGAGAATAGGCAAAAGTAAATCTTGAGGAGAATTAAAACAAATGTAAGATAAAACAAATTACCCCTTGAAAATATAATAATAACCTTACAGTTTAAAACTGACATAATACTATAACATAACCAAAAATAACCAACCTTGACCTCTATTGAGGTCTTTTTTTTTGCAATTAATCGGCCCAAATGCATCAAACACTAATCAACAGAGAAGATTTCCCTAATATCATCCATAGTAAGTGATTTTGTAATATTTCTATCGACAGAAATTACGCTATCAACGAGATTTCGTTTAATTGTTTTAAGTTTTTGGATTTTTTCTTCAACTGTATTTTTGGTAATAAGTCTATATACAAACACTTTCTTCGTTTGTCCGATACGATAAGCTCGGTCAGTAGCTTGGTCTTCAACTGCAGGGTTCCACCAAGGGTCATAATGGATTACATAATCCGCTCCGGTTAAGTTCAAGCCCGTACCACCGGCTTTTAAACTAATTAAGAATATTGGGATTGTCGGATCTGTATTAAATCTTTCAACAGCACCTTGTCGGTCTTTTGTTTTACCGGTTAAGTATTCATATTTAATACCTGTTTTATCAAGCCAAGCTTTTACAATATCTAACATATCAACAAATTGGCTAAATAACAGAATTCTATGACCTTCTGATACAATTTCTTCCAACATAACTTTGAGTTTTTCAAACTTACCAGATGAAATAATATTTTTAACATTATCCTTATCATAAAGTTTAGGGTGACAACAAATTTGGCGCATTCTAAGAAGCGCAGAGAAAATAGACAACCTGCTTTTTTCCAACCCATTTTGTTCAATAGATTTGAACAATTCTTCTTTTGTACTATCAAGAACTTGCAAGTAGAAATCTCGTTGTTCATCTGTCAATTCACAGTAGGCAATATTTTCAACTTTATCCGGCAAGTCTTTTGCTACATCGCGTTTCATACGACGTAAAATGAATGGATAAATTTGCAATTTCAAACGTTTTTCAACAACTTTATCCTGATGTTCCATAATCGGATTTACATAACGAGAATTAAAATCCGCCATAGAGAATAAAAATCCCGGCATCAAGAAATCAAATACAGACCATAATTCTTCTAATTTATTTTCAATCGGAGTACCTGATAATGCCAATTTATGTTGAGAATTTAACTGTTTAACAGCTTGCGCAGTTTGAGATGTAGCATTTTTGATATTTTGCGATTCATCTAAAATTACATATCTAAAATTGATATCTTTTAATTTATCAATATCACGTCTTAAAAGCGCATAACTTGTAATTACAATATCATATTCAGGAATTTTCTTGAAAAATTGTTTTCTTTCTCCACCTTGCAATTTTAAACAAGATAAAGTCGGTGCAAACTTTTGGATTTCAGATTCCCAGTTAAATACAACAGTTGTTGGTGCAATAACCAACGCAGGCATAGGTCCGTCTTCTTCTTTTGCTTTTTGTAAAACAGTCAATGCTTGTAATGTTTTACCAAGCCCCATATCATCTGCCAAAATACCGTTTAGACCGTATTTATACATAAACCAAAGCCATCCAAAACCTTTCATTTGGTATTCGCGAAATTCTGCATTTATACCTGTTGGCAATGCCAAATCTTCGGCAGTAGAAAATGACGACATCTGCTCCCAGAAAGTTTTGAATCTATCACTCAATATCAATTCTACACCAAGGTTTTTAAGCTCATTAATCAAACCTGCACGATAAGTTTTTACGGTAAATCTGTTATCTGAATTTCTAAATACATCGAAAGAGTTAAATGAACGCATCATAGAATAAATATTTTGCGCAGGATATTCAACAAATCCTAAACTTCTAATCCTAGCATACTTTTCGCCGTTTTGTATTGTCTCAAAAATCTCATCAAAATCAATGATTTCTTCACCGGCTTGACCATAAATACTTATATCAAAACTATCGGGTTGCTCATCTGAAAAGTCAATTTTGGCACATAATTTGAATGGGTTTTCCATCAATTTAAAGAACGACATATCATCTTTTTCTTCAAATCGCCAGCCTTCACCGGCCTGTTTTAAGTAATAGTTATAAAAATCAATTGCATTTTCTTTTTCTAAAGCCAAATTATTTGTCTGCATAGGAACAAAACGACAAGCTAAAAGCATCGCATAAGCTTCTTGCTCATGTTTCAGGTTACGTTTTACCCAATAAATCAAATCTTCATCAGATTTTTTAACTGTAATATATCCGACTTTATCAGTCGAAGTCTTTGAATAAGGAACTTTAACTCCGTCATATTCAAAATCTAATGACGCTTTTAATGACTGATCGTAGTCAATACCCATAGTAACAACATTAATCGGCGGACGTTGCTCTAACATTAATTTAGAGATTTTCTCATCTACAACAACATCCATTACTTCTTGTAATTTTGGCAAATCTTCATAAATAAACTTACCGCCTTCAGAATCTTTCAAATCCGTAAATGATGATTTTATAATATTTTGCGGAACATTTTGGATTGCAACATTTGTTGGGAATATAATGTTTTTATATCTGCCCCATTTTAAATGTCTTGAAAAATATCTCACTTCTTCAAACGGATAAACATCATCCTTATCCGGCCTTTGCCATTCTAAAGATAACAACAAAGTACCCGCCGTATTAGAAGTATTTACATAAAGAACTAACTTCCATTCTTCATCCGTAAACTTTAATCTGTCTTTTGTTTTTTCATCTAAAACTTCATCTGCTTTAGCTAAAAGCGCAAACAACGGACCAAATTTAGAAATAGGAATGTCGTACCAACCGGCTTTTTTATCCTGTCTTGAAATCTTCAATAACTGTTGAAATATCATAATTTCAACTTTTTGAGAGTTATTCAATTCAAAAGACTTATCTTGTTTTTGGGCCTCTATCAAAGCACGTAAAATTGGTTCTATTTGACGTACAACTTTTCCATTTTCTCTGGATCGAACCAAAATCGAAAAGAAATTTGCCTTACGTTTTGGATTAAAATGGAAGATATAGCTACCTTGCGGTTCTTCTGTCAAAGCAGTATTTTCATCAGGGAAATCAAATTCTTGCCCAAATTTAGTTTCTAACCAATCTTCATAAGCATGCTCTTCTATTGCCTTTAACGCAACCGCAACAGAGTGTTTACACCATTCTTCCTTTAAAGGACAATTACAACGAGCTTCAACTTTATTCTTTTTAAAAATCAAATCCGTATTATAATGCGCCTGAAAATTCCCTTTAACTTTACCCATATAAAAGTTCTTTTCAGGATAATTATCGAACACCATATCCTTCGTATAGAGTTCATAACCTCTGCGCCAACTGCCTGCACTAGCATTTTCTTTTATAAATTTGTAATTAAATTCTGTTGTACTCATCCCAGCGAGTATATCTCTTTCTTTCTTAAAGGGAATAATTACATCATATAGACCGTTATCTATAATCCCTTACAAAAAGATTATACACAATAACACATAAAAAAACAAGAGGGGTTAAATTATTTAATAATAACAGCAAAGCCTACAAAAAAATGGGGTGACTATACGTAACCCCACTTTATCAATTATTATGTTTGCCTAATCTTCCATTGAAATATTACCGGCTTTGGCTTTTAACACAACACCTCTTTTTGAAGTTTGAACAAAATTAACCATTTTTTCAATATATTCATTTGTTGGAAGCTCAGCTTTGATTTTTTCAATAGCTTGAGTTGTGTTTAATTCAGGTGAAATCAACATTTTAAAAGCTGCGTTGATAGAGGTTCTGGTTTCCAAATCAACTCCTCTGCGTTTTAGTGCGATAACATTGATACCGCGAGGAGCTGCAGGTCTGCCATCGCATTTTGAATAAGGCAAGATATCTTGGCGAGATGCTGAAAATCCGCTAACAATAGCCATATCGCCAATTCTGATATTTTGGTGGAATACTGACATTCCGCCAATAAATGCACCAAATCCAACGTGAACGTGTCCACCAAGTGTTGCAAGGTTAGCTAAAATCGCTTGATCTTCGATTACACAGTTGTGTGCAATATGCGAACCTACCATAAGTAAGCACTTGTTACCTACTCTTGTTGTGAAATCACCACAAGCAGCTCCTCTATGAATTGTTACGTTTTCTTTGATAATTGTTTCATCTCCGATAACAACTTTTGTTTCTTCACCTTTGTAACCTAAATCTTGTGGTGCTGAACCGATTGTTGAAAATGATGAAATCGTACAGTTTTTACCGATTTCAGAATGCTCAATATGAACATGTGAAAGCACTTTTGTTCCGCTTCCGATTTTTACATTTTCTCCAATAACAACATAAGGGCCAATATACGCATCCTCAGCGATTTGAGCTGATGGGTGAATTACTGCAGTTTTATCTATCATAAATACTTCCTCTCTCTACTGTCCGATAGTTTAATTATAGTACCAAATAAAACCAAACCCCGAAAACTTTATATTATTTTAATATGGGATATAAAACCCTCTCCTGCCCTTCAAACATCCTCTCTCTTAAAGAAGTAGGATGAACAATTATTTGTGAAATATTGGGAAATAAAGGCGGCGGGGTGCAATCACCCCGCCGCCTGTCATATATTATATATTCTTCAATTAAGGTCTGATTTTTTTAGCGACGTTAGTAATCTTTTTAATTATAGTATCATTTAAAAGATTATGTCTTTTGAAAAAGTTTCTGTAAGCAACTGAATCCGCTTTGTATTGAAGAATTATTGGATAATCTCCACCATGAGTTTCTTTCATTATTTTGTTGTAATCCCCTAATGTGATATCCAATTTGCCCAAGTTTTTCTTTAATGATTCCGGATCAATAGTAGTATATCTTGAGCGAAGAGTTACCTCTTCTCTGAGTCCAGCTTTCATTTCTGATGCTATTTTATTAAAATCCGCAACCGCAGTAGAATCATTAGCCTTATGAGTTGCATTAAAAATATCTCTATATGCAACTGAATCCATATATAATTGTCTATCTGTGTGATTTATAATATCATTAGGGTATTTACTTCTTACTAATTTATTATTAATTTCTGCAGCTTTTTCGTATGGTTTATCAGCCATAAAGTTATTAAAACGTTCTTCGTGTTTATTTACTGATGGTCCACAACTTCCTATACCCAAGCTACAACCTGCAATAGTTGAACCAATAATAAATTTACGAAATATATTCATGTGTAAAACTCCTTATTTATGATTCTTTTCCTCTAAGAATGTTCCAAGCTCTTTTCAATTTCTCAGAAAGAGTCAATTTATTGTTATCAAGGTTCTGGGTGTTTAGTTTTGGTTCTGTGGCTTTTTTAATTATTTCTTTTGGTTTAAACCATTCCCAAGGACCTTGTTCGTTAGGAATAATGTCAGCTTCAGTTAAAATTTTTGCAGAATATGCTGCTCTATCTAATTCTCCCAAAGGTGTAATCTTTGAATAATGATAATCTCCTTCATTAAATTTCTTTAGCTTGCTGTATACTTCTTGTGCTTTTTCAGCATTTTGAAATCTTAAAGTTTCAACAACATCATCCTCGACATCTCCACCAATTTCAGCTGAATAAACCATAATGTATCTACCGTTTATATGTGCTGGCTGTAACCAAGAAGAACCTCTACTGTTACCCAAATCAAATTTTAAGTATTCTGAATTATCATATTTATGAACACCTCTATCAACTTTCACAGGATATTTAGAATCTGCTAATTCTTTTGTATATTGAGCAATTTTTTGAGCTGCTCCTTTTTCTTTTTGTAATAATTTTCGAGCCAAAGGCGTTACTTCTAATGCTTGAAATGACGGATTATTTGTATTAATTGATTGAATTTGCATATTATATCCCCCTTTTTATGAATCCTTATAAAATCATTCTAACTCGTAAATTTGCTGATAAAATATTATGTAACAATTTATGAATGTTAATTAAAAAAGTGGTAGGGTGTAAATAAAGGCGGCGGGGTGAAATCACCCCGCCGCCTTTATTCTTTATTAAAAATTACAGTGCATCTTGATAAATTGATTTAACATCTTCTCTTGAATTACCACTTGGTCCGATATTGATTAAGCCGTCTAGTGATGGTGTTGTAAACGCCAAATCCGTCAATCTTTCAACATCATTTGCGCTAAATCCCATATCTGTCAATTTTTCAGGAACATCAACTGATTTCAACCAAGCATAAACGCCGTCTGCAGCTTTTTGAGCTTCTGATACTTCACCTTTTAAATCAGCAACCATTGGAGCTAAAATATCAGCTAAAGTTGCGGCTTTATCTTTATAAATTGTTTTAACAACCGATGGTAATAAAATAGCTAAACCTAATCCGTGTGATAAGTCAGGTTTTACAGCACTTAATGGGTGTTCAAGTGCGTGAGTATAGTGTAATAACCCGTTATCAAAACTTACACCTGCCATCATTGCTGCATAAGCCAAATAATATCTTGCCTCTAAATCTTCAGGGTTTGCAAGTGCTTTTGGTAAATACTTAACAACCAATTCAATAACTTGTTTTGCAATCGAAATTGAATAAGGCGAAGCTACTGCAGATGTCGCAGCTTCAACCACGTGGTTTACCGCATCAATTGAGACATATCTTGTTTGTTTTGGTGATAGTTTTGTCATCAATTGAGGGTCATCAATTGCATACATTGGATAAATGCAATCATAAGCAATCGCAGGTTTGAAGTCTTTTTCCAAATTTGTAACAACAGCAAATCTGTTTGTTTCTGTACCTGTTCCGTGAGTTAAATTGATTGAAATAATAGGTACGGCTTTATCTGGGCAGAAAGTAAATTCGTAAAGTTCTTCTGCGGTTTTGTCAGGATATTCTAATAAAATTGCGACAGATTTACCCGCATCTGTAGGTGAACCTCCTCCGATTGCGATAACAGCTTGAGCACCAAAATCTTTTGCAAGTTTAACTGCATCATTAACATGTACCGTTGTCGGATTTGGTGTAACTTGGTCGTAATTTACATAACCAATTTCATTATCTTTTAATGCTTTTTCAACGACATCCCAAGCTCCTGTTGCTTTGTATGCATTTTTACCTGACATAACAATAACTTTTTCGATACCTTTTGATTTAATATTTTTTGCGATATCGTTAATCTTTTGGATAGCTCCAACCCCAAAATAGACGGTTGTTCTTGTTCTAATTTCTTTAACCTCGTGGATATTAATATCTTTTTCCCACATAATAACTCTCCTTTCTTTAAAACCATTATGCATTTACAAAAACAATTATAATAAGCGCAAATTTTAATTTCAATATTGAGATATAAGAGAATTATTGCGAAATGTAAAGTGGATATTTCTAATTTAGGCAATAAATAAAAAGTATATGTTTTATATATATTATAAAGATTTATATGTGAACATGTGCTTTGAAAGGAGATTTGATTATGTTTAATGGCGATTATTTAAGTATTAATGGTGCTAACAATGTTACAAATATCAATTCACAAACCCTCTCAGATAAATTAAAGTCAATCTGTGCTGACGGGAGACAAATCTTTGATAGTTGTGGAACAATTGTAAAAATTAAAAACCTTGAGAATGAGATTAAAAATGCTTTGAAACAAGGCGACACAAAACTGGTAGCAGAGCTTGAATCTACACTAAATGGGTATTATGGCATTTCAGAAGAAGTAAATAAAGAAATTGCCAAAATATACGAAAACTGTCTTAATAAAGGTCTTTTAGTTAAGGAAGAAAATAAACACGGAAATAACAATATTTACCGCATTGATTCTGAGACCGGTAAACCAAAGCTTGTCGGAGTCGAAAAAATAGAATATCTTGAAGATGGCTACATTGTTACTCGTTATAACGATACTGATGGCGACGGGAATATAGATGAATCATCTGCAATTTATTACGACAATAAAAATAATGTTATCAGCACTACAGGAGCAGAACATAGTGTAGAAGATGGTGCTGAACCGTTTAAACTAACGGATGTAGGCGAAAATAAAGAAACTTTTACCGAAAACATATTACGGCAGACAAATTACTCACAATTAGGTATTGAAATGGGCTCTTTTGAGAATACATACTTTAATGAAGCTGGTTGGGAAGTTTCACCTGAGGATACATTAACTAAAAGTATTGGAAATTCTATCACTGTTACATTTAAAGATTCAGATGGTGATGGAGTTATCGGACTTGAAGAACGTGAAGCTCCGACAAATGTAACACTTCGAGAAGGTGAGAATACCATAGAATATGTAGACAGCGATGGCGATGGTTGTGCAGATTCCGTAAAAACAATTGATGAAAATGGTGAAGAAATACAAATGGCATTGGATTACGATGAAAATGACCCTGATACTTTCGAAGCTTTGAAAATGACAAATATTGCATTGAACGGAACTCATAGCGGTGATGAAATCGCGGCAATTGTTGATAATATTAAGGCTAATCAATCAGAACAAACAAATATTCCACCTGATAATAAACCAAATTCCGAAAACTTCACACCAGGCTCACTTGAGGATGTTGAAAACTTGACAATGGGAGATATTTTAAATAGCTTAGCAAACGAAGCAATTCTCGATTACAATCCTGATACAGATGAATATTTTACGGTCGCAACATCAAAAGGCCATGCCGTACACTTTGCATTCTCTGACGATATAATACCGACAGGAGTATCTTACGGAATTGGAGGAGCAGCCAGTGTAACCTTCAAAGATACTGATAATGACGGTGTTGCAGATACAATGGAAGTTTACGACGGTACAGAAGTCGTAGCAACAAAACCATTAACCGAAGAATTAAAAAATCCGGAAATGCGTGAATCGCTTAAAATGACCACTTTAGCTACAGACAGAAACTTACCCGAAGGTTATGATTATGAAAAACTAAATGAAGAACTTATCGGGCAAGGATAAATTAATAATTAAATTATAAAAAGGCGGAGGCAATAATGCCTCCGCCTTTTTGTATAACATTTTAATACATTATTTTTTAAACATTGCAGATAATTCTTCAGCCCATTCATAAAATTGAGCATTTAACTCTTTATTTGGATATATTTTACAAGTATCATTTACACAGTTTATAGAATCATCTTTTTTTAATAATTGAGTAACAAATCCATCTTGTTCAGTGTATTTGAGTAACAAATCGAAATTCTCATTTTTATGCAAATTTCTTTCACGAATAAGTCTTGACACATAGGCTAAATCTTGTTTTAACCTTGGAGGTCTGTTTATTGATTTTTGCAATTGCCTTGTTGCAGGGTCTACAGATAAAGCTTTAAATGAAACACCATTAGAAGTTTTAATATTCATAAATAAATTCCTTAAAATATTCTACACAAGTTACTAAAACCCTGTAAAAATAATTTTTGCTATAAATAAAAAATAAATTTTAACGGTCTATAATAAACACAATCCAATATCATTTAACAAGTTTGTTAAACCTATAGATTTAAAGCTCTCGAACAAGAGATTAGTCGATTAATGCAGGATGATGATGTAACTGCTAAAAAAGGTATATATGAATACATATTATCAGGAAATGAAAAGCATTTGAATATTAGGGCATTTACACCAAGTATGAAGCGAGAAACTTATGAAAAACAAGCAGGAATCTGCCCTATATGCAAGCAATATTTTGGAATCGAACAAATGGAGGCAGATCATATAACTCCTTGGTGTGAAGGTGGTAAGACTAGTTCTGAAAATTGTCAAATGCTATGCAAAGAATGTAATAGAAGAAAAACTAATAAATAAATTTTTAATTTCATCTGTCGGACAATTCAAATTCAAAACTTTTTAATTTCGCTGTCCGACATTTTAGTTTTAGTTGTCCAAAATTCTCATTTTGAGAGTTAAATTCTCGTTTTAAAGTCAATGTTTATCAAACTGCAAGACAATTTATATGTAAATACACACATGGTTTGATTACTTGTCACAGATGGTTTGATAATTTTGGGCAAAATAAAATCAAAAAAGCAACTTTAATGTGCTAATTAATATAAAAACTTTTCTAAAAATCGGTGTCAAAAATTTATAAAATAAACAACTAACAAATTTATTTTTCTTCGTTTTTTATTAAATATTGCTTGAATGTATACTATCAAATCTTTAAGGTATAATAATCTTATGAATGTGTATCCTGTCAATAATATAAATTTTAAAGCCAATTATTACAAAGCCTATAAATATGGGTAAAGTACTGATGTAAAAGTTATAACTGATAATGCAGAGAATTTAGGCTCAACACCTGTTCATGTAGATTGGTTCGACCAGAAAACCGAAATGGTATATGATGGGAAATATTATACAACTAAAACATCGGTTTTAAGTGATGAATATAGAATCTTTTATGAAGATACAGGGAAGTATGAATTACAAGGACAAGAGAGGTTTTTAGATAAAGACAAAATCAATAGTATAATTAGGAGTTTAAATAAAACCTCAAAACAAGCATTAATGAAAGGAACTGCAAAGGGCTTATTAGTACATTCAAATAATGTAGATGAAAAACTGCTTAATTCAGACACTCCTCTAATCATAATATGTGATAATGATGAGCAATGCTATAAATACTTTGAGAAAGCCGAAGGACTAATATTAAAATCAGGTTCGTCAGGATTACTATCCCACTTTTCTGCAATTTGTAGAGACTACTTCTCATTTGGACATTTAGTTTCTGATGAGCGGAGTCTAGCTAAATTGAATAAATATGAAGGTAAATTTATTTCAATTTCTAACGAGGGCGAAAACTTAGATTGCCAAGAAATAGCACCTATTACTAAAACTTCTCAATTGGCAGAAAAAATCACAGTTCCTGCAATGAGAAGAATTGATAGAATATTATCTTTAGATGAATGTGAAAAAGATACAGTTGGGAATAAAGCATATAACCTTAAACGAATGATGAATTTAGTAAAAGAAGGTAAACTGCAAGATGTTATTATTCCGAGTGCTTTTGTTTTACCTCATGCTTATTTAGAACGGGTAGAAAAATATATAGCAGAAAATCCTAAAAATCGTTTCAATGAAGATAATGGAATTATAAATGAGATAAAAGATTATGCAAGAGGTGTTCTTTCTAACGATAACATTATGGTTCGTTCAGCTTTCAATGGCGAAGATTTAGAGGGATATTCCGCTGCCGGTTTATATGATTCTTTTGGAGCATCTTTAGAGAGGTTAGATTTGGATGTCATAAATAGAGTTCTTCAATCAAAAAACAAACCAATTGCAGTTAAATCAAGAGAACGACATGGAATTAAAGATGACGAAATAAAACCAAGCGTAATAATTCAAGACAAGATTTTATCTGATTACGTTTTTACAACTTATACGGAATCGCCTTTAGATAAAAACAAACTTTTAATTGAAATGTTAATTACTGACAAGTCTTATTGCAGACCTGAACCATATCAAATTACTTTTGATAAAAGAACAGGGAAATTAGCTGTTGAAAAAGAACACGAAATAATGACCGAGTACATTTTTGATGAGAATTATAATATATTAAAAACTACAAAACTTGGCGAATCTCGCTTTGAAGAATTGCTTCCAACATTGAAAAAACTAGTTAAAAATGCATTAGTTTTAGAAAAAGAATTTGGCAAACCGCAAGACATTGAGGGTGGAATAAAAGCAGGGCAATTATATTTTTGGCAAGCAAGAAATATTGTTAAAAAAACTATCAAACATTAAATTTTATATAGTGCTATTCATATACGTACTTTTTTAAATTTCAAAATTCCCAAAACGGACTTTGCCCAAAATAACCAATCTATCCGTACAAACCAAAACGGACAAAAAAATACAATAACAATTAATTACAAAAACAGATAGATAAAATTATCTATCTGTTTTAATGGCAGAGGGGATGGGATTCGAACCCACGGTGAAGTTTCCCTCACACAACCTTTCCAAGATTGCACCTTAAGCCACTCGGACACCCCTCTTTACTATATTGCGGGTGATGGGATTTCGTGTTCTATTTGTGTCCTAAAACACTTTCGGCCTAACTAAAACCCTATTTACCTCCTAATTATCCTTTAAATGTTGTTGTTCGTCAAGTTCTAATATTTCAGATTGATAATATTCCTCCGTACGCTCAATTGAATGAATCTTCGCATCTGCAAGCCGCTCTAATACTTTTGCATAATCTAAGCACTTCCGGCCTTTTATACCCTCGGTATCCATTTGTATCGTTCCATCCGGTAATAGTTTTATTTTTATTTTACCCATCTTTTAACTTTTTACACCTCTATCGTTAAAACAATCGAATTATCTTCCATCACAACTTCACTCTCTAACCGCATATTCTCCTGCTCTAAACGTTCTTTTATTTTATTATAAGTCATCTCCTGAATATTCAAACCATATTCATCATTCAAATCATTAATCAAATCCTCACATTGTGACGTATCAGAAACCTGCGTAATATCTAATGTATAACCTTCTGAACCATCTTTTTTATAATAAACCATCTCCATTCCAAACAATTTACAAGAGATTTCTTCACTACTTTCTACAAGTTCCTGAGCACCGTGTTCAGTTAATGTATTCAGTAAGATACCCTTATCTGTGTAGTTTGTTTTATAAGTATAAACAGTAGTTATAACATCTTCCACCAATCGCAAATCACGTCCTGCAACCATATTCAGTTTCCGAAAAATAATTTCTGCTTCCTTGGTAATTGCAGAATTATTATCTCCCGAGAATTCAGCAATATATTTACCGTCTTTCAATACCCAATTCAATGTAGCACGAGTGTTTTTTAACGGAGTCTGTGAATTCCCCTCATAAAAAAGATAATTTGTCTGATTTAACAAGCCTTTCAACTCACTTTGCTTTATATTAGTTTGAATTTTCAAATTCGTTAAGCCACAAGATACATTGCGTCCCTGCGCCTTGTTAGTCAAGCCTATATTAAGAATACGGACCTGCTGTTCGACTTCTAACATATAATTTTGCGAATTTGGCTGTCTGAAATATTTAATACTTTGATCATTCAGATTTGCAACAATCTCAGCATCCTCAGTAGAAAAAATTTGAACTGCACCTTCTGATTTTAATTTTTCATATATTTCTGCAGGATTTTGATAACTTGTTTCATATATAAAATAAAAATACTCATTGGATTCGATAAGTCGAACATTACGGCC
Organism: Cyanobacteria bacterium SIG26; assembly: GCA_015152555.1. Lineage (GTDB taxonomy): Bacteria > Cyanobacteriota > Vampirovibrionia > Gastranaerophilales > Gastranaerophilaceae > Zag111. Next base: position 177,776 of record SUTS01000001.1, read on the forward strand.
GGTAATTTCATCTAATTGTTCGAAAAGTTTTTCTCCAAACAACTGTAAATTCTCGGCACTATTAGCCCCAGACAAATGAGCAATTAAATATTTACCGCTATTTTGCCAATCAACCTTTAAACCCGTAGGTAAATAATACGAATTCTTCTGAATTAATGCACAATCAACCTGAGACATCAAAGCCGAAATTTCATCAAATTCAATATTTGTAAGCACTCGAATTGATTTTAAACTTTGAGAACTCTCTCTTTTTATAGGACTGGAAACTTCTGTAGCACGTTGCAGTTTTTCATTTTTTGCATCTTGCGGATTCAATAAAAACGCCATCGGATATGCCATCAATGTAATCGACATTATTTAAATCTCCCAACTCTAAACATCTAATGCTCGTCCGCCACGAGAAGTATTAACATCATCCTCATTTACATCACCCGTAGAGTATTGCGCCATATCGTCTTTTTTTGTTGCTGTAACAGCACGCACATTTGCCCATTGACGCAATGCTAAAATTTGCTCTTTTTGAGTAACAGACAATGGTACAATATTTTTTATTGTATTTTCTAAATCTGCAAACTCCAACGGTCGTTTATTGAAAAATGCCTCATAAAGCGCAGTAATTACAACCTGTTCAATTTCCGCACCAACAAAACCTTCAGTCATCTGTGCTAACTTCTCATACAAAGTCTCACTTATTTCTAATTTACTTGCAACATCTTTATCTTTAAGTCGTTTTGACAGATGAAGTTTGAAAATTTCTTTACGTTCGCGTAACGTAGGTAAATCAACAAAGAAAATTTCATCAAAACGACCTTTTCGCAACAATTCTGCAGGCAAACTACTAATATTATTAGCAGTAGCAATAACAAATACAGGAGCAGTTTTTTCTTGCATCCAAGTTAAAAAAGTACCGAAAATTCTTGAGGAAGTTCCACTATCACCATTTGACCCTGACCCCATACCACTTAAACTTTTTTCAATTTCATCAACCCATAGAATTGATGGGGCAACAGCTTCAGCAGTTTTAATTGCTTTGCGCATATTTTCTTCAGAACTACCGACAAGTCCGGAAAATATTTTACCAAAGTCCAACTTTAAAAGCGGCAATTGCCAAGCTGCACTCATCGCCTTTGCAGTCAAACTTTTACCGCAACCCGGAACACCTGTTATTAACACACCTTTTGGAGCCGGCAAGCAGTATTTCTTGGCAGACTCTGACCAAGAGTTATTGCGTTTATTTAACCAATTTTTTAAATTTTCTAATCCGCCGACATCCGAAATTTTAATATCGGTATTGATAAACTCAAGGATACCGGTCTTTTTAATAACTTGCATTTTTTCGGCTAATATAACAGATAAATCTTTGCCATCAATTTTACCATCATTTACCATTGAAAGCGCGAATGCATTTTCTGCCTCTTGTAAAGTTAGACCTAATGCGGCCTTACATAAACGTTCCTTACCGTCTTCATCTAAATCAGTTGTATCAATTTGGTTATTCTGAGAAACCATCTTATCCAATTTCGCTCTAATTTCTTCCAATGTCGGTAACGGCATATCTAAAATGGTAACCTCTTTTTGCATTGATTCAGGAATTAAAAGCTCTGATGCTAAAAAAATCACATTTTTACGATATTTACCGGTTTTTAACTCTCCGATAATATCTCTCAAATGTCTTACGACATTATAATCAACTTGTCTGCCCTTTACTCCAAAGTAAACATGGAAATCACACATTATAAAAACTGCATTATTATTACAAGTCTTAATAAAATCAACAGCTTTATCCGGACTATTTGTACCGTCTATTTTCTTACCATTTAAAACAAACCCGTTTGTTTGTGTCCAAATATAAACATCACGAGGTATTTTAATCAACTTTTCTGATGCTGCAATCCTTTTGATTACGGAAATCGCACGTTCTTCTTCCCACGTAGTAAGGTAAATATATGGGAATCGCGCTCTAAACAATCTTGATAGTTGTGTAATAATATTATTATTTGTCATAACCAAACCTCTTTTGCCATTATTTTACACGATTTTTCCCAAGTTGTAAACAGAAATTCTGTTCAATCTGCGAAAAATCACCCATACCATTAACTTCAAGTCGCCCATCACCAGAAATACGTGCTTCTATTTTATTTTTATACTTTGAAAGATGCTTCTCACTATATGTATCAGTTAGAAAAATATATCTTTGATTTGACGAACCTACCCAAGGTCTGCTTAAATCAAACTTATCTTGTTCAAAACCACCATCAATTAATAAATCAATATTTCCCAAGAATTGTCCTACCGCTGTCATTTTATTTGACAATAATTCTTCATACGTATAACCGGTAAAACACAGCACCGATAATCCGTTTGACTTTATATAACGCGCTAATTCCGCAAGTTCGGCAGCTTGTTCAAAAGGTTCCCCGCCTAGAAATGTTACACCTTCAATATTATCTTTTTCTTGAAGAATCATCTCTAACAAATCTTCTACACTAAATTTATTACCAATACCAAAATCCCAGGTATCTTTTGCCCAACAACCAATACAATGCTTTTTACAACCCTGCACCCAAATACAAAACCTGACCCCCGGCCCCTCTACTGAAGTATTTTTCAAAATCTTATAAACATCAATCATTAAAAATCAACAATCCTGCCTTGATTATCATCATCATTACTTTCTGTCCGGTTTACATCACCTAAATAAATCATTGATTTAATTTTAGTCACAAAATGAGGCTTTGCACCTAAAACTTCAATAAATTCTTCCTCAGATTTAAAACTCCTATTTTTATTACGATACTCAATAATCTTTTTTGCAATAATTATATTTACACTGGGAAGTAATGAAATCTCACTTTCTGTTGCATTATTTATATCAATTTTATTATCCGGATTATTTGACATTTTCGCCATAACAGCACTCATATCAACCAAAACCTCTGACTTTGATTGAATATTATCAACAGTTTCTTTAACCGGTTTTATATCGTTGATTTCAACAATTTTCTCACCTTCAATATTTGGCTTATCAGTACCATCAACAAAAGTATCTTTTTGAATATCACTAATTTCAACATATTTTGGACCAATATTAGAATTATCTATATTAATCCTACGTTCACGTTTTTTAACTTGAGCAGATGGTGAATCTATACTTATAATATCCACGTCCGTTTCTAAACTAAACAATGCGGCATACGAATCCAATGAAACATACTCATCAAAAACTTTACAAATACTGTTCCAATATTTATTAATTTTCCCCTTTTTAATAGTAAACATACGTTTTTTATTATATTGATTTGAATGATTATCCATTATAATAATCTGCTCATCAGGAGAATACTTTACGGTACAATGCGAATTCCCTATAACATTAGTTCCTTTGACAAATTGTTTTGCAACCAGTTTAATACTATTTTTATTTAATTTTTCAACGATAACAGTTCGAAATACTAAAACACAAATTCCGCCTATTACAAATACGAACAACAAAAAATTCGCCAAATCAGGAACATAACTATATGCCAATATATAGGCAACTACCGCGCCAACATATAAATCAAATCTACCATAAGACATTCTTCTTCTATGCCACATAATATTAAAATACCATATCTAAAAAAAATATAATGATGTAAACAGATGATTTTATGTTAATATGAGTCTATGCAAAAAGTAATTAATAAAGATTTTAAAACTCTTAATGGTGAAATTACAATCCCTGCAGACAAATCAATGTCACACAGGGCAATTATTTTCTCTTCCTTAGCAAAGGGTAAATCTATTATTAAAAACTTTTCAGACGGTCAAGACCCTCATTCCACATTAAATATCTTTAAACATTTGGGAGTAGATATTTCTCAAGATGAAAATAAAATAATTATAAATTCATCAGGGAAACTATCCGCACCAATACAAGACCTAGATTGCGGGAATTCCGGAACAACAATGCGACTATTAGCAGGATTACTTGCCGGACAAAACTTTAATTCTACACTTGTCGGTGATAAAAGTTTATCAAAACGACCAATGAAAAGAATTATTGAACCCCTAACATTAATGGGCGCTAATATAGACTCCGACGAATACAAGGCTCCGCTAATAATCAACGGAAAACCACTCCAACCAATCAATTATGTTTCAAAAATCGCATCTGCACAGGTTAAATCTTGTATACTATTGGCAGGGTTAGGTATTGAAAACAATGATATTACAAGCGTTACAGAACCTTACGTTTCAAGAAACCATACCGAAATTTTACTAAAATACATGGGAGCAAACATTGAAATTAAAAACACCACGGTTTCGATCTCAAAATCAGAATTAAAACCTATAGAAATAGATATTTTTGGAGACATTTCATCTGCAGCATATTTTATTGTCGCAGCTTTAATTATTCCAAACTCTAAAATTATTCTAAAAAACGTAGGCCTAAACCCAACCAGAACAGGGATTTTAGATGTTGCCAAATCAATGGGCGGAAATATTAAAATATTAGATAAACGCGAAATCTGCGGAGAAAGCGTTGGAGATATTCAAATTGAATATTCTGAACTAAATGGGTGCAATATTTCAGGAGAAATCATCCCTCGACTTATTGATGAAATACCGATAATCGCAGTTTTAGCAACCCAAGCAAAAGGTATCACAAAAATTTCAGATGCCCAAGATTTACGTAACAAAGAGTCTGATAGAATTACTGCCGTTGTAACCGAATTAAAAAAACTTGGAGCAAACATTGATGAAACACCGGACGGAATGATAATAAACGGCAAAACCCAACTAACAGGGGAATGCGAAGTCGAAACATACCACGATCACAGATTAGCAATGAGTTTATATGTTGCCGGACTTATTACGCAAAAGCCTATTATTATTAACGGTTTTGAATGGGTAGATATTTCTTTCCCAAATTTTGAACAATTGTTTAACGAATTAAAACAATAATTTACAGAAATATCAACTTATCATCGTCTAATTCTATCCTAATAATATGGCCCTTTGCAAAATTTTGCGCCAAAATCGCTTTTGACAAAGGATTTTCCACCAACTGACGAACAACTCGTTTTAACGGTCTTGCGCCATATACCGGATTAAACCCTTGTGTCGCAAGAAATTCTTTCGCATCATCAGTTATTTCAAAACCTAATTCTTGTTCTTTTAAAAGATTTCTCAAATAATCCATTTGAATATCAACAATTTTGCTAAGTTGTTGTAAATTCAACGCTTTGAAGAAAATTGTTTCATCAATGCGATTTAAAAATTCCGGTTTAAATCTTTGACGCAAAACATCCATAACCTGTTCTTTTGTATTATTGAACTGTTCGGGTGAAATCATTGAACTTAAAGTGTTTTCAAGTATTATTTCGCTACCAATATTACTTGTCATAATAATCAAAGTATTTTTAAAATCAACAGTTCTGCCTTTAGAATCCGTCAATCTGCCATCATCAAAGATTTGCAACATAATATTGAAAACATCAGGATGAGCCTTTTCGATTTCATCAAATAACACAACTGAATAAGGCTTTCTTCTGACAGCTTCGGTTAGTTGTCCTCCTTCTTCATAACCGACATACCCCGGAGGTGCTCCCACAAGTCTTGCGACATTATGTTTTTCCATATACTCAGACATATCAATCCTAATAAGTGCATCCTCATCATTGAACATAAATTCTGCAAGAGATTTGGCAAGTTCGGTTTTACCAACACCTGTTGGCCCTAAGAATAAAAAAGTACCAATTGGACGTTTTGGATCTTTTAAGCCTGAACGAGCTCGACGAATTGCGTCAGAAACGGTATCTACCGCTTCATCTTGTCCAATAAGTCGCTTATGTATAATATCTTCCATTTTTAATAACTTTTGTTTTTCAGATTCAACAAGTTTTGTAACCGGAATTCCTGTCCATTTTGAAACGACTTCGGCAATATCAGAACCTGTAATTTCTTCCTTTAAAAATTTATTTTCTGCAAGTTCTCTGTTTTGACAAACTTTCAATTGTTTTTCAAGTTCTAGTAACTTACCGTATTTTAATTCTGCAGCCGTTTGCAAATCAGTATTACGTTCAGCTTCTTCAATTAAATTTTTTACATTATTTATTTCATCTTTGATATCAGCTTCTGATGTAATTGAAGCTTTTTCTTCTTCCCATTGGCACTTCATCGAATTGATTTTCGCCTCAAGTTCACTTACCTGCTGAGTAATTACATCAACTTTCGATTTCGCTTCGTCAGATGTTTCTTTTTTCAAAGCTTCGCGCTCAATTTCTAATTGAATTTTTTGACGCATCATTGAATCAATTTCTTCTGGCATAGAATCGATTTCAATACGCAAAGAACTTGCAGCTTCATCTATCAAATCAATTGCCTTGTCCGGTAAAAACCTATCAGTAATATATCTATCTGAAAGTTTCGCAGCTTCTATTATTGCACTATCTAAGATTCTCACACCGTGATGAACTTCATATTTTTCTTTCAATCCACGCAATATACTAATAGTATCTTCTACAGACGGTTCATTAACCAAAACCGGTTGAAAACGTCTTTCTAATGCCGGATCTTTTTCAATATATTTGCGATACTCATTAATAGTTGTTGCACCAATTGTTCTTAGAACACCTCGAGCCAACATAGGCTTTAACAAATTGCCCGCATCCATAGAACCCTCAGTTGAACCTGCTCCAACCACCGTATGCAACTCATCAATAAACATAACAATTTCACCGTTCGAATCTTCAACTTCTTTTAATACAGCTTTCAAACGTTCCTCAAATTCACCCCGAAATTTTGCACCGGCAACTAAAGCACCTAAATCTAAAGAGATTAATTTTACATCTTTTAGACTTTCAGGAACATCACCACGGACGATACGTTGTGCCAAACCTTCTACTATTGCGGTTTTACCGACACCGGGTTCTCCAATTAAAACCGGATTATTTTTTGTACGACGATTTAAAACTTGTATTATTCGTCTAACTTCTTCGTCTCTGCCGATAACAGGATCTAATTTACCCTTACGAGCAAGGGAGGTTAAATCTGTTGAATATTTTTCTAAAGCTTTCATATTTTCTTCAGCATTTTTATTATCCACTTTTTTATTACCTCTTATTTTTTTCATTGCATTTAGAACAGATGTTGAATTTATTTTTGAGCCTTCAAGTAATGATTTAATACTGCTATTATCAAGTTTTGTCATAGCCAAAAGAATAGACTCAATCCCGACATATTCATCTTTTAATTTAGAGCTTTCATCAATTGCTAATTCTAAAAGTCGTCGTGTATCATTTGACAAATACAAACCTTGAGAATTGCTGAGCCCTGACAATTTTGGAAAACTTTCAATTTTAGATACGATTTGATTTATAAAACTTTGATTTAAAAGCTTTAATTCGCTCAAATAATCTTTAATAATTCCATCATCTTTAATCATCGCAAACATAATATGTTCAGGCTCCATTTGAGAATTTTTGTATGAAGTCATAAAATTACTTGCAGATGAAATAATCTCTTGAGAATAGTTTGTAAATTTATCAAAATCTAACATAACAATCAACTCCATTCTGAAATTAAACGTTTTATATTTTTATTTTAACGTTAATTTTATGAAAGTCATTGTAATTTAATTTTTAATTAATTATTCAGCATCTATATGCTATTTAAAAAACGTTTTAGAGCGATTTTAACATGTGCATAATTTAATCCGCCTTGCAAATATGCAACATAAGGTTCTCGCATCGGCCCATCTGCAGAAAGTTCAATAGTTGAACCTTCAACAAAAGTACCACCTGCCATAATAACTTTATCCTCATAACCCGGAATATTCTCGGGTATTGGGGTAACATAACCGTTAACAGGGGATAATGCCTGAATAGTTCTACAAAATTCTTCTAACGGTTCAGGCGCACCAAAAGTAATATTTTGAATTATATCTGTTCTTTTTTCATAATATTTAGGATATGAATTATAACCTATTTCATCAAAAATTTTAGAAGCCAGAACCGCACCTTTCAAAGCGTCAGATACAACTGATGGAGCCATAAACAAACCTTGAAACATTAATCTGTGTTGATTAAACATAGCTCCCCCCTCAGAGCCTATCCCCGGAGCAGTCAAACGAACCGCAGCACGCTCAACTAAGAGTTGTTTACCCGCAATATAACCTCCGGCCTCGACAATACCACCTCCTGCATTTTTAATCAACGAACCCGCCATCAAATCAGCACCGACTTCTAAAGGTTCTTTAGTATCAACAAATTCACCATAACAATTATCAACAAAACATATACAATTCGGATTTTTTGATTTTACTATCTTACATATTTTTTCAATAGTTTCTATGGTTAAGGATTTCCTTGTCGAATAACCTTTTGAACGTTGGATTAAAACCATTGTAGTTGAATCATCAACCTTATTTTCTAAGGCATCAAAATCAATATCATAACCATCAACAAGAGGAACTTCATCATATAAAACACCGTTACCGATTAAAGAAGCACGCTTAGTTTCCTCATCCCCCAACGTTCCGATAACTTCTTGCATTGTATCATATGGTGCACCGGCTACTGATAACAATTTATCACCCTGTTTAAGATTACCAAACAAAGCACAAGCCAATGTATGCGTTCCGGACACAAAATGAACTCTAACAAGAGCTTTCTCAGCTTTAAACACTTGCGCAAAAACATTATCCAAAACTTCACGCCCCAAATCATCATGCCCATAACCCGAAACCGTATAAAAATGTTCAGGAGCAACCCTATTATCAATAAAAGCTTGCAACACTTTTTCTTGGTTAAAATCTCTTATTTCATCAATAGCCTCGAACTGAGTAACTAAAGCCTTTTCAGCCTGTTTTATTAAATCTATATTGTTCATATTCATATCCCTCACAAACCAATAATATTACAATAAAAAACAAATGTATATAGAAATTAAAAAATTTCGTGCATTAACAATTCTTAACAATACCACAAAGATATTAAAGTTTTTACTCAATTATACCGTATCTATACAGTAAAAATGTGAAATGTTAGGAGATCTTCAAAATTGACTGAATTTCAATTTAATAGTGGTAATAGGATTGATTATAATTTGTTCAAACAGAAGATGGACAATGTCGTGTTTGGTGAGTCCAAGTTTAAACCGATGTTCAGCATATTTGACGAAAACGGAAGCCACAAATTAGAAGGTGACAATTTGGAAGTTTCGAATTTTTTCTCTGCATTAAGTGATGCTTCCGGTGATGATAATATTCTGACACTTAGTGAATTTAAAAAGATGTTAAAAGAACATGGTTTGAAAAACTTAAGTAATGTAGAAGAAATATACAATGAATTCAAAACTTATTTTAATAGCGAGTCCTCACCTCACATTACACAATTAGCTCCGGTAGTTACTACCAGTCAAGGATACCCTGTGACAGATATTAAAACAGCGGCGATTAACACGCTAAGTAATGATGCCAGAGCCGCATCTGAAACATACAATCATCAAATAAACACCGAAGGTAAAATAAGTGCATTTGTAGACGGTGTTAAAATATTCTTTGATACAGAAAACGCATCACCTAAAGTTGAATTCGCAATTAAATTAGAAGAACACTCTTCTAACCTGATAAGACTTGCATCTGATGGGAATTTATCAGTTAAAGACTACTACCAAAAAAAAATAGACTTTTTTATGGCTAATTTCCCTATAGATGATTTAGATTATACAGAATGTCCTTATTTTTATGACTTGATAAGAGCATTTGGAGTCGATTTAGAAGAAGCAAAAAGCTTTTTAGGTATTGAATATAGTTCCAGAAAAGATAATGCCACCTTAAAACAAGAAATCATTGAGGCTCTTTATAAAAAAATGATAGAAACAATGACTCCGGAAGAAGTTACAAAATATGTAAATACACTCAAAGATGCCCTTATTAATAACGATATTACAAAATGTCAAAGTTTATTAGAAACAATGGCAAGAGATTTCAGTGGCAAATACAATATCTCCGGAGAGCTTGAATATGAGCCTCAATTAAATCCGGCATATACGAACTATATCAAAAATACACCAAAACCTCCTTATTATATATATGATGAAAAGGAAGAAAGGATCCAATTAAAACAAGGCTTTTTAAATGATGAAAATTATTGTAAAAAACTCGAAAAAGCAGGATACGCCATTGAATATTCTGTTAATAGTGAGGGAATGCGCGTATACAGCGGTTATGCTACAAAAACAACCATTATAGAAAAACCAAACCCTAAGTATGACCGGAATATATTAATAATATGCCTGATCAATACGGCGAAACGCCTACAGAGCCTACCGGTGGTTCTGTAACAATTGGTAATAAAAACCCTAATATAACTTCAGTTTCAAATCTCAGTTCACCTCAAATAATGACATTTGAAGAATGTTTCCGTCTAGAAAGAGGGGTAGAATATAACCCAGAACTTGTTGCTGTCTATACCGAAAAAAATACTACATTCGAGCTTATGGCGGGTTTACACAACCGTAACGAAGCAATAAAACAGAGTTTTAACATTATAGAACAAATGGAAGAGCTTTCTGAAACCTATCATTTTAATTTGAAAGAAGGGAATTATACAGATATGGGAGGACCATGGTTGGAGTCCTACATACCACACTGTAAAAGCTTAGGATTGCCAATTAATCCAAAAGATTGGGGTAAACTTGTCCAGCAAAATATAGTTGAAAGTTTAAAAATGATGTTTGGTAAAGATGTACAAAAAGCTGAAGCCTATTTAAAACAAATGACCAATGGAATTGATATTGGTTGGACTTTTTCAACTAACCAAGATGGCGAATTTAATATTACATTTTCAAACAATGATTTAATAAAAAGTATACAAATCGCTAAAAATATTATGCAATTCAGCAATACTCAATACACCAACGCGCTTGGCGGAAAAACTCTTGAACAATATTCTCAAGAAGCAAGTGATGCCTACAAAGCAGCATTTGGCAAAAATAGTGTTGTTGAAGTCGCAAACGATTTTGTTCAAAGCCAAAAAGAAGGTACTGGATATGTTAAAGCCGGAGCCGCCGGCATTGGGTTTGTTTGTACGGTAGCCGGAACACTTGTTCCCGGGGCTCAAGGCCTAGTTTGGGCTGGTATGGGATTATTGACAGTTGGAGGCACAACTGTTTCAGCTATTGAAAACTTCACAAAAGAAGGCGGGCCTACAGAACAAGACTGGAAAGACATGGGAAAAGAATTAGCAACAAGTCTTGCATTAATGGGTACAGGTATGGGTATCGGTAGGGTGTCAGAGTCGTTATTTATGTACATGGTTGTAAGAAACTGCCCAAAAGTATTAGCATTTCTGTCTGAAGTCGGAATCGATGCCGGATTAAGCATGATGGCAGATTTTATCATAACAGGAGAAATAGACCTATCAGGAGAAGGTATTGCTCAAATGTTGAATGTGCTTATGGGTATAAAATTCGGCAAAAGCAATTTTAAAGAGTTTTTAAATACTCATGCCGGAGATATAGATGTCGCTCGTAACAGATATTTGCAAGAAAACTTTGGGCTTGAAGATCAAGTAAAACAAATGTATAAAGACGCAGGAATGGATTATGAGACTCCACCGGCGGTAAAAAGTAATGAAACACTAAATGATGCAAGATTTGAAACAAAGTCTCAGGAAGTCTCACCTTCAGGAACTAATACTAAATCTAAAACAAAATCCAAGGACCAAAACACTCCAACTGAGCTTACGGAATCATTGAGTGTGCCTGACAGAAATATAATAAGACATGATAAGTCAACCGGAAATGAAAATTTAATTAATAACCTAACACCAAAAGCAAAAAACAAAGATGAACTTGTTGAGTTTTTTGGACATTTGAATGAAATAGGAAAAAATGATCCAGAGTTCCGTAAGACTTTCACAGATGCTTTAAATAAATATTTAAAAAACAATCCGAACGCTGAAATCGATTTTGCAAGTTATAATGAATTGTTAAGTATAGCAAAAAAGTACAGTGATAATGATTTATCACTTGTAAAATTTTTCGGGGATAGAGATTTGTTTACATGTATTGAAAATGGTATAAATCCAAAAGCTTTAAACACAATCATAAACAATCCAGAAATACGTCTGGGAACCCAAATTTATAAAGACATTATTGCCGGTAAATTTGACAACATTATCGATAAAATTGATTTCTATTTTATTAGTAGTTACTATGATAAAAATATATTGATAATAGACCATCCGGAAATGAAAGATGATATTGAAAGTATCTGGAATTCATTGTGTAAGGATTTAGAGTCTTCAACATCTGAAGAACTAAATAGACAAATTCAATCTGATATGTATGATATTATGAAATTTTTCCTTTTTGAATATAAAAATATTATTAACATAAAAGATTGTAAGAATTTATTAAATAAAGGCGCACACATAACACAAATTGCCAATATTATAAGGTACAACTCCGCATACGATGAACTCAAACAAATGGGAGGAAAATGTGCAAAATTTGCTGATGAACTTAAAACTGCCCTTTATAAAAACAAATATGAGGGATATTCTGCAGAAGATCTTAATTCAATTACAAAATTACTTTATGACAATATAGATATGTTGAATAATAATAAAATTGGTATAAATACAGAAGAATGTATAAAACTTATTAAAGACAATACCAACATAAATAGTCTTGGATACCTTATAGGTCATCCTGAGGTTGAAGTGGATAGTCACTTATGGACAGTGGCACGTTCATCTTATTTGTCTAAATTCTTAGATAATATAGAAAATAACCATCAAGCCAAAGCCTTGTTAAAACTAATGAGTGAAGGCTTCTTAACTAAACTTGATGACTTTGAAACATCTATGATAATAAAATTTGTTAATGATGATGCTTCATTTAGTGATTTAGCAAAATTATTAGATGTTGAATCGAATGATTTTAACATAATAGTAAAAACTCTTAACGAAAAATATGGTAATAATACAACGACTCAAGAACTGGATCTTGCAATTGAGAACAGAAACTATATCAGTCGTAATCTAGATAAAAATCCTTACACTTACAACGAAGAAATAGTAGAAGCTATAGAAAGAATAAAAGCAAATCTGTCTCATATAGATGATTTAGAAGTATTAAAATACATTCGAACTCTTGATTTGAACTCCAGCGATGACCTTCTTGAGATAGAAAGACTTATTGATAGTTTTAATACTTTAGATGGCAAATACGAAATGTATAAAGTTAGACATTCTGACGAAATAGCGTACTGGGCATATGGTGACTATGAATACCTTTCTCAATCTCAAAAAGCAGAATTTATAACATGGTTAAGATCTACTGATCCTGAATTATACAAAGCTCTGGTAAACGGTGATAAAAATGTAAAAATTAGCAGTGATGATATTGCTAAATTTAATGAGTACAGAAACACACACACCCTAACTGCTGATTTTACTACAGTTGCAAGGACAGAAGAAATGGTTAGATATATCGGAAAATATCCGGATTCACCTATGGCAAATCATTTATATAACAAATATTTAGAACAACAAAAAGGAATCTGGCCTGATGATATCATAAATCAGTGTAAAGCATTAAATGATAGATACGGTACAAAAGTCGTATTAGGCGCACATTATATCGATGAAACAAAAGAAGTTCTTGAATTTATTGATAATGAACTTAGCTGTTGGATTGCTGCAAGTAATGGTAAAGCAAAAATACCTCCGGCATTTGATTTCAATAACTTTAACCAAGCGTGGTACGATAAAAGCGATGCTTATGGACTATCCGAAGCAGGGGCTCACTCTCGTACGTTATACGGTGGTACTATTGGTAGCTCAGAAACTTCAGTTAGAATGATGAAATGTGCTCTACGACACGAAATGACTCACACCAATGACTTGGGTCGATATGTAAACATCGCCCCTGAAATACTTGACGCAATTATGCCTAAAAAAACAATTATAAGTAACGGGGAAACAACACTAATTCCTGATATTGAAAATGGTAAATATTATCAAGAACTTAGAAATGCAGGTTTGGGAAATTATAGTATCGAGTATGCTTATACAAACCGTGATGAATTCCTTGCTGTTGCTGCAGAAGGCGATATGAGTAAATATTCTCCGGAATTTAAAGCAATTTTGGTTGATATGGGTATGCCACGTTGGTTATTTGATATAGATACCCCTGATGTAAAAGCTAAAGCTGCAGATATTCGAAACGGCAATAGGAATATCACACCAATGCCAAGAACTTTAAGCAATGAAATTAACACTTCAAACTACAGCACCACACCGATTAGCGGTGACAATAATATATATATAAAACAAAATCAAGATTTAGAAGAAATAACAACCCGCGCAATTAACAACAAAAAAGCGGGTAACGACCCAAGCGACTTTGGGATTGACACAGACCAATTAATTGAAGCGCTATACATTAAAGGTGACTATACAAAAATCCAAGAATTAAATAATGCAGGAATTAAACATAGTTCTAATACAGAACTCCAAAACATTGGCAAACAATAAATTCCTAGTCACTTAACATTAGCATTTCGTTACAATGGCTAAAACATTTTAAATATTATCATCGAATTTATTGATTCGTTTCCGAATTTTTGCTATTCTTAACAAAAAGGAATTAGCTTGTGAATACAAATATATACGCATTAACAGACTCTCATCAAGAATGCCGAAACCTTAGCCAAGTATTATCCGGAATTTATAACTGTGAAAAAAACAATGAAAAACCTTTTATAGTTCTTGATGCAGGAGATTTATTCAAAGGAATTTATGACAAAGATTTATCAGTTAATGCTTATATCAAATTAAAACAATTAATACCAAACGCCCAAATTTTTATAACATTAGGGAATAATGATTTTGGGTTTAAAAAAGAAGACTTTGATTATCTAAAAACGACCGTAAAAAAATTCAAAGCTAACGGAATTTCAATACTTTGTGCTAATGTAATCGATTCAAAAACAGGTATCCAACTTGATTTTATTGAACCTTATAAAATAATACAAATCAATAATCAAAAAATTCTTATAACCGGATTTTGTTTAAACAATTCGTGTGCGAAAAAATTCGGATGCGAATTAATCTGTCCGGAAATAGCATTCAAATCATTGGTAAATTCAGTTAAAGAAGAATATAATAAAATCATAGTTCTACATCACCACTGGTATCCTCACAGCAAAAAACTATCTGATTTTGCTCAAAAAATTCAAAAACCGATTGACCTAATTATAGGAGGACACGAACATTCCCCTATCGAGCCTGATTACACAAACAAAATCTTTTACCCACTATCCTTTGCCAGAACGTTTTATAAAATGGAACTTGGAAACAATATCTCCAACATTGAACAAATCCAAACCGATAAAATAAATTTTGCACCTGAATTTGAAGCTCCAATTATTGAATATGAACAAAAAACAGGGCTTAAAACTCCAATAGCCAAAAGAGTTTTAGATTTAACTAAAAGATACTCAGAACCTTGTCCTTTAGGAACTTTTATTTCTGATAACATGAAAAAAATTGGCAAAACAGATATAGCGTTTCATTCAACAGGATTTACAATGTACCCGCTTAAACTCTCCGATAGTCCAATCATCACAAAATATGATTTTGAAAAAGTTATCTGCGCAACAACTACACTTGAGGTTATACAGTTAAACGTTGAACAATTGAAACAAGTTTTTGAAAACGCAACAAAACTCAGACCACTCAGAGATAGAGGGAATTCTCAATTTTTACAATGCTCACAAAACATTACAATCACTGGGAAAACTCTTTCTGACCAGACTTATCAGATAATACAGATTTCTATTAACGGAGAAAACCTACTTGATGAAAACAACAATCCGATTGATAAATCACGCACGTATACTTGCACCATAGATTCATATATCGGCAATGGCGAACAAGGATTTGAAGTACTCAAAAATATTCCAAAATCAGTAATTTACCACAATGACTCCCCAATAAAAATCAACGAACTTTTTTATAATGCAATCATAGATGCCGAAAAAAACTTCGATGGCAATACAAGTTATCCGAGTTTTAAATTGATTGATTTGTAAACAAATCAATTTACTATTGCCCGAACAATTTTATAAATATCAACTATTTTTTGCGGATTTGCTTTTATAATATCTAGAGTTTCCTTCATTAAATCCTTATGCGATTTATTATGTTCAAAATCAAAAAGTTCAACTGTAGATATTTCTAAAACAGCTATAAGTCGTTCAAGAGTAGTTATTGAAGGGAAACTATCACCTGACTCTATTTTTCTCAAAGAACGAGTGTCCAGATTTATTATTTCAGCTAAGTACTCTTGTGTCCAAATTTTGCGTTTTCGCAATTCCTTTACACGACACCCAAACTTTTGTTTTAAATTCGACATTAAAACATCCCCTTTTAAAAATTATAAGCATATTCAATATTTTTTATTAGGAGCCTTTAATACCTATTGACAATAATACCGGAATTATAGTATCCTCTTTTAAGAATTATCAGTACTTATAATCATAAATTTAGGAACTATAATGCCCGAAAAAAAGCATTTAAATAATTCAAAATTTAAAAATATTGAGTTTTTACGATTTGCATTTTCAATATTGATTGTAATGTTTCATTTTAGAGGCCCCAAAGCTACACCTCTTTTTTATAATGAAATTACTCCAATGTTAAAAGGGCTAAGCTTATGTGACATTTGTGTTGATTTCTTTTTTATAATTTCTGGATTTTTCCTATTCTATTCCTTCAAAAAACATCAAGATATTATAGATTTTGCCCTGAAAAGATTTTTAAGACTAGCACCATTAGTATGGTTTTTTATAATTTGTTCATTTATATTACATTTAATAATAAATTCACCCTTCACATTTGAAGGCAATATATTGAGAATATTTTTATTGCACAATCTTGGATTTGGACCAATCACAGGTGGTGTTGGAGGACATACTACCTGGTTTATTTCAGTAATTTTTTGGGTATCACTATTTTATTTTTACATAACAAAAATATTCAAAAGTGAACATTTAAATCTTATAATTTGGCTACTAACTGTAAGTGCGTATGGATTTATACTCAATTATACAAATTTTAAAACTGGTGGTAATAGTACAAATATCGCATTTTTTATAAACTCTGGAGTTTTAAGAGGAATAGGGGGTATTGGATTAGGCTACTATATTAATATGCTATATGAAAAGAAATTTTTACAAAATTTATCAAAAAAAGGTATTGTATTTTTAACAATTTTGGAACTGTATTGTTCATACTTCCTAGTTAAACACTTATTATTTTCGAATAAATTGCCAGGCAAAACTGCATTTACAATTATTATAATTTTTTGTGTTTTATTTTATCTTATGTTAATCCAAAAAGGTTTAATCACAAAAATATTGAATAAAGATATATTTGTAACACTGGGGGCTTCGTCATACGCAATATACGTAACCCACCCATTAATCATGGCTATTTTTAATAATGTCATTTTAATTAAATACAATTTGTTCTGCGAAAAATATACCCTTATAGCATTTATAATAGAAGTATTATGCGCAATATTATTTGGGGTAATAACACATTATTTTGTAGAAAAACCAATTAATAAATATACCCAAAAGTTAAACTATTCAAATTAAAAGTTTTATGGTATAATTAGGCTATATTGTTATAAGAGGAGATTATTATGCATACGGAAGAAAGAACCTTTATCGCAGTAAAACCTGATGCTGTGCAAAGAGGACTTATTGGGGAAATTATCAAAAGATTTGAAACAAAAGGGTACAAAGTTATTGGTCTTAAAATGCTAAGAGTTTCTGATGCTCAAGCAAAAGCACATTACGCAGAACACGAAGGCAAACCATTCTACCCTAGACTTATCAGATACATCCAAAGCGGTCCTATTGTAGCTATGGTTATACAAGGATACGGTGCGGTAGCCGGAGCAAGACACATGATGGGATGCACAGATCCATTAAAAGCTGATATGGGTACAATCAGAGCTGATTTTGCACAAGTTATGGAATACAATGTTGTACATGGTTCAGATTCTGTCGAAAGTGCCGAAAGAGAAATTGCAATATACTTCAACGAAAACGAACTTTTCGCTGACGGAAAATGCATGTCTGAACTTGTAATAGAAAGCCTTGACGCTGATTAAAATTATTACAACCAAATACGGTTTAAGAACTGAAGGTCAGACTGTGTCTGACCTTCATATTTAAAGATACATAAAAACGCACCCTATATGTTTATTATGCGGTGCGTATAAACGCACTCTATTCAACCTCCTGGCTATTCAAAACATCACTCGTTATAAAACCGTTTGGATGATCCTTAACTTTGACAGGTTCAAAATCAGACATATTCTGATATGTATCCCCATTATTTAATTCCAAAAAGTTTGCTTCAGGGTCTAACCATACCGGTTCAACTTTTTTATCTGACCAAGTAATACTACCGACTTTTACATTTTGTTACAATTGAGATATTTTGAAGGTTTTGCGAATTATTTTGTAGTGGAGTAACGCGAATGCTCCCTGCCCCGGATGGACTCTGCCGAAGCAAAACAATTAAGTATTGTTTTGCTGAGAGGTATGGGTGGGGAAGGGGTGATGGAGGGCTAAAGTAAAAGGTCTAAAAATCCCCCCTCTCCTAGGGAGAGGGTTAGGACAAGGGGTCGATGTGAATAGTCCTCCGAAGCTATGTTCAACTCAAATCACCCCATCCTAACCTTCCCCATCCAGGGAAGGAACATTATATTCCCCATCCCTCATTCCCAAAAATTACATGATGCTCCCATCATTCTGAGGGGGTAAATGTTGCTACCAACCGTGGTTTAGTTTGGTCAACCAATGTGCTCCGCAGGGGTAAATATATTGGCATCTTCCGCCTCGTTCAACCCTCGTCATTCTGAAGGGTAAATATTGGGCTTTTTTCCTATTCACTCAACCCTCGTCATTCTGAGGGCTTTAGCCCGAAGAATCTCATTTCAATCAAGTCATTCTGAACCCCTTGTGGGTGAAGAATCTCTTATATTTTTTATGAGATCCTTCGCTTCTTCGGTGTTCGCAATAAACGGCACCGCTCACACTTGCAACGAAAACTCAACGTTTCCGTTGGCGCGTGTTCATCTCTCACTACGTTCGCGCCTCTGCTCACACCGGCTCAGAATGACGAAAGAGCGGAAAGGTTATTAACATCAATACATTTACCCCAGTTCAGGATGATTTTGTAAATTAGGGCAGGTATTAATATTTCTTTTGCTATTTACTATGGGGAGCTGAAGTATATTCTCGACCAACCAACTCATCCGGTAAAAATTGTTGTTCAAACTCAGGATTTTCATGTGAATAAACATAACCTATCCCAAACCCATATTTTGAAGCATCCTTATAATGAGCGTCTCTTAAATGCATCGGAGGTGCAAAATCTTTACCACTTGTAATATCTGATATCGCAGAATCAATCGCACAAACAGTTTCATTTGATTTTGGAGCTCTTGCAACGTAAATAACAGCCTGCGCAAGCGGAATTCTACCTTCCGGCAAACCTAAAAGTTCAACCGCCTTATACGCATTCAGCGCAACATTTAAAGCATTTGGATCAGCATTCCCAACATCTTCAGCGGCACAAGTTATTAACCTTCTTGCTATAAATCTTGGGTCCTCTCCCGCAACAATCATTTTGGCCAAATAATAAATCGCCGCATCTGCATCAGATCCTCTCAAACTTTTTTGAAAAGCTGATGCACAATCATAATGTTCCTGTTGAGAATATCTAGTATTACGTTGCTGACAAATTTCTTCTATAGTTTTAACAGTTAAAAGCCTTTTATTATCTTTTAAATCACTTGCAAAATAAGCATTTTCGGTGATATTAAGTGCATATCTTGCATCACCACGCGCTAAATTTATAATAAAGTCCAACACACCGCTTTCACATTCCATAGGCAAATAATTTGTCGCCAAATAACTAAAACCTTTTTTAATAATTTTAGCCATACTTTCATCATCAATTGAGTTAAGACGAATAACTTGTAACCTTGACAAAAGCGCAGGAACGACCTGAAAAGATGGATTTTCAGTAGTAGAACCTATTAAAAATAATGTACCATTTTCTAAATGTGGCAAAAGAGCATCCTGTTGAGTCTTTGAATACCTGTGAATTTCATCAATAAACAATATTGTCTTTGTACCGGCGCGCAAAGATTCTTTTGCTTTTTCAACAGCTTCTTTTATATCCTTAACCCCGGATGTAACCGCAGAAATCTCAATAAAACTTGCATTCGTTTTCGTCGCAATAAGTCTTGCTAAAGTTGTTTTACCACACCCCGGCGTACCCCATAAAATTAATGAAAATAATCTATTTGTTTTTAACAAATTCAACAACGGACTACGCGAAGATATAACATTACTTTGCCCTAAAAAATCTTCCAAAGTCTGCGGGCGCAATATCTCCGCTAATGGAATTTGCTTATTTTGTTTTTCAAGTTCCGTAAATAAATTATTCATAGTATAATTATAGCAAGGGAATAAATGAATAAGTAATTAAACAAGCAAGTTTTTACAAAATATTAAGAGTTTCTAAATAGGTGAATATGCTAAATAAAAATTTTTGGATAGTAATAATAACAACATTTGTACTAATTACAGCAACATTTTTTATTTTCAATAAAAAACCGACTCAACAAAATGAAATCGTTTTTTGGACACTGCAAATGAGTGATTTTTCCTCTTACATAAACGAGGTAATTAAAGAATTTGAGACTCAAAATCCTAATATAAAAATAAAATGGATTGATGTACCTTTTTCTGAAGGTGAAAAAAGAACTCTTGCCTCAGTACTGAGCGATACCCCCCCTGATTTAGTCAATTTAAATCCGGACTTTTCTGCAACATTAGCTCATAAAGGCGCATTACAAGAAATCCCAATCGAAAAAACCCTTCAGTTTAATCAAGAAATAATAAACGCATTAAAAATAAATGGCAAATTCTATTCAATACCTTGGTATGCAACGAGTGCGATTACAATTTATAACAAAAAAATACTAAAACAAGCAGGGATTAAAGTTCCAAAAACATATACACAAGTTGCCAATTCAGCAAATACTGTTAAATCTAAAACCGAATCATTTATATTTCTGCCAAATATCACAGAAAATGACACAATGCTAAAAATTTTAAATAAATATGGTGTAGCTACCGCTGAAAAAATTAATTCAAAAAAATCTCAAGAGATTTTCGAATTATTCAAAAATCTCTATACAAATAATTTGATACCAAAAGAAACTATAACTACCACATTACAAGAATCTTTAGAAAAATACATGTCAGGCAATGTTATGCTCATTACTGCAGGTGCAAATTTTTTAAATATGATAAAAGAAAATGCACCTTCAACTTATACGGAAACTGATGTAGCACCACAAATTGTCGGAGACTTAGAACAACACGATTTTTCTTTAATGAATTTCGTAATCCCTCTAAAAGCAAAACACAAAAACGAAGCATTAGAGTTTGCACTATTTATTACCAACGAAGAAAATCAACTAAAATTAGCAAAACTAACAAACATTTTGGCAGTAAATCAAAACACACTTAAAAATGAATTCTATACAAATTACCAAGAAACTGATTTAATAAGCAAAGCCCGTGTAATTAGTGCAAAACAACTCAATAAAATTCAACCAACATACCAAACTCAAAAAAATCAAAAAGATATAAATAATATTATTAATATTGCAGTCCAAGAAATTTTACTAAACAAAAACCACACAAATGAAATCTTAGAAAAAACAGCAAAAGACTGGCAATCAATAAAGGAATAAGGAGAAAATAATAATGAAAGCAGTCGTATTTGATAATGAATTAAAACTGGTAAACAATTACGAAAAGCCAATTCCGCAAAAAGGGGAAGCACTAGTTCGAGTAGAATTAGCGGGGATTTGTAATACAGATTACGAAATAACAAAAGGGTACATGGGGTATGTCGGCATACTCGGCCACGAAGCTGTTGGAGTCGTCGAAGAAGTCAATGGAGAAGACCAATCATTAGTCGGCAAAAGAGTAGTTCCGGAGATATCATACGGCTGTAAAGACCCAAATTGTCCATGGTGCGCAGAAAAAATGTACCGCCATTGTCCAAATCGTCACACTTTAGGCATTTGGAGAAAAGACGGAGTATTTGCACAATATTTTACAATGCCAACAGAAGTATTATTTGAAGTTCCTGAAAACGTATCTAATGAACAAGCTGTATTTGTAGAGCCATTAGCTGCAGCCCTTGAAATAACTGAACAACACCACATAAAGCCTTATGAAAAAGTAATCGTTCTAGGAGATGGCAAATTAGGACTTATCACGGCATTAGCACTAAATGCTCAAAATATTGATGTTACCCTAATCGGAAAACATCAAAATAAATTAGATATTGCAAAATCCCAAGGTGTTACAACAAAATTACTTCAAGATTTTTCTATCGAAAAAATTTATGATGTGGTAATAGAAGCAACCGGTTCAATCTCAGGGTTTGAAACAGCTTTAGCTTTAACAAAACCTCGCGGAGTATTAGTTCTAAAAAGTACAGTCGCTGCGTCAAAAGAATTCAACTTAGCCCCAATTGTAATTGATGAAATTACGGTTCTTGGCTCTCGTTGCGGTCAATTCCCTGCGGCATTAAGACTCTTAAAATCCGGAAAAGTAGATTTTTCAAAACTAATTTCTGCAACATATTCTATAGATGATGCAATAAAAGCGTTTGAAAAAAACAAAGAAAAAGATATATTAAAAGTTTTATTAAAATTTTAAACTCATATAACGGGGCGGAGGATAAATCCTCCGCCCCATTTACGTTATCTATCATTTAACAATTCTCGTAACTCTTTTTCGACTTGAGCAAAAACATCAGACCAATCACCTACAGCCGATTGTCTGAAAATCTTTACAGAATCATACCAATCACATTTAGATAAATCCTCATGCCAACGCCAATTATAAACATGTGGCAATAAAACCCAACAAGGTTTGCACATTGCTCCGGCCAGATGAACAAGTGAGGTGTCATTAGAAATAATCAAATCTAAATTTTGTAACGCACCTGCAGTATCTGAAAAATTAGAAAATGTCGAACCTAAATCAATCACATCATATTTATCCTTAATTTTAACAAATTCCTCAGAGCCATCAAAAGTTTGACAAGAATAAAATTGAGTTCCTTCAATTTCAAACAGTTTGAAAAAATCCTCAACTTGCAATACTCTTTCTTTGTCATAATGTGCATTACCTTGCCATTTTATTCCAATTTTAAACTTATCATTAGTAAAATAACGTTCTTTATAATAGTTGATTTTTGCAGGATTTGCCTTTATATAACCGTCATCATGATGAATAAACATCTTTTCGTTTTCATATCCCAAAACTTTTGGAATACTCAAAAATGGAATATGATAATCAAAATCCATAATACTTTCGAAATCAAAAATCTCCAAAATTTCAGCACCATAAGAATTTTCTCTAAACAAAGACGCCAATTCTCTTTGCGGCTTTATTATAAGCTTTTTACACATTGAAGCCAAAACAGGAATATATCTATAAAACATTAAAATATCACCATATCCTGCCTCATAATATGTAAACAATGTTTTACCGGTCAAATCTTCACCTTTCCACTCAGGTTTAGATTTCATCAAATTCGGATAAATTTTTTCCTGAGAAACTATTGCACTTTGCTTGCACAATCGCGCTTCGAAATTTTCTAAACCTTCTTTATAATTCTTCGTTTGCATTTGTGCAAGCGATAAAAAATACATAGATTCCCAATCATCAGGTTTAATTTCCAAAGCCTTTTTATAACATTTAGTAGCCTCATAAGCTGAATTGTCATTTAAAGCAAGATAAGCTAAATTAAAATAAGCTTCATAACCATTAGGATTAATTTCTAAAGCCTTATAATAGGCCTTTTTTGCATCTTGCCAATTATGATTTTCTTTATATGCAACTGCCAAATTAAACCAGTTTTCATAAGTGGCAACATATTTTACCAAATCTTCATATAAAGAAATTGCGATTTTGAATTCACCCTTTGTTAAATATAATCTTGCTAAATTCTCTAAATAATAAAATCTTGGGTTTAACTCTAATGCTTTTTTAAAACAAACTTCAGACTCAACGTAATCATTTACTTGAAAATACACCAACCCCAAATAATTCCACACTTCATCATTATCAGATTCATCTTTTAAAATCTCAAGATATAAATCACGAGCCTTAGTCAACTCACCATTTTGATGATACATAAAAGCTTGTTTGAAATTTTCAGACTGTTGCATATAATTCCTTTATTTTAAATTATTGAAACACCAAATACTTCAAATATTTTTACTATATTAAACAAATTATATTGAAGAACTAAACCAACAACCGAACTGACAACAACCATTATTGATAAAATTATTGCCGTATCTTTTTTATCACCATTACGTCTGAATAATACCAACATCCCCAGTCCACCTGCAGATGACAAACCTGCAATTAATGAGCCGAAACTTAAAGTATTTTTCATAAATAACAATGTCAACATCACCGATATTGCACAATTTGGCACAAGACCAATAATAGATGCAATTATAGGTTGTAGCGGAGAATTCATCAAACAATATTTTGCCAACACATCCTCACTACCAACTTTTGATAACGCAAAACTCAAAACCAAAGAAACTAACAGTATAAATAGAAAAATATTAACAGTATGTCTTATCGGATGTAACCAAAAAGATTTTGTTCTAACCGCATCCCTTAATCTTAAAGATTTTCCAAGTCTGCATTGATCTGAAACTTGCTCCTCAATTACAGGTTCACAAGCTTTATAAGATACAACAACATCAACCAAATACCCAACAATAACTGCTAATATTATTTTAAAAATAACAACAGGTAATATATATACAGCCATTGAAGGTTCCGAAATCAAAACAGGAATTGCCTCGTCAGAGGTCGCAAAGTATACGGAAAGTAATGTCCCGCGACTTAATATTCGCCTTGTATAAAGTGTGGTTGCAATAACAGAAAATCCGCATTGAGGAATTGAAGCAAACAAACTTCCAAATAGCGGACCTATTTTTTTTATAAAAAACACCAATAGATGTTTCTTTTTTGCAAAAAATCGCTCAATAACTTCAATAAAAATAAATAAGACAAATAAAAACGGTACAAGACTTAAACTTTCAATTGTCGCTTCTTTTGCAAATTCCGGCAAAAAACCTATAGGTTCTATAATAGATTTTGGCACTAACATCATTGATTCAGACATCGACAAAAGTACATTAAAAAAATTTTCCATTTTTAAACTCCTTGATTAAATCCTAACCCAAACTTTAACATTTCAACAATATCAGGATAAATGTAAGCCAAATACCCTACACCAAGTGCAGTTATGACAAGCATAAAAGCAAAGAAATAATTGTCCTTATGATTCGGCAATCTTTTTAATAACGTACCATACCCTAAACCGGTTACCGTCACCAAACCTGCCAATAATGCCGGAAAACTTATTAAATTTTTCATAAATAATAATGCTAAAATTATTGACACTACACAATTTGGGATTAAACCAAATATCGCAGTACCTATTATTTGATATGGGCTATCAATCATTAAAAATGTCGCTAATTGTTCAGCAGAACCAAATCCATTTATAATACAATTTATAAGCAATAAACTTAATAAAGTAAACATAAACATATTAAAAGTATGAATTAATGGATGAGTTTGCCAATACGGAGGATTTTCAACAGTCATAATTCTATGATGACAACACGCAGGCTCATTTAAATCCGTATTTATCGCATTAATATCTTCAGTATTTTTATGCGCTATTAACCCAACCAAATCAACAAGAAAAGCCACCAAAAGCCCAACAACAATTTTGATAATCACTATAGGTAAAATATAAATCGCCTTATCTAAATCCATAAACAACAGCGGCAAAGCATCATCTGAACAAGAAATATAAAACGCTAACAATGTACCGCGTGTAATCATTTTTCTTGAATAAAAGGTAGAAACCATAACCTGATACCCGCATTCAGGGATAACAGAAATTACAACACCAAAAATCGGCCCAATTGTTCTAATCAAACGGATAAATAAATGAATATTTTTTAAGAAAAATCTTTCAAGCAATTCAATTGCATAATACAAGAAGAACAACCAAGGAACAAAGTTAATACAATCAATCAAAGTCTGCCTGACATATTCCGGCAAAAATAAACATTGACAGATTAAAGTTTCCGGCATCGACAAGACCAATTTTATTTGTTCTAATATTTCTTCCATAATTCATCTCTCAGCTTAATTTTGACTAGTATAATCTTAACATAATTCCCAAAAACTTATATCAAATGATTGTACGATATAACGTGAAATTTCTGCAATAATAAATTGATGAAATCCGAATTTTGTCATATACTAATACATAATGAGAAACACAAGACAAACAAATATTAATATTCACAGAGATGCATGGGTTGAAATAAACATCTCAAATCTGGAAAATAACATCAGAGAAATACGTGCTAATATACCTAATGGCACAAAACTTCTTGGAGTTGTGAAAGCAGATGCCTATGGCCACGGCTCAGTGATGCTTGCACCAACTATCTTGGCAAGCGGTATAGATATGCTGGGCGTTGCATCAATTGATGAAGGCGCCGACCTTAGACAAGCAAATATTTCTTGTGACATTCTTGTACTCGGTGCTGTTCCTGTATGGGCAGTTGAAAGTGCCGTTAAAAGTGATTTAAGTATTTCAATTTTTTCTCAAGGTCATATCAAAGCCTGCGAACAAGCATACAAACGAACAGGAATAAAACCGAAAGTCCATATTAAAATAGATACCGGTATGAACAGAATTGGGGTCGACATAAACAAAGCGGTTGATTTTATTAAAGAAGTACAATCACTTAATTATATTAATCTACAAGGAATATTTACTCACCTTGCAGTAGCAGAAGATATCAATAAAACCTCTGAACAAATTGCGAAATGGGACAACATAATAAACCAAATTGACACCAAAAATTTGTTGCTTCACGTACAAAACACAACCGGTTCAATTTGTTATAATGTAAAAAACTCAAACACAAGACGACTCGGGATTGCACTGTATGGATTATATCCGGACTTTGCACCTATCGAGTTTAACAAACCACATTTAAAACAATTAATATCTTTAAAAGCCAGAATCGTAAACATCCATACAGCAAACGATGGTGAAGGTATAAGTTATTGCCACTCATATACAGCAAAAGGGCAACGTACAATTGCAACAGTACCAATTGGCTACGCTGACGGCATTCCTCGACTTTTATCAAACAAAATTAAAGGGGTACTAAACGGAGTAGAAATTCCACAAGTCGGGAACATAACAATGGACCAAATGATGTTTGATATTACCGGAGTTGAAGCCAATTTGGGTGATATTATTACACTACTTGACGAAAACCATTCAATTGATAATTGGGCAAAAATTTTAAATACAATAAATTATGAACTTACTTGCAGGTTAAAAGTAAGATTACCAAGAGTTTATACTCGAGAATAATGAAAGGGGTTAGAATGGAATACTTTGATTTAGGTATAATTGGAGCAGGACCTGCCGGTTACACTGCAGCTTTGCACGCAGCATCAACAGGACAAAAAGTAATCCTTTTTGAAAAAGAAAATATCGGCGGAGTTTGTCTTAATAAAGGTTGCATCCCTACAAAAAGTATTCTTCACGCATCTGAACTATACTATAAATTACAAAATTCGCAAGAATGTGGTATTTGCGCAGAAAATATAACACTTGACTATTCAAAAGTTATTGAAAGAAAAAATAAAACAATTGAAAAACTTAGAAAAGGTATTGAACTTGCATTAAAAAATGCCAAAGTTACAGTTATAAACTCAGAAGCAAAAATTATCGATAAAGAAAAAATAGAATCAGAAAACACTATTTATAATTGTAAAAAAATAATTTGCGCAATAGGAGCAATTCCTAGAATAGTTAAAGGCTTAGAATTTGATAAAGAATTTTTACTTTCATCAGATGATATATTAAATTTAGAAGCTCTACCAAAAAGCATATTAATTGTAGGCTCCGGAGCAATTGGTATCGAGTGGGCTCGAATATTCTCAAACTTTGGCGTTGAGACAATTTTGGTAGAACTTGCACAACACCTATTACCTATTGCAGATATTGAAGTTTCTAAACGTATCGAACGAATTTTCAAAACAAAAAAAATCAAATTCTACACTAAAACAAGTATTGAAAAAATCGAAAACAAAACGATTACATTATCTAACGGTGAAATTCTTGAGCCGGAAAAAGTCCTTGTTGCAATAGGAAGAACTCCAAACCCTACGGTAAAAATTGACGGTGTTGAATACATCGGAGATGTTTCAGGAGAAATTCAACTGGCACATTATGCTATAAAACAAGCTCTTGCGACTACTCAAAATATCAATTTCGAAAAACAATTAGTGCCAAGCGTTGTATATGGATCCCCGGAAATTGCTTGGATTGGTAAACGAGAACAAGATTTAGAAGGCGAAGAATATAAAAAATCTACAGTTTTATTATCAGCTTTAGGCAAAGCTCATTGCGATGATGAAACAGAAGGTTTTATAAAACTGGTTGAACAAAACGGGAAAATCATAGGCGCACATATTGTTTCCGCAGAAGCTTCCGCACTTATTCAACAAATTACTATCGCTATGCAAAACAATATATACGTTGAAAAACTTAAAGAAATCTGTTTTGCCCATCCGACATATTCTGAAGGGATTTTTGAAGGATTATTTAAACTGTAAAGATTTTCAAATTCCGAAAATCATTTTTAATCCGATATAACTATTCATTTTTGTAACGAAAAATCATATAATCTTTACAAGGAAACATGTTTATTTTAAAAACATAATATAAAGAAGGAAAAGAAATTGTTAAATAATTTTGAAAGCTTTGATAACTCAGAAACAGCAACAAAAAAAGATATCGTAATTCAAGAGAGAGTGGAACTTGTATCTTCTCACATGTACAAGCAGTTTTTAGATTATCAACACTCAACAGTTAATACAAACGATATTTTCACCAGAATGGTTGATTGTTTAGACCTAGTCGCAAACAATTTAAAACAATCATTTTCTTCTCGTGGAGTAACAACACAGAATATCTATGTTGAAGCAGATTCTCCTAAAACAACTGCCGTAATAAATATTCTATGGCATAAAATGAGTTTCACAACAAGATGCAACTTTCAACCTCAAGCGCTATTCAGAGATGATGGTCGACATATTTTTTCTAACAGAATTATGGCCTTGCGCGGCAATTATCACGACATAATAAAAGACGCAAAAGACAAAGAAGAAGAAATGATGAGACTTTTAGAAAATGAAATCGCATCTTTATATATTCCGGCAGATCAAACCCAGAAATGTATCTTTAAAATAAAACATACCGGACAAGAATTCAGTATTAACCAAATTGACGCACCACGTGATGTAGTCTTAAAGGTAGTTGAAACAGTCTGTGGTGGAGGATTATACCACCAAGATGGTTCTGTAAAAACATTTATCGTATAAGATTTTTATCAAAAATTTGACCGAATAAAAAAAATCATTAATATATAGTTTGTAAGGGTATTAGGTTATTTTTATGAGATTTATAGAAAAATTAAAAGAATACGAAAACCAATATATGTTCATTCGTTGGGCAACAGGTGGCGAATACGGCAAACTCATTACAGTGGGCGAAGATTTTATTGAATTCAACATAATCGAAGTTGAAACAATGGAATACAAAGAAACTTTACTTCTGTACGCACCACTCATATTAGAAGTAGCAATAGGCGGTTCTGATATTTCAAGGATTGTCGCAGAAGTTTCATCACAAATGCCAACACATGAAAACTAAAACTCTCATACGATTTTTATCAAAAAAAAAGTCACACTTTCTGCGACTTGAACAATAATCTTGGGAGGAGATTTTGGGATAGTTTGTACATGCATGATAAGTCAAGCATGTCAAATTAGTTACAATTAATTTGCAAAATTTAACAAAAGTTTACAAAAACTCTTTTTTGTTGTATAATATATTTATGGAAAAAGATTTAAACATACTCGTCATCAATGGTCCGAATTTAAATATGCTTGGAGTAAGAGAACCCGAGCAATACGGTTCTAAATCATATAAAGATTTAGAAATGGAATTATACGAATACTCATTTGAACTCGGTATTAATATCGAAATATTCCAAAGTAATTTCGAAGGCGAAATAATTGACAAAATCCAATACGCATTAGGCAATTTTGACGGTATTATATTGAATGCAGGAGCATACACCCACACAAGTGTTGCAATTAGAGACGCACTTACATCAGTAAAAATCCCAACCGTTGAAGTACACATTTCAAATATTTATAAACGGGAAGAATTCCGTCACAACTCAATGTTTGCAGATGTTTGCGTAGGACAAATCACAGGATTTAAAACAGACAGTTATAAACTGGGCCTCCAAGGACTGGTCAACTTTTTGACCAGTGCCAACGACTAAATGGTACTCTCTTTACCGTACAAGTGCTTTCTCTTTAATCAGTGTTTATTTTTTGCCAACAAATTCTTGGTGCATTTTTTCAATCATCTTAACAGTTTCTTCTTCGGTATGATTTTGAGCAAATTTATCGATTGCAGCATTCAATTCTGCAACAAGCCCAGGATTTTTTGTAAAAAACTTCATATCGCTATCGATAGAATCAGAAGCAACTTGAGATTTACCCAAAGAAGCGGCAGGCATATTTGCTAAATCTTTAATTTCTTTAGTTTCAGAATTTTGTGCAGCCGGAGCTTCAGGAGTCACATTACCATCATTCGATGCTTTTTGGATACCTTTAAAGTTTACACTATTAATATTGTTTTTGTCGATTTCTCTCATAGTATCACCTTACTTTCAGAAAATTACATATTACTTTTAATTTCATCGGTTTTTAGTTAGAAAACACCTAAATAAATTTTTTTGCTACTTTCCAATAAAAAAAATTACAAAAATTTACATGTAATTTTTCTATAGTTTTTCATGTTATCATATATTATATAACAGAAAAGGGTTTAGTGCAAATATGGACTTAAAAAAGATAGCTAAAAATTTATGGTGGACGATTAATACAAAAACAATAAATGACATGCCGGATTCTATTGTATTTGTGAACAATAAAGGTATTATCACAAAATACAACAAACGAGCAAAAGAGGTTTTTGCAATCACAGAAACCGAAGAAAAATCGACCATTGAGTTTGATGAAATTGTAAAAGATGGCTTGAGCTATATAAAAACATCTTTACAAAATTCAAAACCGGTATTAGCTACAGCCATTGCAAATGGCAAAGAATTTTACGTAGAATTAAATGTTTCCGGTAACAAATCCGGATATTGCGTAATTATTCGAGATATGACTAAATTAACCGCAGAAATTTTCAATGAGGATAAAACATTACGTTTTAATAATGAAAAAAATGCGATGCTTTCTAAAATTGAAAGCGATCTCATTTCACCGGTAACATCAATTAGCGGATTTTCACAAGGATTGTTGGATGGTTTAGGCGGAGAATTGACCGAGAAGCAAGTAAAATACGTAAAAATTATTAACTCAAACGCTGAAGATTTACATCACTTTTTGGATAAATTATTAGAATTTTCTGCTGTAGAATCTTCTATTTACGAATCAGATTATCACAATTTTGACATTGTAGAAACATTCAAAGCAATTATTAAAGATTGCGAAAACGAAATTTCTGAAAAGAAATTAGAATTTGAATTCGATTATGAAACATTAGAAAAACGTACAGTATACACTGATTTTAATGCAATCAAACGCATATTTAGAAACATACTGGAAGTTGCAATTTCAATGACAGAAAATGGCTCAATATCCGTAAAATTAGCACATCCTGACGAAATTGCAGCAGCAAAATATAACCCTCAAATGACAGCAGAACAACAAAAATCATTTGTTCAAATTACAATAAAAGATACAGGTATCGGGGTTGCAGATGAAGATATGAGATATTTGTGCGAGCCTTATGCTCAATTGGAAAAAGGTAAAAAGAATTTCCTAAGAGCATTAAAACTAGGTAGCGCAAGCATCTTGACAAAGAGAGCTAACGGAATTATAGGTATATCCTCAGAAATTATGAGAGGAACTAAATACGAAATAATTATTCCGACTGAAAAGGTATAAAATGAGTAGCGTAATTCTAAAAAATATAAAAAAAACGTACGACAACAACAAAACAATCATAGACAACATTAATTTAGAAATTAAAGATAAAGAATTTGTTGTTCTTGTCGGTGCATCAGGTTGTGGCAAATCAACTCTTTTGAGAATGATTGCAGGACTTGAAAACATCTCCTCCGGAGAAATATATATTGATGATAAACTTGTCAACAATATTCAACCTAAAGATAGAGATATTGCATTTGTTTTTCAAAGCTACGCACTATACCCGCACATGACCGTTCGAGAAAATATAGCTTTTGGACTTAAAATGAGAAAAATTGATAAGGCAACTATTGATAAAAAAGTTCAAGAAGCCGCTGAAATCCTCGATTTAACCGAATACTTAGACAGAAAACCTAAACAATTGTCGGGAGGACAAAGACAACGTGTAGCACTTGGACGTGCAATCGTTAGAAATCCAAAAGTATTTCTTATGGATGAACCTTTGTCTAACCTTGACGCGAAATTACGCGTTCAAATGCGCTCAGAAATAAAAAAACTACACGAAAAATTACAAACTACATTTATTTACGTCACTCACGATCAAACAGAAGCCCTAACTATGGGGGATAGAATTGTTGTTCTTAATAACGGTGACATACAACAAGTAGACACCCCTGATGGCATTTATAACGACCCTAAAAACACGTTTGTTGCAGGTTTTGTCGGCTCACCACAAATGAATTTTATTGAAGGAAAAGCTTTTGGGCTTGATGAAAACATTCTTTATGGTATTCGTCCTGAAAAAATGACCAACCCTAATGGCGACATAAAATTAACAGTAAATATTGAAATATCTGAAATGCTTGGTAGTGAAAAAATAGCATATTTTAATATCGAGAACAACAAATGTTGCGCAAAACTACCTCCAGAGACCAAAATCGGTCAAACCCTCAATCTTTCAATAAATTCCGCGGATCTATATAAATTTAATGCCAAAACAGGCGAACGCATTTAATTTCTAATTATAACTTCATTTTAGGTAATATTTGTTACGATATGTAACAAATATATATTTTTTATATAAAAAAGAGCAATTATTAATGAAAAAAATTGTTTATATAAGAGTAACGAGGTATAATTAGAATCATGGTTGAGAAGATGGATCAAAACTTAGAAGTGACGAACACAAATTCTACAGAGATGAGAGAATTAGAAGTTGTTGATAAATTCCATTCGACTCGACAAACAAATCCTATTGCAAGAAAGTTGCTGGACTTTAGCCGAGCTAACAAAACCCGCAAATTTTCAGTCAAGGATGTGTTTTCACGATAGGTCCGCGTAGCACGGTTTTATGAGGATCGATACGCACATCAATTTGTGCGGTTTGTGAGGGACCGAATGCTAATTAGTACTTCGTTACTTCCTTTTTGGAAGTATATTATAACATTTTAGAACAAAAAAAGAGGTTCTTCCGGATGAGAAGAATCTCTTTTATTGTTTATTATATTTAAATATACAAATTATAATATTAAGTTAAATCAACAGTTAATTTATTACCTTTAGTTGCATTATAAGCATTCAAAATAGTATTTACATCCAAAGCTACATTATAAACCTTTGGCTCATAATAAGTACGGCCATTTTCTCTGATTTCTTGCGGTAGATTATATATAATTTGAGTATATGTCGGCTTTGCGTTTACACCTAAAATACTATCATTATTTAAATGATAATCTCTGCCATTTTTCATATCTGTAACTACCATTGTACCTTTGAACGATACCGGATTAACTCCATTAACTAACATGCGTACCTCCTTACTGTTTGCATACCATTTTAAATACGCTAATAAAATTTTTTTGATAGTTTAGATAAAATATTTACATTCTTTAATAATTACAAAACAAAAAGGTCGGTTGCCCGACCTCTTGTTAATTATTTACAATGACTTACGCATCAAAGTCTTCGCCCATCATACCGGCTGGTCTATACAACTTTGCTTCATCATCTTTGGATTTTTCACCCGTTAATACATCCAAATCATAGTCAACCATACCTGCACCACCTGCACCAAAGTGGATATGAGCTTCTACCTTTTCATTTTCTGTTGATACATAATTACCTTCATCATCATAGTTTTCCGTAATAACTTCATCCGCAATTCTATCGCCATCGGTATCTACGTAGGTTTTAATTGTTTTACCATTTTCATCTTCTGCGATTTCTATATGATAATCTACAGGTACTGCTATATTCATCATGTCATTCTCATAGCTTAGCATTGCCTTACCTGAAAAAGTATCAGCAGCATCCTCCGGATTTGGGATATTTTCTACAGATGCCAATTCTCCATTTTCATCATAATATTCTGCAACATCAGCAAGACCATCACCATCAGTATCTTTGTAGATTGTTACCTCATCTCCTTGAACAATCTCAACACTGATAGGAGCTTTCGCATCTCGTGATGCAAATGTTGCAAACCCACCATTTGGCAATTCTAATGTTATTGTTCCATCTTCATTTGCTTCCGCAGTTTGTAACTGCTCAAACACTTCATCCTGCAGACGATTTTGAATATCTAAGGCATGATCATCTAAACCAGTATGATAACCATTGCCATGTTGTACAAGCTCAAAATCTGACATTTCGTCAAGTGGACTTGCTTCCGAAGTTTCTACTTCTGAAACTTCTACATCAGCTGCATCTAATTCAGCTAGTTCAGCCGCAGATACACCAATATCATCTTCTTCAAATCTAGCTTCCCAATCATGATATGGGTATTCAACATGATCTTTAGGTAATCCTACCCGGGTTGCTGGCAAACCATCATTATCTACAGGATAATATCCGCCATCCCCATCAACTAGAACCATAATTTCCATACCATCATCTGTAGTTATAAGTTCTCTCGTAAATTCCATTTCAACAAATTCACCTTGATATGTAAAGCCACCAACATATGTTGAACCAACTTCCCATTCCGGACCACCTTTAATATCAGGTGTTCCATCTTCAGCTGCTGGAAATTCAAAAGCTCCTAATTTAAAAACAGTTTCACCTGCCTCATTTTTAGTTTTAAGGAATTCATATTGATCCACAAGCGAGACCTCTTCAGAAATCACTGGTTCATTATAAATATATGATTCAGTGCCATCACTATATTTTGCAATATGATACTTATTACCAGTCTTATCAACCAAGCCTTCTCTAACATCGACAACTTTAGGCGCATTATCATAATCAGTAGTGGGAACATCCTCTGCTTCCACGTAGGCACCTTTGATCTTAAACGCATCCTCTGAATTAATATCAGGGAGTTTCAACTGCTGACCGACAAATATTTTATTTGCATCTTTAATACCATTTAACTCTTGTAATTGTTTTAAAGGTACTCCAGTCTTTTGAGCGATTTTTGATAAAGTATCTCCTGCTTGAATTGTATAAGACATCTTTGCTTCTCCTTTCTTGTTATCGAACACACAGAAAGTATATCGACACAAATTGCGAAAACTTTAATAAACTCCACTCAATATATCATATCAGATTATAGCATATAGAGCAATATAACAGGATTTCAGTCATTTTAAATTTGTATTTACAAATATTTACAAACTACGATAATCGGAGCATAAGTTAATTCTACTTTTTTATATTTTTTATTAAATTTATCACAGAAATCTTTCACTTTTTTAACAGTCCAAGTTTTTTCTGACAAAGAATTTACTCCGGTATGTTTCATGTGTGCCAAAAGTTCAAGAGCCGAATTAAACTGTAACGTCTCATAAAATTCTTCACAATACAAGACCTCAAACCCTAATTTTACCAAAGTTTCTTCTATTTCTGATTTTGTTTGGTACTTGAGCTTTAATCCGGTGATTTCTGCCAACTGTTTATAATTTGACGGTCCAAACGTTGAAAAAGCCAAAATACCTTCTTTTTTTAATGAGCCTCTTATGATTTCTAAAGCTTTTTCTAAATTATCAAACCACTGGAACATCGCATTTGAAACAATTAAATCCATTTTCTTTTGAGGTTTGATTTTTAACGCATTACCACACAAAAAATTCACATCAGAAACATAACGCGAAACATACATTTTTGATTTTTCAACTAAATCATTTGCATAAAAATTCTTATACACTAAACTTGAGCAAATACGTTTTGTTAAAAGTCCGGTTCCCGCACCCAGTTCCAATATATTATCAAATTCGGAAGATATTTTAGATAATTCAATTATCATCTTGGAAGCCATCAAATCTTGAACGAGAGCATTTTTATCATAATCGTTCATACTTTTTTCAAACTGTTTTTTTACATTTTTTAAATCGACTGACATAATTCAATAATCTCTTTCCAGCTTTTATAATTATAAAACGGAAAATGCCCATTTGAAAGAGATATTACAGTAGTGTTACTTTTCTTATGACAATTTGTTTGGTTTCGGGATGGGATTATTTTATCAAACTCACTGACTAACGCGACATCATAGAATTTTTCATCACCAATTTCAGTACTTTTTATCAATTCATACAGATTTTCAAGTTCAGAAACCCTATTTTCAATTGTTCGTTGAACAGGATTATTTTCATACTTTTTATAATCATTTGCATCATAAAATACATTTTGATAAAATTTACCTTCCAACCCTTTTTGAGCATGTTTTAAAGTCAACTCAAACATCCTGACCGGTATCCCAAACTCATCATCAACAGGTGAGATTGTACCATTAATGGCAATTTTATAATCAAAATCTTTGAATTTTTCCATCATCAACGCCGCAACAAAAACCCCCATTGACCAAGTTATTAAATATTTTTTTTCATAAACTGACAAATCCAAATCTAATTCTGAAATCTCATTGTAATCAAAAACAATAATCACATCAAAATCTGCACAATCTAAAAACCTGAACGGCTTTTCATCAAAACTCCACCCCGTAAAAAATACAATTAAATTTTTGTTATTTTTTTTATTTAATTGGCAAATTTGCACCTAAAATCTCCTTTAAAATAACTAATTCAACATCTTCAATTCCGCAGGTTAATGAAAGTCTTATTCTTGATGTCCCAACAGGCACAGTCGGAGGTCTTATCGGTAATGTAAAATAACCGTTTTGGTATAATATATCACACATCTCTACCGTATTGGCATTATCACCAATAATAACAGGTATAATATGACTATCACTACCAAAACAACGACCAAGTTCAAGCATTTTTTGCCGTTTTTCAAAAGTATTTGGTAATTTATTTTCAATAATCCACTTTGAAAAGGCAACATTAATTGGAGGTAGCGCGGTTGAAAAAATAAAAGAACGAGATTTATTCACAAGAAAATCTACAAGAACACTAGCTCCAACAACAAAAGCTCCCATTGAGCCTATCGCTTTCCCAAATGTTCCTACTATCAAATCAACTTTTTCTAACAAACCTAACTGTTCACATACACCCAAACCCTTTTGTCCAAAAACACCAAAAGCATGAGCTTCATCAACAATAACTATGCAATTATACTTTTCTTTTAACTCGACAATTCTTTTTAAATTTGCAATATCACCATCCATAGAAAATACACTTTCCGTGATTATAAACGCATTTTTATAATTATTTCGCTCTCTTGATAAAAGATTTTCTAAAGCTTCCATATCATTGTGCGGATATCGAAAAAATTTACCGCCTGACAATTGCATCCCGTCAATTATACTTGCATGATTTAATTTATCAGAAAAAATAACATCACCTTTTTGGCATAATGCTGCGGAAATTCCAACATTAGCGTGATATCCACTATTAAACAAAAGCGCAGATTCCTTTTGGTATAAATTCGCAAGCAACTGTTCTAATTCAAAATATACAGGCAAAGTCCCGGTTAATAATCTTGCAGAAGCACTACCAAAAGAATATTTAGCACCCATATCCGATAAAAATTCTTCCGTAATATGATTATTATCTGCAAAATTTAAATAATTATTAGAGGATAAATTAAGTAACTTTTTACCCTTATAATAAACGTATTTCTCATCTTTCGACTCAAAACCTTTCACCTGTCTATAATGAAAGTCCGATTTTAAACATTCTAAAATTTGCGAATAATCAGAATACATCAATTACACCTGACCCCAAATCACTCTTTCAATATTTGCTAAATCTTTCAATACTTGAATATTTTTAAAGCCATTTTTATTCATGATTTCAGCAACCTCACGAAATTGTCCAATTCCAAGTTCAAACATCAAATACCCGCCCTCGACTAAAAATTCCGGTGCCGTTTTTGTGATTTTATCATAAAACTCTAACCCTTTTTCATCACTTGTATACAATGCCAATTCCGGTTCAAATGTAACTTCTTTTTGAATATTATTTTTCATCATAGGCGGGATATACGGAGGATTTGAAACTATAATATCAAATTTTTCCTCCGGTCTGATTTTAGAAAACAAATCAGATTTTCTAAAAGAAGCGCGATTGAACAATTCCATTTTTTCCATATTTGAAAAAGCCACATGTAAAGCCTCAGTTGAAATATCTGCACCAACAACTTGAGCCTGAGTATACTTGGCAATCATACACGCTATGCAACCAGAACCGGTACACATATCCAAAACTGATTTAAAATTATTTTTCTCAATAATTTCAATAGCTTTTCTTACCAATAATTCAGTTTCATCACGCGGAATTAATACATCTGAAGAAACATTAAATTTCTCACCCATAAAATCAGCAAGCCCTATAATATGCTGAATAGGTTGGTGAGTTGCCGCTCGTAATTTAGCCTTTTCCTCTACAAGTTTAAGTTTTTCTTCATCAAACTTCTTACCCATCAAAATATCAACCAAAGAAAACCCTGCAAAATGTTCAATAAGTAATTTTACCTCAATATTTGCCTCGTTTTCTTCAATGCCTGAATCTATTAAAATTTTAACTATTTCCGGTATCAACATAATCTATTCTTCTTCCATTATTTCATTTTTATAATAATCATTATATTCTTTTATGATTCTATCAATCTCATCTCTGGCCTCAAGTTTCGATGTTAATTCTTTTGGCTCTATATTATATTTTTTACACAATCGTTCATAATAGTAAAGCTGTTTTTTTGTCGGAGCATCTTTTGACATTTTCACTTCTTGTAAAAACTTCCTTTTTTTCTTTTCAAACTCCTTATTAGCCTCTATTATCGGTCGTTGTTTTTCTTTATAATTGTAATAGCATATACATTCTTTTATATATTTTAAAGTATCCGACTTAAATAACTGTTCATCAATGACACCTTCTAAAAATTGAAATCTGGAAGATTGCAAATCTAAATAATATTTTTCATCCGCAATAAAACTTTCTAAAATTTCATCCGCAGACAAATCCAAACTACGTTTTACAAGTGCTCTTAAATAATTGCAGACCGCAGATTTTTGAGTTTTTGAAAAAGACAAATAAATTTGTTTTTTTATTTCGTACATAATAAAATACCCTTAATCTTTAATCCAACGGAAAGATTTAACATAATTACTGCCATTAATATCCCCAACGATTTCAGCTTTAAACACCCTTAATGTATTGGTTTTATCAAAATTCGGGATTTTATGAATATTACTTGTTGATGTCGGATTAATCTCATTAATTTTAATTCCTGGAATTGTATTAAATAAAGTATTTAATGATGAATTACCAATTTTACCTAAAATTGTAGAGAAATTTTTAGACAAACTGCCATAAACTTCCATATTTGCCATCAAAGTAGCAATATTATACGTTCCCGTCAAATACATATTCAAATCTTTACCGGCAGAATATACTTGAATATCATTAGCTACACCGTCTTTTACCTGCACCTGACCACTTATACTTGAAAAATTCCCTGTCTTTAACGGAGTAATCAAATCAATAATTCCATTTATTGAAACACCAGTTACACCACTTGTTATTAAATTCCCAGCTTTTAACAAATATTCTAAAGAACCAAGCTTTGGCATCTTTCCGTCAAGAACTTCGAACTTACCTTCACCTGATAATGTATTGATACAATCAACACTGGATGCTCCTACACAAGCCACATTCAAATCACCGGTAACAATTCCATACATTTGCCCCGGCATATCAAAAAAGTTTTCCGCAATAATTTGAGCATCCGCATTATTAACAGACATCGCTGCATTCATCTGCAAATTATTTAAATTGTATGACATTGAACCATTCACCACACCATTTGCAATATTAAAACTGTAGTTATCAATATTAAACAATTGATTTTCATCCAAATAAAAGTGAGATTTAAAATCAGTAGCATTAGCTTTTTTTATAATAATTTTATCTGCAGTAATATCAGCATTTTTTATAATCAAAGAATTTGGTTCAAGAAGTTGAGTCAAATCAGATTGAGAACGATTACGGGTATTATCCGCCTCAATATCACTTAACGCAGAACTCACCACATTCATATCTAACTCATCCATAGTAACTTGAACATCTTCAACAATTAATGGTTTAGTTGATTTATTTACAATTTTCGCATCCACATTTAAATCATTTGTAAGAACTACAGATTTTGAATTCAAATATATATAATCCGGTTTAAAATCAACATTAATATCACGAACAGTTGAATTAAACACCGGAATATCAATACTATTTACACTCAAAACGCCTAAAATATCAGGAGCTACAGAAGTACCATTAAGCATTAAATCCGCAGTAAATACACCTTGTTTAATAGTCGGCTTTTTGAATAAAACATTAAATATTCTTGCATTTGTAGGTTGATTTGTCTTAATTCTAAAATTATTAAAACCAATTACATCTGAATCAATCAATGAAACCTCTCCCGAAGCTTCTAATTGATTCTGTTTTGAAATCTTTTTATTTTGAGATGTTATAATTTGATTATATTTTAGTGAATTTAATTTTAATTTTGAAGGATAAAGTACGGCATTGGTTTCAATAGATAAAGGATTGGTTGAAAGTCCATCTTCACTCATTGTTCCGGTTGGAGCCCCGGCTAGAGTTGCGCCCATATAATATAACGAAGAATTTTCAGCAATATCTAAGACTGATTTCACACCTAACGCATTAATCGGCCCATCTAATTTGGCATTAAGATTAATATCGCCTTTTGTTTTTACAGGATAAACCGAATGTAAATTAAAAAACCTATCAAAAAACTGCTGCGTCAATTTTGAACTTATATTCAAATGTAATCTTGGATTTGAGCTATAAATATCTGATATTCGACCATTGACAAATACCGGCATAGAACTAACTGTCGAATTAACTCTATCTAAATACAAATTATTATCCCGAATATTAGCATTCCCATTAAGTATTTTTACTTTTGCACCAAAAGGTTTAATAGTAAACCCTGTATTAGATATATCCGTATTAGCATTTATCCTATTATTAGAAATCGTACCTTTAACATCAATAACCCCATACAAATCAGATACACTATCAAGCAAAAACTGTACATCTTTTGACAATTTGAGCTCATCTTTAATCTCATTTATCGAACTAATGTCAAAATCCTTAAAATTAAAATCCGCACTAACAATATTCATTTCTTCTTTATCTAAATCTTTTGAGACAAAAGATAATGAACAAGGATTTCCATGAAAATAGCCCTTTAAAAGCGAAGAAGAAAGGAAACCGTTTCGAATATTAAAAGTCCCACCATCAAACCTTACCGGATTATCAGATCCAATATTTGGAATCAATTTCCCTTGCGCATAAATTTTATCATAATCAATTTCACCATCCTTGGCGAAACCCTTATATCCACCATTTGCAGAAACAAAAATTTCACCAATTTCATTTTGATACGGCAGAGTGGGTTTATCACTCAACAAATCAAATATATCATTGAGTGCAACCTTATCAGACTGAGCTTTCAAATCTAATTCTGAATTTGAACCCGTGCCATAAACATGTACTTTTGAATTACGAACATATCCTGTTACATCATAATCCGAATTGTATTGATCAAAATTAACAACACCATTCACATTTTTAAACGGTAAAAATGTATCTTGCAAAACAGTAGTTGCATTATGCAAGGTTACTGTACCTTTTGCAAATAAATCCTCACCAAAAACAACTTCTGCTGCATTTTTTGAAACCCCATAAATATGCAAAAATACATCTGCAATCCCTTGAGGTTTTGTAAATGGTTTAATCGCAGTTTGTACATCAACCAAAATTGGAGACGAATTTATTATTTTTACTAAATC
Source organism: Cyanobacteria bacterium SIG26 (assembly GCA_015152555.1). Taxonomy (GTDB): domain Bacteria; phylum Cyanobacteriota; class Vampirovibrionia; order Gastranaerophilales; family Gastranaerophilaceae; genus Zag111. The sequence continues at coordinate 220,267 of SUTS01000001.1, forward strand.
TTTAATATCTTGAGATTTTGTAGACACATAAACATTCAACTGCCCCATAACAACACAGTCACCATAGATTTCAATTGGTTTACCTTTTACAAAAGCTTGATATGTCTTAAATGTAACCTTGGTATCGTCAAAAACAACTTCACCTGAACCATTATTAAGAACCAAATTATGTATCTCATTGAAAGCTGCCGTAGCTTTTCTAAAATTAATCCTGCCCCAAATATGCGGATCAATTTTTCGACCTGCCGAACGTATATCCACATTGCCAAGTCCACTAAATGTCATCAAAGGTACCGGTCCTAATTGGAAGTTCAATATCTCATGCAGCGGAACCAAAACTTCTTGAACCGGTGCCAAGTCGACAGAATCAGTACTTTTGACTTCAATTTCCGAGTATTTAGAACCGTCGATTTTGAATTTTCCCTTAACTGAAACACTTTGATTATTAGCTAACGGGCCAAATGCGTCCAACTGCATTTCCTGGTCTTTAAACTTCATATCAACAGTTATATTAGCTGGAGCATTTTTAATCGGGTGAATTAAATAAGCATCATCTAATTTCACAAATCCATTAACATGAGGCCTATTACCTTGACCCACAAACGATAAATCCGCGTCACCATTTCCATATAAAACATATTTTTTCAAATTATATAGATTAAATTCCGGTAAAACTTTTGGCGACCAAGGGAAAATTGCAACAACATCCTCAAGCCTTGTTTCATTTACATTTGCCTGAATATTATATTTTGGAGTACCATTGCCAATATTATATACTTTTCCATTCAAATTTATATGAATCTTATTCGAATTAAGATTTACTTTTTCAAATACAACACCATTTTCAACTGTAGTAAAATTCACATTGGCAGATAATTTATCATCATATATTACAGATGAAGCTTTATCATCACCTATAATTTTAAGCCCTTCCGTCAGAATCGTTACGGCAACATTTTTATGCCCAAACTTTTCAGACGTAGTATTTGCGTCAAAATTTAAAATTCCACCTAATGTTTTAATTTTATTTTTAGTTAAAATACACACATAATCTGAAATTGTAGCTAAATCAAAATCTTTAATATTCGCATCTATTTTCAAATTATCTTCAGAAATACTATTTATAGGTAATTTTACATCAATATCGGCAAATATATCAGTTTGCTTGTCATTAACTTTCAATATACTTTTTGTCGCAAATTTAATTTGCTTATTCTGAACATATTTACCCTGCTCAAAATAATCCCCACTTAACGAAACTTTTTGATTGTTTTTTTTATCATCCAAATTTATAATATATGGACCTAAATTTAAATCCATTTTAGACAACATAAACTCAGATTTTTTTTCGCTTTTAAAATCACTTAATAAATACTGTCCAATTAAGAACTTCGATTCTTTATTCAACGAAAAATTCAATTCTTCTTGCGTAGCAGAAACTTTTGTAATTTCAAATTTCTTCATCAAAAGCGGTAACAATTTCAATTTCAACTTTGGGTTTGCAACACTTAAAGCATTTGTACCATCATCATTCAAAAGCGCAATATTATCACTTTTAATCCAAACAGAAGGAAACCAACCCATAGACAAAGACGGATTTCCTATATCAACATTACATCCTGATTTTTCTTTAATAATTTGTTCAATATAAGATTTATGAGCTTTTATATTTACAGCAGCAGGAATACCCCACGTATATAACCCGCAAGTCACTGCAACTATACCCAAAACTGTTATAAGCTTCCACTCTTTTTTCATATATGTTTATTATATTATAACCCATTTATTATGTGCAAGAAAATATACGGAATATTACTGATTTTTAAAGAAAAATCACCTCAATAAATGAATAATCTGTTCGGGTAATATAATCTAATCTAAAATAAAACTTTATGGGGATTTTTTAACCAATAAAACATTTAAAATATATTTATCATGATAGTTAGGAAAATTATGACAGATTTATTAAAATACACTAAACAACTCGCAGATAAAATATCTTACTATGATGCGATCATAGATTTCACACAAGATAGCCACTGGCTTAACCCATTTTATAAACAGCCGGAAGTTACTGTCATCTGGGTCGAAACCCCGGATGACGGTAATTGGGATAGAGATTATTTATAAAATTCTACACACCAATCAAATTAAAAGCTCCGATTAACACACCAAAAAATGCACTAACCCCCAAATAAAAAATTGCATCATATTTTTTAAAGAATGTTGATATAAACAATATCCCAAGAAAAATTCCACCTAATAAATGCAAATTAGACGTTAATAATAATTTCAAACCAACTGCGGACAACAACGCGCAACCGGCAGGTTTTATAGCCTTTATTGCTCCTTTTACATATTTACTTGTTTTAAATTTATCCAACAATTTATATACAACAGTGGCAATTATAAATGATGGAAATACAATAGAAACGGTTGCAATTAATGCCCCTAAAATACCTGAGGTTGTAAATCCCGCAAAAGTTGCAACATTTATCCCAACAGGTCCCGGTGTGATTGAAGATACAGCAAGCATCTCCGTTAATTGTTTTGAACTATACCATCCAAAATCTTCACCTATTCTATACAAAAATGGTAATGTTGCATACCCCCCACCAAATGAGAATAAACCTATCTGGAAAAATTGAACAATTAAATGAAAATATAAACCCATTATATTTTCACCTCATCTTCATTTTCTCTTGTAGAGAAATACCTATCAGAAACTATTTGATGGATTATACCGGTACACAAAGCCGCAATAACTATTAACGCAAGCGGGATTTTGCCTGATAATGCAAGAAGCAAACTTACAATATATACAATCCAAGAAAACTTATCAACAATGGCTTTTTTCCACATTTCTTTTACCGCTAAATATAATAAGAGAATAACCCCAATACCAACACCCCAAAATATATTTTGTACAAACGCTTTTGCCACTATTTCAGATAAAATTGTTGCCAAAAGAACAATAGCTAAAAACGCAGGCAATATCAAACCAACAACAGCCGCTATCGACCCTTTTAAACCTAGCAATTTATTCCCCACAAATACTGAAATATTAGCAGCAATAACACCCGGCAAAGAAGTACTTATCGCAAAATATTCACAAAGCTCTTCCGATGTAATCCATTTTCTCTTATCAACCAGCTCATTTGTTAATAACGGCAAAATAACATAACCGCCACCTAACAATAGGGTTCCAACCTTGAAAAACGTTTTAAAAATTGTATAACTCGTTTTATCCATAGATATGGTATACCATAAAATTACAACTCAGTAAAATATACTCTGACATTTACAAAACGTAACACTTAATCAAAATCGCGCAAATTTGCCGAACAAAAAAACTTTATATAAGTGAGTAGGTAATTTAGGTTAGTATATTTTATTATGAAAGGGAACAAATTATGGTCTCACCAGTAGGGTTTAACTCAGCAAGTTACGGTAACGTGAACTTCTGCGCAAACAACGGAAACACAGCCGCAAATATTAATGCAGGCGAATTAAAAGATTGTTTACTCGAACGAGATACAAGTCTTGGAAAAACAGAAAATGGCAATACGTATAAAAAAACCAACACCTCAACAATTATAGGTACAATTTTAGGTTTTGCATCTCCAATTGTTAGTGCGATTATAAAAAATAAAGGTCTGGCCGGATTAATCACAAAGAATTGGAAAACTTTAGCAATTTCTTGTCCTGCATTAGGTTTAGCAGGTCTTGCTACCGGTGCACTAATTGATAAAATTGTCAATACAAAAAATGCACAAAAAGCCGATGAACAAGCAAACCCACAAGATTTAGCAGATACCAAACTTGGTGTGGATACTGTAGCATAATGTCAATTAAAAATATCGAATATTATTCTTTTTAAAATATTTACCGCTTTTAATTTTTTGAACAAAAGCATCAACATCAGATTTATCGTGGCAGAATCTTATAGGAATTTGTATGGTTCTGCCATCTTTTAATTTCAAAACAGCAGTATAATCAGTATGTCTTGAATAACCAACATTACGCCGACGACGTATTTCATGGATATGACTTAGATATGTGTATGATTCAATATCTGCAGTTCTAAATTGATATTCTAATTTTTTATTAAAACCAATAGTTCCTTGCTGAGTATAACCTTTGCATATACCACCTGCACAAACTATTGTATGGACATCCATAAAAAACAGTAACAACAACCCCATTAAACAGATTACACCAAGGCCTATAAACCTACCAAGCTCGGTTCTTCCCCACCAATCATATCTATAGCTGCTATCCCAACCAAACAAATTCACTTAGCCCCATATTTAGCCAATTTAGCCTTCAACCGCGCTTCTGCTCTGGCAATAGCTGCTTCGGCACGTTTTGCGTCCATACGCGCATTTGCATTACGTAGATTTGCACGAGCACGCTCCAATGCTTCTCTTGCTCTTGCTTCATCAATTTCTTCACCGGGTTCTGCTAACGTTGTCAAGATTAGACATTCCTCATCTTTAAACTGCAAAATCCCGCCCATTGTGGTGAACCGCTTAACTTCACCATCTTTGACAGCTCTAGTTACACCAATATCAAGTGCAGTCATAACAGGAATATGACCTTTCAAAAGACCAAATTCACCGTCCAAACCTTTAGAATAAATTTCATCAACTTCTTGATCAAAAACAACTCTTTCTTGCGTAATAATTTTTAATTTCATAAATTATTCCTCAACAATAGTTTTTGCTTTTTCAACAGCTTCTTCAATAGTTCCGACCATATAAAAAGCTTGTTCCGGAAGATCATCGTGTTTACCTTCAATAATTTCCTTAAAACCTCTTATTGTATCCTCAACCTTAACATATTTTCCATCTAAACCGGAAAATTGCTCCGCAACAAAGAACGGTTGAGACAAGAATTTTTGAATTTTTCTTGCACGATTAACAGTTTCTTTATCTTCTTCTGATAATTCATCCATACCTAAAATCGCAATAATATCTTGAAGTTCTTTGTATTTCTGCAAGATTTCTAAAACTCGTCGTGTAACATTATAATGTTCTTCTCCAATCACATGCGGATCAAGCGCTCTTGAGCTTGATTCCAATGGATCAACCGCAGGATAAATACCCAAAGAAGCGATATTTCTTGATAGAACAGTTGATGCATCCAAGTGAGAGAATGTTGTAGCCGGAGCCGGATCCGTCAAGTCATCTGCCGGCACATAAATTGCCTGAACAGAAGTAATTGAACCATCCTTTGTTGATGTAATTCTTTCTTGTAATTCCCCCATTTCTGTTGCCAATGTAGGTTGATAACCTACCGCAGATGGTACACGACCCAAAAGTGCTGAAACTTCTGAACCTGCCTGTGTAAACCTAAAAATATTATCAATAAACAATAATACATCCTGCTTAGAAAAATCTCTGAAATATTCAGCAGCAGTTAAAGCTGAAAGCCCAACCCTCATTCTGGCTCCAGGTGGTTCATTCATTTGTCCGTATATTAAACCGACTTTATCTAATACACCACTTTCTTTAAACTCATTCCACAAATCATTACCTTCACGGGTTCTTTCACCAACACCGCCAAATACTGAAACCCCATTATGTGCCATAGCAATATTGTGAATTAATTCTTGAATTAAAACAGTTTTACCAACACCTGCACCACCAAATAACCCAATTTTTCCACCTTTTTGGTATGGTTGAAGCAAATCAATCGCCTTGATACCTGTTTCTAAAATTTCAACCTCGGTATTTTGATCAACCAACTTTGGAGATTCCCTATGAATTGGCAAATAAGTGTCTGTTATAATTGGACCACCATTATCTACAGCATCACCTACAACATTTAAAATTCTACCTAAAATAGCATTACCTACAGGGATTTTAATTGGTTCATTCGTATTGATAACCTTCATCCCTCTTTTCAAACCATCTGTTGAAGACATCGCAACAGTTCTAACTCTATTTGAGCCAAGCATCTGCTGAACTTCAGTAACAATTTTTTCACCATTATCGGTATAAATATTTAACGCACTATATATACTTGGCAAATCCCCTGATGGGAATTCAACGTCAATAACCGGCCCGATAACCTTTGTTATAAACCCCTCGGTTGCAGTTAATGTCTCCATATTAAACCCTCTCCTTATTATTAAAAAAATTATTATCTGTTAAAAGTACAACTTCATTATACAACAAGAAAAGATTTTTTATAAGTTTTTTTTTAAAAAGACTAGCAAAAATTTTTTTTCTCATGTATTATAATGTTCATATCTCACAATTTATGGAATTAACATGCAATTGACAATTGGTAAAGAATTAAACGCTAACGACAAAATCTACAAACCCGATTTTAATTCAAAGTCCGGAAGAGAATTACTGGCGTTTTATCTTCAAACTAAATTCAGACAAATTTTTGTCTATGATAAAAAACAAGAAAACCCTATTTTAAACGGTGTGAACCCAACTTTTGTCGATAGATTTTCAAAAAGACTAATAAACAACCCGACGAAAAGACTTTTAATCGGTGTTACCGGCGAGTCTGCATCAGGAAAATCTACAATTTGCCGAGAAATAAAAAGCGTTATTGAACAATTTTCAATGCCTGTTACAGTTTTGAGTACAGATAATTATTTCAACGATATTTCTGAGCTAATAAATAAATACGGCTCTTTTGATAACCTCACAGATAACGGATATGATGTTGACGCGCCGTCTAGTTTCCAATTAGATATTTTACGTGAAGATTTGGAAGATTTGTCAGAAGGTTTGGATATAAAAGCTCCTATGTATCTGCCAAATGGTACAGGGGTTTCTGTTCCAAAAGCATTTGATGTTAAATCCCAAAAAATCATCGTAGTTGAAGGTATTGCAACAATGTATGATGCGGTTAAAGACATCTTTGATATAAAAATTTACGTTGAAACCGAAAATGAACTAAGAAAAAACAGATTTATGGATAGAGCTGTAGAAGAGCGCAACCAAAGTGTAGAAAACGCACAAAAGCACTGGGATTACATAACTCAAGCCGGTGAAAAATATGTTAAACCATTCAGAAAAGAAGCCGATTTAGTGATAAATGGCAATTCTGATTTGAAATATTTTGCCCAAATGCTTGAGCACATATATGAAATAACTAACAATTATGAACAAGCTCCTTAAATAATTCTAAAGCTTGTGACAAAAAAGTAAAATAAACACGGGGCGGATTTTCTCAAATCCGCCCCGTATTATTTTGTTTATTAACACTTATTAGTGACAGCAAGTACAAGCTCCGCCACATTCACATGTTAGTGCTTTTTTAGCTTCTTCCATACGAACCTTAATACGTCCGTCAACAGCAATACCTTCGCCTGTTTTTTCAGAAATTAACAATGGATTAATATCTAACTCATCGATAAAGCTAAAATCGTGAACTAATTGAGATAATCTCAATAATGTTTCTTGGATTTGATCCATTTGAGCAGGAGTTGTACCTCTAGCACCTTCTAACAATTTGTATGCTTTTACTGATTTAATCATTTCAGCAGCATCAACATCTGTTAAAGGAGCAATTCTGAATGTTACGTCTTTCATAACTTCAATAAATACACCACCTAAACCAAACATCATCATAGGACCGTATTGAGGGTCAGTTGCTATACCGCAAACCATTTCGCGGTTACCTTTAACCATTTCTTGAATGATTACACCTTCCAAACCATCAATCAAACCTTTTTCTGTTAATTTTGCAATTAAATCTTGATATTCAGCTCTTAATTGTTCTTCTGATTGGATATTAACTCTTACACCACCAACATCTGTTTTGTGAGAAGTTGTTTTTGAAGTCATTTTCATTACTACAGGATATCCGATTGAATTACCAACAGTAATTACTTCTTCTTCATTTGTTGCAAAACCTGATTTACATACTCTAATACCGTATGCATCTAACACATCAATAGATTCACGAGTTGTTAATTGTTCTCTACCTTCATCAATTGATTGTTTAATAATATGTTTTGCTTTCTCTCTATCTACATCATAAACAGGGATAGAACCTACAGGTCTTTCCATCCAGATTCTTTGTTGATTTAATCTATTAAATCCGTCTGCAGCTTCTTCAGCATACATAAAGAACGGCATATTAACTTCTAATTCAGACAATTTTGTGAAGAAATCACTCTTAGTCATGAATACACCAACAACAGGTTTTTCAGGATATTCTGCTTTAATTTCCATAACAGCTTTAGCAACATCAATATCTTTCAAACCTAGGAATGGTAAATAGATAACCATAATCATATCAACATTATCATCTGCAATAACTGTTTTTAATGTTTCTTTGTAGTGTTCGATAGGAGCTGAAGCAATCATATCGATTGGGTTTTTAACAGAAGCCGCAGCAGGTAAGAAACTTCTTAGTTTGTCTTTTGTAGCATCAGTAATTTGAGCCATTTGCATACCGTATTCGCATACAGCATCTGTTGCCATAATTCCAGGACCACCTGAGTTAGTGATAATAGCAACTCTATCACCTTTTGGAATTGGACAGTTAGCAAAAACTTTAGCTGTTGCAAACAAGTTTTTCAAAGAATATTCTCTAATAACACCTGATTGAGCAAGTAATGCGTTAGCAGCTTTATCAGCACCAGCCAATGAACCAGTGTGAGATGATGCAGCTGAAGCACCTGCAGCTGATCTACCAGCTTTTAATGCTAAAATAGGTTTTTTCTTAGAAATTCTTGAAGCTAATTTTCTAAAGTTAGCAGGATTTTGGATTGATTCCATGTAAAGCAAAATTTGCTCAACATCTTCTTCATCTTCCCAGTATTCCATAGCTGTTTCAGCATTAACATCAGCTTGGTTACCAATAGAAATGAATTGTGCAAAACCTAGGTTCAAGTCTTTTAAAATATTCAAAATACCGCCACCTAAAGCACCTGATTGAGAAACAAAACCAATATTACCACGTTCTGGTAATGATTCAGCAAAGCATCCGTCCATTCTGATTTCTGGGTGAGTGTTTACAACACCTAAACAGTTAGGACCAACGCATCTCATACCATATTCTCTAACCTTAGCCAACAATTGTTTTTCAGCTTCCGCACCTTCTTTACCAGTTTCTTTGAAACCAGCTGTAATTATACATAAACCTTTAATACCTTTTTGATGACATTGATCAATTGTATCCAAAACGAATTTTGAATTAACTACAATAATAGCTAAATCAACTTCTCCAGGAATTTCCAATACTGAAGTATAAGCTTGTAAACCTTCAATAATGCCACCTTTTGGGTTTACAGGGTAGATATTACCTGTAAATTTGTATTCTTGCAATCTTTTCATAATGTCAGAACCAATTGTGTGTTCTTTTGTTGAAGCACCAACAACCGCGATTGCTTTCGGTTTCATAATTTTGTCTAAATTACTCATTTTCCATCCTTTCTTGGTTTTTTATTTTATAAATATTTCTTTTATTTTTTGTATTATTGATTTCTTTTCAATACTTTTCTTATAGAAATCTGAATTTTCGTGTTCAGAAATTATATTGTTTACAATTTTGGAAATAATCTTTGAATCTTCACCTTGAATAACTATTTTAGCTGTCGGAACAGTAGCAGGTCTAACTTGAGTCCATATATGCATATATTTTGGAGCTTCATCACTGTATGAAATAATATCAGGTCGAGTACTACCATCAATATTCAAAACAAGTTTTTCTTTACCTTCTACAATTTTCGTAATCTCGGGAACAATTTGACTTAAAGCTGCACTCTGCTTTTTATTAAATCTATTGCCTAAATTCATTACACCGTTGAAATTCTGACTACTGTGAATATTTTGAACCTGCATTTCCCCCCCCTACGAATACCCGTTTTGTATCCACTCACGAACTCGTAGTTCTGCACCAAGTCCATTTGCGATTTCGCGACATTTTTCAACATCAAGTCTTCTACCCTTATAGCCATCAACAATAGAAGCTACAGTTTTTATACCAGCTTCTGAACTTGCTTGGATAAACTTTTTAACTTCCACATAAGCCTGTTCAAACTTCGGTTGAGAAAGTTCATCATATTCTTGAGAAGTGGCTCCATTTAAGCTAACTGAAAACTCATCAACAAGTCCAACAAGCTCCGGTACAACATTCTTTTTATAAACAAAGTTCGCATGACCATTAGTATTAACTCGAATTTTTGTTCCAGGATAATTTTCTTTAACATACATTGCAACGTGCTTAAGTATATCAAATTTTAACATTGGTTCACCATAACCACAAAAAATAACTTCATTTTTACCTTCTTGAGGTTTTATAGTCAAAGTCTCCTGACAATCACTTAAAATTGCATCATGTTTAAAGTGTTTTGAAATAAAAGGTTTTAATTGTTCAATAACGTCTTCAGCAGAAAAATCTTCGTTTTCCAGCCATAATTCTTGACCACAAACATCGTCCTTATCTTGTCTTAAGCAGAAAATACATTCATTGGTACATCTGTTTGTTAAATTTATATAGATTTTACCTTCTAATGAATAAACTAAAATATTTGACATGTCTTATCCTTCAATAACAATATTATGGTACGCACAAACTATTTTTACAAGGGGTGAAAAATTAAGGTAGATAATTATAGTAGTTTTTTTAAGAAAAGTATATACTTTTTTAACATAATATTGCGCAGAATTTGTTATTGATGTAATAGTATATTAACGCAATTTATATAAGGATTTAAATATGATTATTACAGCAATAAAACCCTTTGCTATCCACTCTTTCAGACAACAAAATAGCAACCCTAATTTTCAATACAATTTGGTTACTCCAATTTCAGATACTGTATCATTTGGGGCAAAAATTACAGCTCCAAAATACACTATTGATAATGTACTAGATATATTTAATGGCAAATGTACAGATATACCAAAACATTTAAAAACTTTAGTATCACCAAGAACAAATAAAATTATGGGATTTACTTTAAAAACCTCAAATAAAACCGAACTAAAAGTTTTCAAAAAAGTAAGTGCAGAATATGGTGATAAATTAACTTATTTATCATTTGAAGAAACTCTACCGAATAATCAAAAAAAATTTATTGCCTATGATTTAGATTCTAAAGAATTTATCAAAACTTCACCATTGGGCAAACCTGTCGTTGAAGATGGAATTTTATACAACTTAGATTCTGAACAATTAGAAAAAATGGGAATTAATAACAGATTAAATAACTATCTAAAAGATATTTATGCAAAAAGCAAGCGCAAAACAGCTCAAGATGCCACCATATTAACAGAAAAGAAAGCGGCAACTAAAAAAACTATCAAAATCGACGACATAAAAGTTGAAGACATAGAAGACGAAAATCTTAACAAAATACTTGATAAAGAAAATATATCAGAAAAATAATTATCCGCCCGATTAATTCGGTTTAATTAAGAACTTTATTGCATTACCTTGAATATGTTGTTGCATAGCATATTCCACTTTGTCTAGTGGTAATGTATCTGTGATAAGTTTTTCAACCTCAATTTCACCGGATGCTATATAATCAAGAGCTTGTCTAAAATATTTTGGGGTATGGTGAAAAACACTCATCATTTTAATATCACCATAATGCATTTTTGTTGTATCAAAACAAACTTTTGAACCGGATTTGCAACCACCAAAAAAGTGAACAGTGCCTCCAGGTCTTACACAATCAAAAATTTGTTCCCAAATTTCAGGTAAACCAACACATTCGATAGCAACATCCAAACCTTTGCCTTGAAATGAAAATTCTTTAAATATTTTGACAGGATTTTGATATTTTTTCAAATCGATGATTTCATCAGCTTGCGCAAAATCTTCGGCAGCTTTTAATTTCATCTCATTACGACCGGCAACAATAACTTTTGCCCCCATAATGTTTGCAATTCTTGCAAACATCAAACCAATAGGACCAATCCCAATTATACCAACAGTATCGCCTTCTTTTATACCAGTACGTTCAGCACCATGAACGACATTAGCCAAAGGTTCACAAAACGCAGCACGTTCAAAACTCAAATCTGAGGGTAATATTAACATGTTTTTTTCAACAATTCTTGCCGGAACAGTTATATATTGCGCATAAGCTCCATTTAGCAAATCTAAATTCTCACACAAATTATACTCTTGTTTTTTACAATAAAAACATTCTCCACAAGGCGCAGAATTTGCAGCAACAACTCTATCTCCGGGAGTAAAATTTTTAACATTTCTACCTACTTTTTCAACAATTCCGGAAAACTCATGCCCGAACCCTGAAGGTACACTCTTAATTAAAACCGGATGTCCTCGTCGGAATGTTTTGACATCAGTGCCGCAAGTCAACGCAGCCATAACCTTTACAACAACTTCACCTTGCTCAGGTGGTTTTGGCACTACATCCTCATATCTGATATCTTGTGGCCCGTAATATTGAATTGCTTTCATAAAAAAATTATACAACAAAAAGGGGTAAAATTTACCCCTTTTAACTAATTATATTTTGTCTTATTTATTTTTAATACCTGCCGCTTCATATAATTGATTAGCTTGAGCTTTAGTAATTTTACCCTGTGAAAGCAATGTTTTTATCAGTGTCCTACATTCCGATCCTGTATCAGCAATTCCATTACCTTTCTTATTCATAGTTGCAACAAGCGATTTCAACCTATTAAAGTTTTTCTGAGAAACAGGTTTTTCAAAAATATTTTTTGCAAGAAGTTGACCACTTGCTTGATATGAACCACCCATATCCGGGAAAAATTGCGTATTGGCCTGCTTAGATAATAATATTGAATAATATTTATCTTTTTGAGCCGGAGACATTCTATTATATAGTTTTTTAACATCTGCAACATTATCCTCAATACCCATAATATTTGATTCTGCCAAAAGTTTATCTATTGTAGCAGGAGATAAATATTCACCAAATCTTGCAATACTATGGAACATTGATTCTGTTGTAACACCTTCTCCATCGAAAGATAAATCAACTTTTGAACTATTATAATTTAATAAAATATTAACTAATTTATCAACCAATTCAGGAGTAATCGCTTTACCATTTAATTTCGCAATTTCTGCAAACATTTTATTTTGCTGAGCATCTGACAATTCATAACCACCTATAGGTATAGGAAGTCTCATTACACCATTTTTATTTGAATAATCATAAGTAGAACCATTGATATCAAAATAAAACACACCATTATAAGTCGGCAATAGAGCTTTATCTGCGGCAGAAACCGTCGTTGCTGCAGGTTTTGTGCCTCCGGAAGGTGCAGAAGAAGAAGAAGACGAAGAAGATTGAGAACCGGAAGTTCTGTCTGCCTGATATGCAGCACTCGCATTTTTTAAATCTGCCATATCTGCAATCTGAAATTTCAACGTAGCTTGTCTATTACCACCTTGCGTTACATCAACTTGTACGTAATTATCGTCACTGGATTTTTTAGGCTTTTCTAACTTGTAACCAGAAGGTAAGAAATCATCCATATCATCCATAAATCCACCTTGTGCAAATTTATTCATAGCAGATTTCACATCGGCTTTACTATATACAATGCCGCTTCCGCCTTCATTTGTATTATTTGCAACTGCTTTAAACGTTTGAAATTGATAATTTTTCATTTCAATAGCATTTGCAGCTTTCCAAGCCCCTGAAGTTTTATCAAAAACTTTTAACTTGCCGTCATTATCAACGACATATTTTCCTCCGTTGTTTTCAAAAACGCAACCTTTTTGCATTTTAATAGTTTGCACACCAGAACCATGCACATTAATTTTCACATTTACATAAGAATTATCAATCGCCATCATAATCTCCTTAAGTTTCACTTAATAATCCATCACTATAAAAATATAAACAATTCTTATTTTTAAAAATTGCCTCCAAATTTTGAAAACTAATAAAAAAACGCCCTCAATGCTTTTCATAGCGCGAAGTTTACATTTATTAATATTTATATATTATTTAGATAATTTGTATATACGCCTTCATTATTTTATTTGCTAAAGTATCATCAATAGCATTTTGAACACTTTTAAGAGGGTAAATAGTTGATAATCCTGCAACATTCACCTGTTTTGCCGCTAACAATTCCAATGACTCTTTCAAATCTTGTGGAGATGGAGAATAACTACCCAAAACCGTTAATTCTCTATAATATATCTCATTATTTGCATACCCTAAATTTTGCGGAGTGCTTGAAAAAACCAAAATTTTCCCACCATCCTGCGCATATTTCAATGCGGTTCCAATAGCTTTATCAGAACCAGATGTCATAAAAACACCATCCGCTTTAATACTTTCACACATTTCTGACAATAAAAAAGCTTCTATACCAAGATTTTTTAGTAGTTGTACCCTTGAAGCTATCAAATCGCAACCAATAACCTTCATTTTATAAGCCTTTAAAGCCTGAGCCATTAAAATACCGATAGACCCCAAACCAATAACAAGAGCTGTTGAATTTTCACGCAACCCTGCACGTTTGACCGCCCTAATGCAACAAGCTAAAGGTTCATAAAACGACGCTTCTTCATTGGTTAAATTCTCGGGTTTAATATATGCAACATTTTGTAAATGTTCTTCTGATAAAAAAACCAATTCACTAAAACCACCGGGATATATGTTAGTCTGTTTAAAGTGTCTACACATCGAAACATTACCATTTTTACAGTATTCACATTTACCACAAGGTATATGATGAGAAGTTACTATAACATCATCGACTTTGAAATCAGTATCTGAATCTATATCCACAATTTGAGCAACAATTTCATGACCCAAAACCGTACCATTTTTTACAAGGTTATGTTTTAGTTTAACAATATCAGATCCACATAGGCCACATCCTAAAACTTTTACAATTGCACCTTTGCGACCGCATAAAGCCTCATCATCTCTATCTTTCACCACAATTATGTCATTTTCAATTTCTGCGACCTTCATAAAAACCCTCCGATGAAAAAATTATAACACAAGAAACCTTATACGTACGTATTAAAATTACTTAATAATACCCCAACTTGACTATATTTATAATAATATTGAAATATAAAAAAGGGAATTTTATGCCAAAACTAAGTATTATCATACCGGTTTATAATGTTGAAAAATATCTTGAACAATGTTTGGACAGTATTTTAGCGCAATCAATTAAAGATATTGAAATAATTTGTATTAACGACAATTCAACTGATAAATCCTCGAAAATTTTAGAAAAATATGCAAACTACGACAAACGCATCATACTAATTAACCACATTGAAAATAAAGGCCCGGGAAAATCACGAAACGATGGAATTGAAATCGCAAAAGGCGAATATATTATGTTCATTGATCCTGACGACTGGTTTGAAAACAATGCTTGTGAACTGGCATACAACCAAATTAAACAAAATAACAACGATATGGTATTTTTTGGGTTTCAAAGAGTCTATGAAGAAACAGGGACTACAATAGTAGACACAAAAAAATTAAAAAATTTTCTTGAACATACAGACAATCAAATAAATTTATCACAAATCCAAGATAATTTTTTAGAGGCCGGATACACTTGGAGCCAAATATATTCAAGAGAATTTCTTATTAAAAACTCAATCAGATATTCTGAAACCTACCTTTGCGAAGACCTTATATTTGTAATACGTACCATAATTAATTCCCCTACAATATCCATACTTAACCAACCTATTTATAATTACAGAATTCGGAAATCATCATTATGCAATTCTTTAAAAACATTCTGGAAAGATATATTTTTAAACAGATACATGGCCTTAGATATAATAGAAAAATCTGACAAAAAATCAAATTTCATTTACCCATACTTAATATACTTAATTACTTCCGTCAACTATTGGTTCAAACAAATATCTTACCAATACCCCAAATATAACAAAGAATTCTATATAGAAATGAGAAATTTCTACATTGAAATTAACAGCAAATATGATATAAAAAAAATTTCTGATAAAATAAACTATAAACAATTCAAAAAAATTATTAATGAACCTTGGAAAAAATACAGAATAACAAACTTTATAAAAAATGTATTTGAAATAATAAATTTAGATATTTATAAAATAATAACGATTTTTGGTATAAAATTAAAACTGAAAAGGGAAATAAGGAATTAAAAATGAAAAAGATTATAACATACGGAACATTTGATGTTCTTCACTATGGACACATCAATCTATTAAGAAGAGCAAAAGAATTAGGAGACTACTTAATCGTTGCAATCTCTACAGATGAATTTAATGCAATAAAAAACAAAAAATCATACTATTCATACGAAGAAAGAAAACTAATCCTGGAAGCAATTAAATACGTTGACGAAATAATCCCGGAAACAAATTGGGAACAAAAAGTAACAGATGTACAAAAATATGAAATTGATACCTTTGTTATGGGTGATGACTGGAAAGGTAAATTTGATTTTCTAAAAGACTATTGTGAGGTTATTTACCTTCCTCGAACAGAAGGAGTTTCCTCAACTAAAACAAAATCAGAGAAACTAAAAGTTTAAAAATATATTTTTATATATAAAGGGCCGGCAATATAATTGCCGGCCCTTTGCTTTTTAATTATCAATTAAGCTTTTTTCGCATCTTTACGATATTCTTCAATAGCTAAAATTGCACAGATAACTAAACAAATTATACCTGACACTAACCAGAAATAAATTGCGCCATCCCAATTTTGTTCACCGTTTTTACCCATTTTATCAACTAAGAAACCAGTACCAGTTGCTGATAAAAATGCTCCGACATAACCGAATGTTCCAGTAAATCCGGTCGCAGCAGATGCAACTTTTTTAGAACTTGATTCAACTGCACAAAGGCCGCCAATCATCATCTGAGGGCCATACGTAAATGCTCCTAATAAACCAATAATTACATAATCTAACATGCTTATTGTATTGAATTTCAATGCTACAATACAAATAATTACACCGACTAAATATAGTAAGTTTACAGGTGCTCTTTTGCCTTTGAATAACTTATCAGAAATCAACCCTGCACAAATTGTTCCGCAAATTCCGACCAAAGGCAAAGATGCAAGTTTGTTTGTCGCATCTGCTAGTGTTGTGCCTTTTGCATTTTGCAAGTACAGAATCATCCAGTCTTCCGCACCAAATCTGATTATATATACAAAAATATAAGCAATAGCTAACATCCAAATTGTTCTGTTACATAATATATATTTTTTGAAAATCTGGATATAAGACATATCATCTTCTGCTTTCTTTTCTTCAGCAGATTGTTTTTTAACTGGTTCATCTCTATAAATTTCAACATCAGGCAAACCTAATGATTGTGGTCTATCTCTTAATCTATCATATAACCACAACGCAGTAAGCATAGCTAATACACCTGGTACAAAGAATGCCGCTCTCCAAGCACCTGCCACACCTTGTTCATATAAGTAACTAACTAAGTGCCCTGATACTAATACACTCAAAAATGTCCCTGTTTGATGTGAACAAGACCACAATGACCATTTAGTACCACGTTCTGAATTTGAGTACCAATAAGTCAAACTCTTTGCAACAGCAGGAAATCCAGCGGATTGGAACCAGCCGCTAACACCCCATAAGAATGCTAACACCCATAACAATACCACTGCAAAAGTTTTGTCAGGAAGTCCTAACCAACCTACACATAATGGAGAAAACGCAAACGCAATATTTGCCAAAGCTGTCATTAACAATGCGCAAGGTAAAAACTTTCTCACATCTGAGCCATCTGCCAATACACCATTTACAAATTTACCGATACCATAAGTTAAATATAATGAACTACCCAACAAACCAAGTTCTGTTGCTGAATAGTTAAATTCATCCATAATCCCAGGTAATGCTACTGCAATATTTTTCTTACATAAATAAAATACAGTATATCCGATAAAACACGCATAAAAAATTCTTAAACGCCAATGCTTATACATCGAATCAACTTTTTCAGAATCCTGAATAGGCTCCTGAACAGGCGGCTCCTTAAAAAACGCCCCTAATCTTTTTAACATAATTTCATTCTCCTACTATTTATTATTCTTAATTACTTGTATATTCCGAGTTTCGGTTAACTCTATTCGCGCATCCCTTATAATGTCTCGTTTTTCATCATCTAAGCTTCTGCCATTAACTAATCTGTCAACAAATCCCGCATTAATTTTAACTGCCTTTTCCAAAGCCCCGACTTCTTCTAACACAGGCTTTATGGCATTAAAGTCATACCCAAAAGATTGCTTAGAATTATAAACAAGCATATCCCCATCCTGAGAAGTAATAGGGGCTCCGCCTTGTTCAAAATACAGCTTAAATACAGACTTCAAATCCTGCATTTCTGATTGCAAAGTCGTTACAGTTTGTTGCAGTCTTAAAAAACGTTCAAATAAATAATCAACATTTTCTAACTGCTTACTTTCCCAATCATATTTTTGAGTATATAACTTTTTCAATTTAGGATAAGCCAACGCTAACCCCATGGTGTCACCCATTGCTCTATGATGATCTTTTAATTCTACGTTAAATTTTTCGGTCAAGGCATTTAATCCATGAGCATCTAAATCAGGATAAACCTCCTTGAACATTTGTTGAGTATCAATTCGTTCATTAGAAATCTCTTGACCCGTAACCCTTTTAACAGCCTCATTTATAAATGAATAATCAAATATAGCATTATGCGCAACTATTGGATAATCTCCTATAAATTCTAGGATTTGAGGTATAATTTCTGCCTCAGTTGGAGCATCTTCTACCATCTCTTGAGTAATGCCATGGATTGCAATACTTGACTTTCTAATATGCTGTTCTGGATTTATCAGAGTTTCAAACTTGGCTTTAATCTTACCATTTTCCAATCTTACAGCCGCAAACTCGACCATTTTCTCTCTTGTATAATCCAAACCTGTAGTTTCTGTATCTAAAACTATCTCAATTACTTTTTTTCTCGCCATTTTTATTGTCCTAATTAGTCCTTATTAAGATGATAGCACAAAAATTTTTTCTATGATAATATATAAACAGTTGTAATATAAATTTAGGGGGATATGAATATGGCAAATGTTTTGGAAATTAATGATACAAATTTTGAACAAGAAGTTGTAAACTCTGAAATTCCTGTAGTTGTTGACTTTTGGGCAACCTGGTGTGGTCCGTGCAGAAAATTAAGCCCAGTTGTTGAAGAACTGGCTGCAACGTATGAAAACAAAGTAAAATTTGTAAAAGTAAACGTTGAAGAATGTATGACAACAGCAAAAACCTACTCAATAAGTGGACTACCAAGCCTTTTAGTATTCAAAGGCGGAGAAGCTGTTGAACGCATGGTTGGCATGATGCCTAAATCAACAATAATTTCTAATATTGAAAAACATATATAAAAATAACCTCTAAAATGGAGTAAAGTATGAAAGTTTCTGCGATCAAAAGTAAGGTCTCTTTTGGTGCTGCAATAGAACCTAAAGATTTGGATGATTTTAAAAAAGTCCGTGATGAGGCAAAGGCACTTGTAGGCCAAACCGGCAAATCAATTTTTATAGTTCACGATGCCTGTTTACCGCAAAGTCCTACGAGAAATACAGGGGTTGCCAATTTGGCATCCCAAGAATCATTGGATTTCCTTAAATATATGCAAACTTATACCGGATGTAATATGATTGAAGTCTTACCTCAAGGTCAATATGGAAACGCACTTAAATCAGGATTATATTGCGCATACACGGGTACTGCATTTTCTTTAGGGAACAATCAAATTAATCCAGCACTTTTAACAACGGAACGATACGGCAAATTATTGACCGCAGACGAATTTAACCAAATCGTCAATGCCAACGATGCTAAAGATGCTGATGAAATTGTTAATTACAAAAATGTAATGCCAAATGATAGCAAACACAATGAAATTATAAAAATTGCACACGAAAGATTTAAAAAACTTGATGAAAATAATGAATTAAAACAACGATACAAAAAATACGTTGAAGAAAATGACGAGTGGCTAAAAATTCCAAATTCATACGAATCAGATACAGAATTTTACAAATTCAAACAGTTTTTAGCAGATAGTCACCTCAAAGATGCCAAAACAGAAATCAATAATTTGGGTATGAAATTATGCGGAGACTGCTTAATCAACTTCTCTGAAGATGAGAGAAAAGCATTTCCGAAAGCATTTTTAGAAAACGAATATATCGGTTCTGCAGATTGGCGCATAACGACATTAAATTATGATACACTAACAGACCCAACTAGTGATACAGCAAAATTGTTAAAAATGAAAGTTCAACTATTTGCGAAACGTTATGACGCAATCAGATTTGACGTGGGTTGGGCATATCTAAACCCACTAATCCATAAAACAGACAAAACATCTTATGGGAAAGATTTAGGTGACTCCGTTCTGAAATTCATAGAAAACGCAGTCAAAGAGGTTAAAGGCGAAGATTTTGATCTTAAAGATTTGATGTACGAATTTGAGGGAGGTCGAGAATTCAAACCAAATTCCAGCGAATTACACGATGCTGCTAAAAAAAGAGTCAAAATTTATAGCAGTGTTTATATGAACGACAAAGAACACGAATGCTGGGGGACAAATGAAGCATTTTTGAAACGTGGCTGGGATCCAGATTATTACGTAATTGGCCCTGGAAACCATGACCCGCAACCTCTAAAACAAATAGCATTAAACATGCCAGATTTATCCGCTCCTGAAAACGAAAAATACCATAAAGACGATGCTATTAAAGTCTTGTCGAGGATATTCGGAGTTGATTCAGAAAAACTAAAAGACCCTGTAGAATTTGCAAAAGCAAAATGGGCAGAACCAATGACAGCAAGAAATAATCAAATGTTTTATATGGATGTTTTTGGGCGCGAAGAACGTTTTAACATGCAGGATTTGAACTTAATAAACGATAATTCAAGAGGGTTATCAGCTCGCAAAAACTTTGCATATAAAATCTCAGCATTTTATAAAAATGATTTTCACAAAGCCATTTCAGATGGATTTGGTTTTAATATTATGGACAGCTTAGAACGAGCTTTTAGATTAAAAAAATTAGATACTTCTCATCCTGAATTATATTCAAAAATTATTAAATATAGAGATATATTGCTAAAACCTGCAGAATACATAGAGGAGATAGCAAACGAATTGGAACATCCTGCTAAAAAAATGAGCACCTTGCTTTCTGATAATATTGATGAAAACACATTGGCAAAAACCATCACAGAAAAAATAGAGAAAACAAACAAAGTCAAAAATACAAAATCCACATTGATATCTGCTCTAATTGGAGTTGGGATGGTTGGAATTATTGCATTAGTTGAATATAAAAATAATAAACAAAAGAAACAAGCTCAAAGTAATAAACAAATTAAAAATCAAGAAATAAAACCACAAACTTATAAACCTGATATCAGCATGAAAAAATTTTTAGCATAATAAGTCTTGAATACATAAATTGAACGGGCGGGTTAAACTTAACCCGCCCGTACTCCTTATAATAATGATATTTCAAATTAACCGAAATATCTTTTTAAAAGACCATCAAAACCTCTACCGTGACGAGCCTCATCTTTTGCCATTTCGTGAACTGTATCATGAATTGCATCATAGCCAAGTTGTTTTGCTCTTACAGCTAATTCTAATTTACCTTCACACGCACCGTGTTCAGCATCTGCTCTTAATTCTAGGTTTTTCTTTGTTGAATCAGTTACAACTTCACCTAACAACTCAGCAAATTTTGCTGCGTGTTCAGCTTCTTCAAAGGCATATCTTTTGTATGCTTCAGCAATTTCAGGATAACCTTCACGTTCAGCAACTCTTGACATTGCCAAATACATACCAACTTCCATACATTCGCCATTAAAGTTTGCTCTTAATCCTTCCATAATCATTTCGTCTTCAACTTTACCGTCTCCAACATTATGTTCACAAGCGTATGTTTTTTCTCCACCACCAACTTCTTTAAATGTTGTTGCTCCGCATATAGGGCATTTTTCTGGTGCTTTATCAGCTTCTGTTGACCAACCACATACTGTACATACAAATTTCATAAGTTCCGCCTTTCTTCAATTTTGTCTTTTCTCATTTTTACAATTTTTATTATATCAGATTATCTAAAATTTGTAAAGTGGTAATAATTATCATTTTTAATTTTAAAGCTTGTTAAATTAAACTTTTTAATGAAAGACTCGCATTTTTGACATTTTATCGTGTTTATAATATTCTTGGATTACATTGTAAAATTTGTTTACAATTCGGATTTTGGTTATGAGAAAAAAATTTCTTGCTAGTGTTATATTATTAAGCCTAATTGGGGTACAAACAACTTGTATCGCAACAGAGAGTGTTAAAAAATTAACACGCAAACAAAGAAAAGAAATTAGCTTGTTAGAACTTGCAAAGACAAATTTTGACGCTAAACAATATGACTTAGCGATAGAATACTACACAAAAGCAATTATAATTAATCCTGAAAATGCTGAAACTTATTCAAAAAGAGGAACCACCGAATTTTTACTCGGCAATTACAACAACGCCATAAACGATTATTCTAAATCAATCGAACTTGACCCAAATAGAGAAAACACTTATTACAATAGAGGTTTAGCAAAAGTTCAATTAAAAGAGTACAAAAGCGTTGTAGATGATTATACAAAAGAAATCGAAATAAATCCTTTAAATACCAACGCATTTTTGAATAGAGGAACAACCCACGTATTACTAAAACAATATGACGAAGCTATAGTAGATTTTACAAAAGCCATTGAACTTGACGGCCAAAACATTCTTGGATACTACAACCGTGGAATAGCGTACAGAAACCTTGGTCAATATGAAAATGCTATCAACGATTATACAAAAGTACTGGAACTTGATCCAAATAACATAGAAACGTTTAATAACCGAGGTGTCGCAAAATTCTATTTTAAAGATTACCAAGGTGCAATTGAAGATTACACAAAAGTTATTGAATATGATAAAGATTTTAATCAAGCATTTTTTAACAGAGGAATTGCCTATTTAGGCCTAAAAAACTATGAAAATGCAATACTCGATTTTACAAATGAAATCGAAATTAACCCTAAAAATGATTCTGCATATTATCAAAGGGCAATAGCATTTGCACAATTAGACAAAACCAATGATGCTTTAGATGATTTAACTCAAGCTATCAAATTAAATCCAAATAATGCTCAATATTATGCACAACGCGGAGCATTAATCAGTAAAATTGAAGGGGATCTGGAAAAAGCTAAAGAAGATTTAAACAAAGCTATTGAAATTGACGCAAATGACCCTGAAAAATATTTAACTCGAGCAATTATATTTTGCAAACAAAAAGAGTATCTTATAGCTATTGATGATTTAAATATCATCTTACAAATAGACCCAAACAATAGCCAAGCTCAAGAACTTCGTACATACGCCATAAAATCATTAGATACACCCGAAAAAACATCACCACAACAATAATATTCAACTATTAGAATTATTTTATATTTTACGATTAGTGCTATAATAAACACAAAAAGGAGAGTTTATTATGGAAATCAAAATTGTAGACAAAGCTAAAGAAATCCAATGTGATGTGCTTATTATCGCGAAGTTCGAAGACCTACCAACTTCTAACACTTTGGTAAACAGATTTGCACCTGATAGTTTTACAGGTAAAAAAGGGGAAATCTTTGTTATTCACACACAAAAAGAATATCCGTCTGAATATATCATTGCAATGGGATTAGGGAAAAAAGAATTTGTTGATGGCAACATAATAAGAGAAACAATAGCTAAAGCCATAAAAAAATGTTCTGAAATAAAAGCAAAAACTGTTGCTATAGAATTAGATTTAGCTATTAATTCAACTGAAGCAATAATTTTAGGAACAACAATTGCCAATTATCATTTTGACAAATACAAAACAAAAAAAGAACATAGAATTACTGAAATTTATTTAGAAAATACCACTGAAGAAGAAATCATAAAAGCAAAAACTATAGCAGACGGGGTAAAGCTTGCAAGAAACCTATCTAATGAACCCGCAGCATTTGCAACACCAACAAAACTTGCAGAAATCGCCCAAGGAATAGAAGGTCTGCAAACTGAAGTATACGACGAACCTACAATAAGAGAGATGAAAATGGGAGCATATTTAGCGGTAGCTCAAGGTAGTACACAACCGCCAAAATTCATCCACATGAAACATTTGGTAGATAATCCTAAAAAACGAATTGCAATAATCGGAAAAGGAATGTGCTTTGATTCTGGCGGACTTGATATTAAACCTGCAGCATCTATGCTTAACATGAAAGACGATATGTCCGGATCTGCTTGTGTATTAGGTGTAATGAAAGCTATTGCAAAACTTAGACCGGAAATAGAAGTTCACGGAATAATAGCAGCATGTGAAAACATGCCTTCTGGTAACGCTTATAAACCTGGCGATATCTTAACAGCAAAAAATGGTAAAACAATTGAAGTTGACAATACAGATGCTGAAGGCCGCTTAACTCTTGCTGATGCGCTATGTTATGCTTGTGATCTTCAAGTAGATGAGATTATTGATATTGCAACATTAACTGGAGCTTGTATGGTTGCACTAGGTTCTGCTGCCTCAGGTATTATGGGTAACAACGATGAATTCGTTAAAAAACTAATAGAAACCGGCAAAAATACAGGTGAAAAATTCTGGCAACTACCTATGTGGCAAGAATACAGAGACAACATGAACAGCGATGTGGCTGACATGAAAAACACTGGCTCAAGATACGGTGGAGCATCAGCCGCAGGCATGTTCCTAAAAGAATTTGTTTGCGATAATGTAAAATGGGCGCATATGGACGTCGCAGGTACTGCATTTTTAGAAAAACCTCAAAAAGAATTTTCTAAAGGCGCAACAGGCGTAGGTGTCAGAACAATACTAAATTATATAATTTCACAATAAAACAATACATTACGGGGTTTGAGAAATACAAACCCCGTTTTTATCCTCCATTTGAATGTATAAATATTTTTTGCAATTAATTATAATAACTATATGGACAATTTATTTAAAAAAATCAAATATTTTATATTATCATTCCAAGAAAAATTCTTGCTGGATAAATTAAAAAGTTCCACCAAAAGAAATTATGTAAATAAAACAACAAAAAAAGTTATCGGCAATGCTGCTGATTTAACTCTTAATTCCGAAACTTTAAAACTTATAGAAAAAGCTAAAGAGAACGTAACTGCGATTGCAAAACAAACAAATTGCGATCCTCAAGCTCTATTAGATTACATCAAAGCCGCAAAAACACCAGTTTTTAAGGTTGCGCATGCAGACAAATTTCTTAACCTCATAAAAGAAGAAGAAGGTCTTATCTACGAAAAAAAAGGGATTGTAGCATTATATTTATCACTAATTACTAAAAAACAATTCCAATTAAGTACAGAACCTATGTTTATACTTAGAGAAGGTAATATTGATAAACATTATATGCTCCACCACTTTTATCGCTGGTATTCGCTAAAGCTTGATTTGCCGGGGTTTGATTATGACACCCAAAAAAAATTCAAAGCTTCTCTATTTAAAAAACTACCAATCAACAAATTATCAATAGAGGATATTTATGCAATAAAAGAAGCCGTAGCAAGAGACCAAGAAGCCACCGATTTTGTTTTAGAATTTGCAAAACTCACTGACGGCAGTAGAAACGCACATGACAAAATAAAAACAGATAAAGGCGCCAATATATAATAAAAAACCTCTCTAATAATGAGAGGTTTTTATTATTCGGTGACTGTAGCAAACCGAAAATCATTTACCCAAACATCATAACCTCCCTCTAATAACATTGTCGGATAACCGTATTCGGCTAATACTAAACAAGCACTATCACCTAAGTGACACTGTTGATTATAGCAGTATACAATTGATACCATATCCTTTGACAATTTATCCAAATTTTCGGTCAACTCATCTTTTGGAATTGATATAGCCTCAGGAATATGCCCGATATCATAATCTGCACGATGCCTAACATCAACAATTTTCACTCCGCCTTTTTCCATGAAATTTTTCAATTCAACAGGACCTAATGTATATGCTAAACGATTTAAAAAATAATTTTTAGCAGATTTTGTACATTCCCTTAATGTTTTAATTTCTTCGTTCATAAATAATTATCCTTTCTGCCATTACACAGAAAGGATATTATGTTTGTTTAATTTTAACCTCCGCAATTGGGGTAATTGCATTAGTTATTCGGGGTAAATGAAAAGAGTTAAGTCTTTCCTTATTGACCGCTCACTATGCCATATATGGAATGTGAACGTATGTTGATTCGGTTTGGGTTGCACGTCTTGTAGGTGTGCATAGTATATTATAAGCCTTTACAATGTTATACGCGAAAGCTTTTACAGGATTTGATTGAACCATATCAGCTTTTTTTGTATCGTATAAATCTTTCTCAAAGTTGATTTTAGCATTTGGTTTTTTATCCAATGATAAAAGTCCAACTCTTGAGTTCACATTATTTAAGTTACCTTCACCAAAGGTAATGTATTTTTTTGAATATCTATTTAAGTTTACAGGATTTATAGTTAACATTTTCTGTTCCTCCTTTGTTATTAAGTGTTCATTTAACACTTCATCTAACACTTTTACTATAATCCATAAAATATTTTTTGTCAACCCCTATTGTGAACTTTTGTAAAGCGGTCAAAAATACTGATTTCATTGGTTAAAATGATAAAGTGTAAAAAATGCACTTATTGCTGGTATTTTGCGGATGTTTTGGTTACTGATTAATTAAAAAGGATTAGAAAAAAGTCTTACATAATGATAATTTTTTATTACTGGAAGGTGCGTCATCTTGAACAAACCGAGTAGAGGGCTGAAGAGCCAGCGTACCTGTTTAACGCGAGGCGTGGCGAAAGATCTCAATAGTTATGAGATTCTTCACCCGCAAGGGGTTCAGAATGACGGATGCGTTAATCTTAGAAGTAATGTCATTCTGAGCGAAGCGAAGAATCTCATAAACCTACCTCTCCTCGGGAGAGGATGTCACAAAGAGTGGTAGGTTCGGCATACTTACCCAACAATTAGTAATAAAAGTAAGTTGGGCTTTCAGCCCAACAGAGTGATAAATGTTGGGGTAGAAACCCCAACTTACAAATTTTCACATTTGTTAGAAGTTCATACATGCCTATAAATATAATGGTCAGGATGAACATTACATATTAATAAATAAATCTTTATAAAATGAAATCTATTATCTTGCAAAGTCACATAAAGAAATTATAAAGATTGTAAATATTACACTTGATTTAAAATAATATTTACTGTAAAATGTAATTGTGATAAAATTCACAAATTAGAATAGTTGGTCAGAGATTTAATACAATAGTATAAATGCTATGTTATAAAAAGGAGAAAAAACATGACAACAAAAAGCAAAAAAACTGTCGAAAATTTAGAAAAGGCTTTAACAAAGTCTAATCTTGTTGACAGCGCAGAACAATTAGAATTGCTAATTGAAAGAGTTAAAAAAGCTCAAAAGCTTTATTCAACTTTCTCTCAAGAAAAAGTTGATGCTATTTTCAAAGCTGCTGCTACTGCTGCAGACAAAGCTCGTATTCCTTTAGCAAGAATGGCTGTTGAAGAAACAGGTATGGGTATTTTAGAAGACAAAATTATCAAAAACCACTATGCTTCTGAATACATTTACAACAAACACAAAAACGCAAAAACATGCGGTATCATTAAAGAAGATAAAACAAACGGAACAAAAATTGTTGCAGAACCTTTGGGTATTTTAGCAGGTATTATCCCTACAACTAACCCTACTTCAACTGCAATATTCAAATCATTAATCGCGTTAAAAACAAGAAACGCTATTATCTTCTCACCACACCCAAGAGCAATGAAATGTACAATTGCTGCTGCAAAATTAGTTTTAGAAGCTGCGGTTAAAGCTGGTGCTCCGGAAGATATTATCGGATGGATCGATGTTCCGTCAATTGATTTATCAAGCCAATTGATGAAACACCCTAACATTGACTGTATCTTAGCTACAGGTGGTCCTGGCATGGTTAAAGCTGCATACTCATCAGGAAACCCTGCATTAGGTGTAGGTCCAGGTAACACTTCAGCAGTTATTGACGAAACCGCTGATATTAAAATGGCAGTTTCTTCAATTCTTATGTCAAAAACATTTGATAACGGTATGATTTGTGCTTCTGAACAAGCAGTTATCGTTGTTGACAGCATTTATGAAGAAGTTAAAAAAGAATTCGAATACAGAGGAGCTTATTTAGTAAGCAAAGCTGAACAACAAAAAATGATCGATCTTCCATTTATCGATCCAAAACGTGGTACAGCTCACCCTGACATCGTAGGTCAAAGTGCATACAAAATCGCACAACTTTCAGGTTTTGAAGTTCCTGAAACTGCGAAAGTTTTATTAGCTGAAAGACCAGCTGTTGATTGGGAAGATCCATTCTCAAGAGAAAAATTATCTCCAATCTTATCTATGTACAGAGCTAAAAACTATGAAGAAGCTACAGAAATGGCTTATGAAATGGTTTCAAAAGGTGGCGCAGGTCACACATCAGTTCTTTACACAGATGCTCGTTCTCAAGACAGAATTAACCAATATGCTGAAAAAATGCCAACTTGCAGAGTTTTAATTAACTCTCCATCATCTCAAGGTGGTATTGGTGATTTATTCAACTTCAAGTTAGAGCCATCTTTAACTTTAGGTTGCGGTTCTTGGGGTAAAAACGCTGTTTCTGGTAACGTAGGCGTTGAAAACTTATTAAACTACAAAACAGTTGCTGAAAGGAGAGAAAACATGTTATGGTTTAAGGTTCCACAAAAAATCTACTTCAAACGTGGTGCTATCGATTTAGCTCTTCGCGAATTAGAAGGTAAAAAACGTGCATTTATCGTAACAGACAGATTCCTATTCAACTCTGGTGCGGTTTATAACGTAACAAATATATTAGATGAAATCGGTATTGATTATCAAATCTTCTTTGATGTTAAACCGGATCCAACACTTTCTACAATTAACCAAGCTATGGAAATTATCAGACCTTATGAACCTGATGTAATCATTTCATTAGGTGGTGGTTCTCCAATGGACGCAGCTAAAATTATGTGGTTAATGTATGAACAACCTGATACAAACTTCGAAGATATCTCTATGAGATTTATGGATATCAGAAAAAGAATTTGTTCAATCCCTGAATTAGGTAAAAAAGCAACAATGGTTGCTATCCCAACAACTTCAGGTACAGGTTCAGAAGTTACACCGTTTGCTATTATTACAGACGACGAAACTCACGTAAAATACGCTATCGCTGATTACGCATTAACACCTAATATGGCAATCGTTGACCCTAACTTTGTTGATGGTATGCCAAAAGGTTTAACTTCAGCATCAGGTATTGACGCTTTAGTTCACTCAATTGAAGCTTATGTATCTTGTATGGCTACTAACTTCACAAACTCTAACGCTTTAGAAGCAATCAAGTTAGTATTCAAATACTTAGAAAGATCATGGTCAGAAGGTTCAAATGACCCTATTGCCAGAGAAAAAATGCACTATGCAGCAACCATCGCAGGTATGGCATTTGCTAACTCTTTCTTAGGCTTGTGTCACTCTATGGCTCACAAATTAGGCGCAATGTTCAATGTACCTCACGGTGTTGCTAACGCATTATTAATCAGACAAATAATCAAATACAACGCTGTTGATTGTCCTAAAAAACAAGCAACATTCCCTCAATACAAGTTCCCTAATGCTAAAACTAAATACGGTCAAATCGCTGACAACTTAGGTTTAGGCGGTAAGGACGACGATGAAAAAGTTGCATTGTTAATCGATGCTGTTGATAAATTAATGAAATCTATCAACTTACCAAATTCAATCAAAGATTTTGGTGTAACAGAAGAACAATTCTACGCTAAATTAGATGAAATGGTTGAATTAGCATTTGACGATCAATGTACAGGTGCTAACCCTGCATACCCAATAATGTCAGATATGAGACAAATTTATATCGACGCATTTGAAGGTGTTGTAAGAGATTACTACCCAACAGCTAAAAAATCTAAATAATTAGATTTTATATAAGAAAAAAGGCGGAGGCTATGCCTCCGCCTTTTCTTTTCTTAACCTCTTGCTGATGCTGAAACACCCTGAACTTTTTTCTTTTTCTTTTTAGATTCAATAATACTATCATTATTAAATCTTGCTAATTTTCTATCAACTTTATCATCTGATTCATAAGAATTTGCGGTATTTGTATTTGCACTAGCTGCCGCAGAAGATGTAGCAACCTCAGGTACTCCAGCCAATTTTGAATTAGTTTCATTTGAGGCTGCGCGAACACTTTGTAAAGATTGTCTTACAATACCTTTACCTTCTTTAGATTTCGGCAATCCTGCTTTAAACTCAGCTTCAACCTCTTTTTTATGACCTTTTGCATCACTTCGGACAGCTAAACCTGCAGCACCAGAAGCCAATGCCGTTGAACCTGCAGCAATATTAAGAGCTCCAAATGTAACATTGTGCGTTCCCTTAGCTAATGAAGCTGTCCCCATAGCTATATAATAAGCTCTTATACCTTCAAACAATCCAACAGTTGGCAACAATGCTGCTCGTATCATATATTGTGTACCCGTAGCAAGTTGTTGATTACCTAATACAGTACCTAAAACGCCTAAAGCTGTCGTAGGTGCACCTACAGCAAGCGCGCCAATTGATACTTTTGATAAGTTATCAAGACTCTTTTCATATTTATTTAAGCCATTTTTTATAACATTAGCGTCTTTATCCAATGCCGTTATTTGTTTATTACCTTTAGCTACTGCACTATCGAAACTAGTAGTTTTGGCGCCTTTTTCAACCGTTGTTAATTCATTTGAAGCATTTTGAGCATCAATTTGAGCAACAGCCACCTTATCTTGCTCACCATTTTCTCCAGCATCAGTAATAATTGCGTTGGATTCTTCTATTTTTCCAGTTAAACTATCGGCCTTTAGTGCTAATTTTTCATGTATTTTAGTCAATAAAGCCTCTTGACGTTCTAAATTTTTAGAAATTGTTTCCATACTTTTTAAATTATTTAAGTATGCACGTTTATCTTTATCCATTTCTTTTTTGTCGGCAAGAACTCCTGCAATTGCAGCTGTATTTGCAGCAGCTACTGAATAGCATCCCGCAATACCCGGAGCATAAATAAGCTTATCATCACGCCCTTCTTCTTCAGCACCCTCATTTGCTGAAGCTTCTTGAGCTACTGAACCCTCTGCAACCACACCACCTGTAGTTCCAGTCGTAACGGTATCTGCTTTAGTATTTGCAGTATTGGAAGTATTACCACCAGTAGTACCATTATTTGAAGAATCTGTCATGTCAGATGTAGTAGGCACTGTAGCCTCATTAGTATCTGTTGTAGACTCGGCAGAATCACCCTCATCTGAACTTCCAGCAGTAGCCATCTGTGTCTTAACCATTGGCACCATATCTACTGTAGCTGCTGGAGCAACGTCGGTAGTAGCTGAAGCATCAGAAGTTGTGGAAGATGTTGTTGGAGCATTTGCTGATAGAGTTTCTGCAGCATTACCATCATCATTTACAACTACTGCAGATGCTGTTTTCACAACTTGTTGATTTTCTTTCGCAAGCTGTGTAGTCTCTTTTTGAGTAGATTCTGATTCTTGCAAATCATCATCTACATTCGCTGCGACAGCCAAAGTTGTAGCGCCTGTAACTGAGGCAGTAATACCTGTTGTCATTTCTAAACGACCTAAAGCTAAAAGTAATAAACCTTGTTGAAGCAACTGTGCTCCTGCAAGAACTGTTGGAGGATATACTGACATCAACATTGTGTACGCAGTTGCACAAACTGCATCACCTATCGCTGTTGTAACTATTCCTAATGATGTTGTGCCAACACCAACAATCATGGTATCTTCGGCAGTTTTTACAGAAACTTTCTTTTGTTTTTCTAAGTCAACAGATTCACCACGTAATAATTTAGATAAATTTTGGCTCTTTTTGCTTACCGCAAGGCTTTTACCTACAGCTTTTTGCAAGCCTTTTGTAGCCTGATCGTTTTCATTATCTAAACTTTCAAGATTTGTACAAATTTCTTCTGTTTCATTAGTAGCACTTGATGTAACTCCACCTTCACCTTCGCTTTCAGAAGTCATTTCTTCATTGCTCTGTTGCCCTTTTATCTCGTCTAATTTAGCTAAAAATGCTTCTTCTTCAGACGCATTTGATTCTTGAGTTGATTGAGTTGCAGCAATTTCTTTATTTACAGTCTTAATCTCTTTATCAGATTGATGAAGCTCTTTTACTAATGATTTCTTACGAGACATCATTTTTTTGTCTTGAGATTTTAATTCAATAGTTGTAGCAAGAGTTTTAGCTGTTGCATACATTGAATTCGCAAAAGAGAAAATTATCGGGATTCCTGAATCAACTTTATCTTTTGGTTTATTCTCTGGAGAGGCTTGATTAAAAGCTTCACCCATAGTCTCTTTTGTATTTTCTTCAGTTTCAGTTGCAGCTTTTGTATATTCGGTTGCAAATTGTGTCAATTCAGTATTTTCTGAATCATAAACAACAGATGACACAGCATCATTACATTCAGTTAAATCCTGTGCAGCCTCCATCGCAACTTCGGCAATAGAATCTCCTTTTGCACCTTGTAAAGGATTTATAAGTAACCCACTATCAGCAGCTCGTTCAGTTAAAGCTACAGGTATAAACTCACCAGTAAACGATTTTTCTAAATCCAATAAATCTTTTGCAGCTTTTTCGGTATCAGAAATCAATACCATATTTTCCTGAATTTTTGCATCTAAACCATTAAACGATTCTAAAAACGAATCTAATTGAGCGTCAGCAGCCTGCATTTCTTTCATAACGGTGCCGTTTTGACCATTAATTTTTTTTGCTAACTCTTGAAGCCTTTTATTTTCAGCTTTAGAAAGTTGACCGGATTTACTTTTTTCATTAAGAGCTTTCCATTCATCAGTCATTTTAGCAATCTCATCCATTTCGGCTTTATAAGTATCTTGCTTGGCCTTTTTCAATTGCATTGCTTCTTGTGCTTTTTCTTTATATGTTTCAAATTGCGCATTTGTATCTTCAACAGCTTTTTCTGAATCTTTAATATATTTTTTAGCTTTATCTTTTAAACTATCAATAGAATTATCCTCACCATCATCACCATCAACTTCACCACTTGTTGATACAGCATTAACATCAGCCTGTTGCATAGAATGTGCCCATTTTAAAACATCGTCAGGAATTTTTACACCATTATTTTCCATTTCGATAATTTCTTCATAAGAATAAATAGCCCATTCAGGATCAGGTATACCCATAAATGCAATTCGAGAGTCAAAAATTGACTTCATACCATTAACAACAGCCTCATAGCGTTCTTGTAAGGCAAATTGAATATAATCCTGATCAGACAACATCAAATCGCCTAGTTCACCGTTATCTGTATAATACGCAGTGTTATATCCCTTCAAAGCTTCAGCTCTGGCAACAATTTCTTCTGAATATTTTTCAGCCAAATCATCATTAATATCAACAGGAGCTACCGGTCCTTTTGTTTTATCAAGGTATTCCCAGTAGGTAACATATTTGCCTTTATTAGTATTGTCAACTTTTGCCATATTGCCCTTGATCCTTTAGTATCACACATGTAAAATATCGGCATTTTTTGGCAAAAACTTTAAAAAATCGGCAAATAAGAACAGATATATTTACATTTCTTTACAAGAAATTGAAAATAAATTTTAAAATATTACCGTACCAAAATAGTATAAACAGATTCTAATTTTTTATTTTTATGCGTAATTTGTTATTTTAATTTATGCTACTAACGTAACATAACTAATCCCTGTCTAGTTAATATGTTGTATCATAAATGTATTTTTAAATTTCGTTATCTGAGATTTTAATTTTAACTGTCTATTTATAATTGCAAATAAAAAAGCCCAAAACCATAACGGTTTGAGCTTTAAATTCGGAAAAGGTGGGATTTGAACCCACGGTACAGGTAACCCCATACAACACCTTAGCAGGGTGCCGCCTTAAGCCACTCGGCCACTTTTCCATCGGCATAATCTGGCTAAGAGATTACATAAATCAGTCTAGCACAAATATTTATTTTTGAAAAGGTATTTTAAAAAAATTTTTATACGTTATAATATTATCAATTAGAGAGGTATTTTATGATTGAAATGAAAGTTATGGGTATTGCCCTTGATACAAGAACAGGTTCACCTATCGTTGTTCTTCACGATAAAGACAATAGGCGTGCTTTACCTATCTGGATTGGTTCTGCTGAGGCAAGTTCTATTATTAGAAAAATAGAAAATCTGACAGTTACACGCCCTATGACACATGATCTTATCATTAGCATTGTCGATAAATCAGGTTATAAAATTTCTAAAGTTGAAATTAATGACGTAGAAAAAGAAACTTACTACGCCACAATATTCCTTGAAAACGATAAGGGAGAACAAATTGAAATTGACTCAAGACCTTCTGATGCTATAGCTGTTGCCATTAGAATCGAAGCACCTATTTTTGTCACGGCTAATGTATTATCTAACGGTTCTGTTTCTACAGATAGCGCCAAAGACGCTCAAGAAGCTGAAGAATTTAAAAACTTTGTTCAAAGTATTAAACCTTCTGATTTCGCGCGTCTTATGAAGGATTCTGATCACCACGAAAGTGATCAATAACAAAAACTTTATATCATATCATATTTGAGGATTGTTAATTTTGTAACAATTCTCTTTTTTTTTGAAATCAAGGCTTTGAAAATAACTTTATTAATTCAAGAAAGAGAGATAATAAAATGTTGAATTCGATTAAAGAAGTTCAAAGACACTATACCTACGCGGTCCAACCTGTTCAACTATTTGAAACAGGACAAACTAAACACATAAAAAAAAGTTCATCTGACTTCCTGATGAAAGACCAAATGAACTTGTACGGTTACAACTTACTTCATCCGAATGTTTCGAATTCTTCATCAGGAAGTAAGCTTGATTTTTTGGGTTAAGCTACCCAAAACTTTGTTGGGCAATCAGTACCCAATAATTTGTTTGCGTTACACCAATCAGCAACTTCCGGAGCTCTTTCATACGGTATTGAGGCATACCCTGTGGTCTTATAAGACTGAGTAGTTTGTGCTCCATTTACTGATGTAGCTTGCGCAGATTTAACACTCGAAGTGCCTGAAAATGCATTTATTAAATTTTTTCCAAATTCAACAGCCATAATTTTTCCCTGGTTTTCCCTTATATTATAATAAAGTATTTTTGATTACAAAAATTGCGCATTAAACATAGATGAATTAATATTTCTTTACAAATCACAACAAGAAAAAATTATTTGCATAATTCGGCTTGAATATTTGCTTATTTAAATTAAGACTTTTAATCTTTGTGGGGTATGATTGTTCCTTCTTAATTTTAAACTTTGAAAGACCAACCGCAGGTACTTCATCTTTGAAAAAAAATTTTAATAGTTCCATAATTCTACTTCCTTTTTGTTTTTTGTGTATAATATGTTTAAGGTATATCACTAAAAAGTCAAATAGGAGATAAAATTATGTCAGAAAAAGTTACTAAAGAAATGAACATTTTAGAAATCGCACAAAAATACCCTGAAAGTATTGAAGTATTCAGAAAATACGGATTAGGTTGCTTAGGATGTGCGGCAGCAAGATTTGAAAACTTAGAAGCTGGTGCTAAAGTACACGGATTTGATCCTGATGAAATGGTTGCTGATATTAATGCGTTAATTGATGCTGAATAAATTATAATAAAATTTTGAACGCGCCGGATGAATATCATCCGGCGCGTTTTTGTAGATCTGCATATATATAGTTTGTTTTATTATTTTGCTAAAAATCCTGCCATTGTAGGTGTTTGAGTCGCAATATATCTTGAAGCATTCAACTCCGCTTGCTCTTTTGATGCTTTATCTTGTTCAATTCTTTTTGCTGTCATTTTTTCGCAATAATGAGTCAAATACATAATCAAACCAGGTACAAGTGCCAATGTTGACAAGAATCCAAACGTACTATTGCAAGTTTTTGCCTTATTCAATAGACCATTTTGATCTTGGAATAATTTATATAATTTCTTCATCAAAGCATTTTTACTTTCATCTGTTGATTTTAATGCGCCTTCAATATCATTACCCACCTCTTTTACAAAGTTTTTATGAGCAGTTTTAAGCGCTTGCTTAATATCAACATCAGTGGCATCTGCATAAGTTTTTCCACTAACTTCTTTTAAAATACTTTCAACAGTTTGTTTTATTTTTGAATCTTGAGCAAATGCTTTTTTAATATTACCGCCACTTTGCTCGACAAAATCAACAAAACCTTCTATTCCACCCTTATATTGATGAATGTTTGTATACTTCGAATCTAATTCTTTCGTCGATAATACGTGATGCTTGCTATCACTTGGAGCAAAATATCCAATTACCTTTTGTAAGAAACTATCATCGTCCATATTTTTTCTGTTTAATGCAAGACCGGTTACTTTTGTAAATCCATCAGAAAACACTCTTGCTAAAGCATTAGCACCAAATAACAACGCAGTAAAACTGGTTAAATCACGGACTACAATTTCTTTGTAATCATATTTATCTTGAGCATTTGAAAGCCTAGGAGGGATACAAAAACCGTACAATAAAGTCGCCATAGCACTTCCCGAAATTATCGGACCATTAAGCTCAAAAATATCTGAAATTGATTTTGCACTCTTACTATTGATAACTTTATGACCTGTTTTTTCTAAAAATCCTGAAATACCTGTAAATGCAACGTCTTTTGCAGGTTTAGGTGCTTTATCAGATACAGCAACATTTTCTTTTGATGAAACGTGATTATGTTTATCATCAAGTGCCGGATTACCTTTTAATCCCATATTATAAAGTTTTGGGATTTGAGTATAAAAGGCAGCTACAGTACCAAAAATTCCCAAGTTTGTTAAAATTCTTGAACCCATTCTTCTATGAGTGAAATTTTTAACAAAAGTTTCAACTTGTTCAGGAGTTACACTATCTTTAAAAGATTTTTTAGCATTATTTACTACATCACCAAAATAATCTCTCATAGCGCCCGATAACTCGCCTATAGAACCGCCTTTGATTTTACCATCAGAACAAACTAACCTTATAGATGTTTCATCAACAATTCCGCCAATTTTATTTTTCTTTAACAACATGAAATCATCTTCAATAGATGAAACACTAGCAATTTTTGCCTTACGTTCTTTTTTACTTAACGTTTTATCAGACAAGATTTTTTCAATTTCGACTTGTTTTTCGGCATACGATTTTGCAACTTTCAATACCTCATCATCAGTCATTTTTTCAGCATCAGAAAGCGCAGGATTAATTGTATTGTTAATTACTGTTTTATAGACATTTTCATAAAATACCTTTTTATCCGCAGTGCCGGCTTTTATTGCATCTAAGTTTTCTTTTGCAAAATCAGTAAATGTAGATCTGAAACTGTCAATATAATTCAATTTTACATTGTTACCTGAACCACATTTTTTGTTAATCACATGCAACATAGCTAAAGGAATAACAAATGCACTAGGACCGGTAATAACTTCTCTAACACCTTCTTTACGTGCATATTCCCAATTCAATTCACGTTTTGGTTCACCTTTTTTGTTAAGAATTACATTTCCATTTTCATCCTTTTTCTCTTTACCACCACGAACAAGCCCTTTACCTACGCGAGGCAAAATAAAACCTATACCGTCTTGGATAATAAACGAAGCAGCAAACCCACCGGCTGCAATAAAATCCATTAATTTAACAACAACGTTTGGGGAAGGATAACTTCCTTGAAATGAAACTTGTTTAACAGGTTTCAATTGATTGGAGCAATGCATGGGATTATGTTGTACCGACGAAGCGGACAACTTTTTCAACCCTTTATTTTCAATATTCTGTTTAATTGGTTTTACTGACATATTCCCTACTATATTACACAGATCTACACAGTTTAAAAAACAACAAATTTACATAAATTGCCATTTTTTCGGATAATGTTTCAAAACTTTTACAATCCATAAGATTTAAAACAAGTGTACTTATTATACTTAATCCAAACAAAAATAGCAATATCCATTACTACAACCATAATAGAATTGTAACATTACTATACAATTAGGGATTGATTATTCTTTTATTTATAAGTCCCGACTTTTCTTCCATATTTATCATATTCGGTTATTTTGCCGGAAGAATCTTTTTTAAAAGACCCAGTTTTTCTTCCATATTCATCATATTTTGTAGTTACACCACCAGATCCTGTCTTATAACTACCCGTTTTTCTGCCATACTCATCATATTCATTATAGCCTGTTGAGGTTTCTCTAAAAGAACCTGTCTTTCTGCCATATTTGTCATAAACATTATAACCCGATGAAGTTTCACGATATGAACCTGTTTTGGCACCATATCTATCATAAGAATTATAACCTGATGAAGTTTCACGGTATGAGCCTGATTTAACTCCGTAACGATCGTATGAATTGTAATCCGCATAACAAACATCCACACCAAACGCCAACATGCCCAAAATCATCATTAAAACCGTAGAAAATTTCTTCATCAAGACCTCCTTACACCACTATAACGAAACCAAACAAATTTTGTTCAAAAACAGATGGCTGCCGGGAAACCTGCAGCCACCATTTTATCTAGTAATTTTTAGGTTTTTCAAAGAAATAACTTTTTGGGTGCGCACATAACGGACAAAGTTCTATTGCTTCTTTACCGCAATATGAATATCCGCAATTACCGCATTCCCAAACAATTTCAGACTCTTTTTTAAAGACTTTATCTTCTTTGATATTTGCGTACAATTTTCTATATCTTTCTTCGTGATCTTTTTCAACTTTTGCTACATTTTCAAACAATAATGCAATCTCATCAAACCCTTCTTCTCTTGCATCTTTTGCAAAATTAGCATACATATCGGTCCATTCATAATTTTCACCATTTGCTGCATCCTCCAAATTTGTTAAAGTATCAGCAATTTTTCCGCCATGCAATAATTTAAACCAAATTTTGGCATGCTCTTTTTCATTATTTGCAGTTTCTTCAAAAATTCTGCTAATTTGAACATAACCGTCTTTTTTAGCCTTTGAAGCATAATAAGTATATTTATTACGAGCCTGAGACTCTCCTGCAAAAGCCGTCATCAAATTCTGTTCTGTTTTTGAACCTTTTAATTCCATATAAAACTCCTTTCTCTTTGTTTGATTATTTTAGCACATTCCATTAAAATTTTGCAAGGTATAAAAGAATAATTTATGCTATATTAT
The DNA here is from genome assembly GCA_015152555.1 of Cyanobacteria bacterium SIG26. Taxonomy (GTDB): domain Bacteria; phylum Cyanobacteriota; class Vampirovibrionia; order Gastranaerophilales; family Gastranaerophilaceae; genus Zag111. The sequence continues at coordinate 259,643 of SUTS01000001.1, forward strand.
AGTTATGAATAATATGGAATTAAACAACTACACACAAAAAACAATAACAACTTTTTTTACGGAAATTCTTGAGCTGGAAAACCAAGAAGCACAAGATAACGCAACCATAATTAAAGAATCAATGAGTAAAAACGCGCTTACAAAACTTACACATTTTTTTGACTACATAATCCAATGTACAAATAAAGACTCAAACAATTCACACTGTCAAAACAGAAACTCAGAATGTTCAAACTCAATCGGATGCTCATCTTGTTGCGGAAATTGCAACAAAGACTAATTAAAACGAATTTCTGACAAAGAATCAACAACAAAATCACAAGTCTTAAGAAGTTTACATTTATTAATCTGGCCGGTTGCAACAAGTATTACCTTATTTATTCCTGCATTTCGCGCCGAAATATAATCCATTGGAGCATCCCCTATCATAACAGTATTCTGCGGATTTACATTCAATTTTTGCAAAGCTAATTTTGTCGGCTCACCACTTTCTTTTGTATATGGCGAACTTTCTCGTCCGATGACAACTTCAAAAAGCTCATCCCAACCATAATATTTTAAAGTCATTTTAGCTGACTCTACAGAATCAGAAGTTACAACACCTAATTTAACGCCCTTTTGATTCAATAACTTTATAAATTCAATCGCTTCAGCTATTGGTTTTGTATATTTCTGCATATTTTTATAAAAATCTTCACTAACCTTGTCAAAAATATCTACCAAAACCTCGTCAGTTGTATCTACACCAAATTGGGTTAAATTCCTTCTAAAGATTTCAATAATTTTTGATCTGGAATACAACGCCGTAATACCATCCGACAACATCTTACCACTATTTACATCATAACCTAAGTACAAACACAACTCACTAAAAAGATTATCAGATAACCCAAAACGATTAATAACTTCCAAAGCTCTTAATTCTGTCATCTTGCCCCAGAAATAATGTAAATCAATGAAAGTCCCGTCTTTGTCAAACAAAATAGCTTCTACATTATCAAAACACCAATCCTTTGTGACAAGATTAATCATCTTTCATATTCTCCAAAGAAACGTCTATTAAAGATTTTGCAATCTCAACAGCCTCAGCCATTGCCTGTTTATTTTGATAAATATCATCAAGTTGCAAATACTTTTTTACAATTTTTCTTGCATAAGAACCTATTGCCACACAATGTGGTCTAACCCCACACAACTTTGCCAACTCAGTTGATTTTGTATTAGTTCCACCGGACATCATAATATACAATGGCAATTTAGAATCTTGAAACAATTGAGCTGTGGCAACCGCTTGTAATGTTGTACCATACTCATCATCATTCCCGCTCATCGCAATCCCATCAGCTTGAATAATCGTAGTGTATGGCGCTCTATTCTGAATCATTCTTGCCACACGATCTTTTAATCTTCTATCACCCAACTCAGAACGATCAAGAGAAATACACAACATGCCATCAAAAATTTCATTTATTTGTTTCCATTTTTTATCAACATCAACCTCATCAATAGATATTGCATGAAACTCTATACAATCAATACCTTTTTTAACAAGCTCCGGTAAAACCTCATCATAATCCTGAATTTGAGATTCCATACTAATTGCACCAACAGGACAGTTTTTTGCGCATAAACCGCAACCCAAACATCTTTGTTTGTTTATTTTAAAATCATCTAAAATAGCATCATGCTGACAATTATTCTTACAAACTCCACAATTAATACATTTACTATTATCTATCATAGCTTTTGTAATATGTGGGTCACCATCAATCCCAACACTAACACATATATATCTTTCTTCCTTTATCCCGGCTCTTTCCAGTCCTCGTTTGGCGGCATCAACAATATGAGGTTTTGCACAAACATCGAAAAAATTACATCCGGCTCTTGAATATATCGTTACAAGCTTCTCAACCTCAGTAGCATCTTCATTTCCGGCACCACAAACCAATTTAAAACATTTTTTCTTATCTAACAAATCTTTTAACATACATCTCACCTTCAAAAAAATTTTTACATAAAAAAAACTGCCTGTAAATAAATTACAAGCAGTTTTTCGATTATACTCCCAAATTATAAAGCAAAATCTGTAGGATCAGCCGGTAATTCTTGTCGTATTTTATCTAAGAACTTCTTAGCCGGATCTGAAGCTTTAGTCCAGTTTACAGAAACTAAACCTCTTTGAACCCAAATTAATTCTTTAAAGAAATCATATTGTGAGTTCAATGCTGCTAATTTTGCTGCTAAATATAAATGTTGTGCATCAGCAACTTGAGTAATAGGTGCTTGGCCTCTTAAATATTTTGCTTTAACTAATTGATAGTTTTCAGCTTCGGCAAACATTGCTTTGTAAGATTTTTCAATAATGAAATATTTTGCAATAGCTCTGTTTACAACTTCACGAACATTCATTTCAAGCTCAGTGTGAACTTGTTCTAAATACGCGTTAAGTTCATTCAATTCTGCTTTACATCTTGCGATTTCAGCAATTTTTGTACCACCTTCGATAGGTTTCCATTGAGCTGCAATCATAACTCTTGTAGAGTGTCTATCTAAGCCTATATAAGGAATACCCGCAGCCATCAATCCCATGTGACCAATTTGTTCATAAGGTAATTGTCTGTCAAATTGTGAACCATATTCTAATGATAATTTAGCATTTGGCAATACAAATTTTTGAGCGTAATTACCAATTTCTGCCTTTTTCATTGCAATTGCAGCTCGCAATTTTGTTGTTTCAGGTGATAAGTATTTAACTTCTTCAACCAACATATCAGTAAATTTAGCCAATTTTTCAGGTGTTCTTACGTGATCAATAACGTGCATTTCAGACGTAAAGAATGCAGGGTCAGTTGCAACTAATGGCGCAAAAGTATACATTTCTTTTTGATCTTTATACAACAATTTATTGATTGTAATTCTGATATTGTTATAATCGGCTTTCATGTTAAGAAGTTTCTTTTCTTCTTCACTAACTTGACCAGCCCATCTCAAAACTTCTTCTTTACCGCAAACACCGGTTTGTTGACGAACTCTTGAAATTGCTAAATTTTCTCTTGTTTCAGCCAATTGTTCTTCTTGAACTTTAATCATATTTTCTAACATCAATGTTTCCATATATAAGAAACCTAAATGTAGACCCATATTTTGTTCAGTTAACACTTTTTCTGCTTTATCAAATTTTAATTTTTTGTGTTTTACAATGATGTTTGTTACCAAATCCGGCGCATAAATCATTTGATCCATACCGATAACAAATTGACCTACACGAGCAGGAACATCTGTATAAGATTGAGCATACGCACCATTATAGTTTTGGTGTCCTAAATCAATTCTCAATGTAGGAAGATATTTTAAATAAGCAGCAGTAGTAGAACGTCTTGCAGCTTGTACTAAATATCTTTTTCTTTGGATATCTAAGTTGCTTTCTTCCATTGTATTAAACACGTAAGATAAATCGTACTTAGGTAATGGTTTGCTTGAAATAATTTGACAATTATTCAATAAACGTAATGGAACAGCATAACCTACAGCAGCACCTGTATCTTTGTTATAGAAAATCACTTTATCATCAAAGAAAGCGATTTTTTCTGTTTTAACAGTGTTACCATGTAATACACCATGAATACTGAATGAAGTAGCTTCAGCTAATTTTCTGTCAACATCAGGTGTTGAAGTACCTAACATTGCACCTAACTGTACATCTTCTTTACCTAAAGAAGAGAATGTAGGTAATTTTTTGTTAGTTAAATAAGTATAAATACCTTTTCTTTGTTCTGTTGTTAAGTTAAATAATGGAGTAACAAAAACAGAATCTACATCAGCAGGAATACTTTTTAATGCTGAATCAACATTTTTACTGCTTACTGGAACAACTACAAAATCAAGATCGCAATCTTTTTCTTTGAATTTTTTAGTAATAATTGAATTCCAATCTTTTTGAGTTTTGTAATAGTTTTCATTCATAAGAATTGCAGTCTTATGTTGAGTTGGAACTAATTTTTTGTACAAAATAAAATCGTTAACATATTGTTTTACAGGGTTAAAGAACGCTGCAGAACCCATATCACGAAGTCCATATTCACCAATAGTAATAACAAATTTGTTTTTGTTTTGTAAGCTTACTAAATATTCACTTGACATATAACCAAGTGAAACAACAGTCAAAGCTCTTGATTTCAAAGCTTTGTCAGATGCAGTTTTCGCACCTTGTTCAGTCCAATCACCGGTGAATACTAAATCAGTAGGAAATACTGCTTTGTAATCAGGTAATAGTGATTTTGTAATAGTTTTTTGGAAAGTAGTTAAAACTTCTTTGTTTTTATCAGATGGTCCGTCAAAAACAAAAGCAAGTTCAACACTTCTTGCATTTGGTGCCGCTTGTAAAGCTTTCGCTTGCGGCGATTCTTGAATTGCTAAAGCAGTAGTTAAGCCACTATAGCAAAACAACATGAAACTAGATAAAACTAGACATAATAATTTTTTCATAAAGTCTAACTCCCAACTTAGTAAAATCTTAAATCTACATACAAGGCTAATTATACTCGCTAAAAATCTTTGCTCAAGTTTTTGTAAAGGTTTCTTAACCAAAATCAGCCCAAATGCGCAAATAATCAGATTTTTTATTCTTAATAATAATATAGGTAAGTAGAAATGTCTTTTTTATCACATATAAATATTAATCCATTCAAAAACTCCCGTGTAAGAAAAATTTTGGGCCTACCCGAAATCACAGAAACACACGGTATTCTTTGCCGCAGAACAATTCTGGGGGAAGATAAATATTATCTTGCAAAAGACACTTTTTCAAAAGACTCAACACCTATAGAATTAACTAAAAAGGTAAAAAACCCACACCCAACTAACGCAACAAACGAATTAGAAAGGGTTATGTACAATCACGACGACATTGTAGAATTATATAAAACAAACCCTCATCTTGATAGAACCGTAGGTTCATTACCTCAACATTGGGGCAAATTAGTAGGGAATTCTCCGGAAAAACGAAAAGCAATAGATGCCGCTTTTACAGAATTTGGACAAAAATATTTTTCTTTAGAAGAAAAAAATTTTGAACAAAATATATCAATTCTACAAAATAAACTTTCAAAAATACTGGAAAAAGAAATAAAAATAACACCGGTAAACAATGGTTGTTGGGGAATGGTATACAAAATATCAGACGATGGGCCTGTAGATTACGCATTAAAAGTATTTCATTACAAAGATGCAGAGACATGGACAGATGAAAACTACATAAAACACGGTAACTTTTCAGAACTTGCCTCTGCAATATATACATCAAAAAACGAAGCCGGTAAATACGCAAGATTTTATATGGGACGATTTGGAGAAGAGCAAAACGGATATATATTATCTCGTTTTATAGATGGCCCAAATCCTATACTAAGGCTCGAAGCAGATATTGATATGGAAAAACATAAAATCTTTAGGTTTTTGGAACATATAAATAAAACAATATGCAAAGACAAGTATTTTGAGAATAAAATCGGAAAAACCATTGTTGATTTTGGCAACACCCACATGGCAACAGGAAGCCAAATCAGTGAACTTGCTTACCGTATTGCAAAAAATCTCGGATTTGCTCTCGATACCAATTCTCATAAATATCTCGATAAAATAATTGCACAATTTAAAGATACCAAAGACTTTAAAAACGCAATAAAATACATTCAGTCAATCATTCAAGAACAATGTAACAGCTCCAACTGCAAACATTTAGCCACAAAAAAAGATTTACTCGAAAAATTAGGACTGGATTATGTTCCTGATATCAAAAAACTTATAAAAGACTCCAACGACATAAGAATCACAAAAATCGAACGAGAACTCGATACTATTTACGAATTACCACCAAAAGCTTTTGAAGATATATATACGCAAAAACAAGAAACAGTAACTCGAGTTAAACGATTCAAAAAATTAATCAACAACCTCGACAAATAATTCATAAAAAAAGGCGGTGAGTATTAACTCACCGCCTTTTTTTATTTTTTATCTAATATTATAAATTAGTTTTTTTATTTGTTTGAGTTTTAATAGTCGTACGTTTTTTAGCTCCGTTAGCTTTTTCTGTTTTCTCAGCAGGGTCTTTACCGATTAACCATCTAAAGCCACCTGATAGAGATACACCATTTCTTCCGCCGTTTCTAATCATAGTTTGGAAGAATGCGGTGAATTTTTCACCCCAAGTTTTTTGTACACCCACACCGTACTGAACGTATGGTTTTACAGAAAGTTGAGGTAATCTAACATCTTGAGCCATCACATTAGTTTCACCCATGATGTTCCATACCATATCAACACCTAAATATGGTTGCCATCCGCTTGCAGTATTACCGATTACTCTTACTCCAGGAATTACTTGGATTGCGTGCAATGGATCAGAATCAATTCTTACACCTGCAGAATTTGTATAATCAAATGTATTAACAAATGTGTAACCCAAGAATAATGAAGGTTGAACTATAACTTTACCATCATTAATTTCCCAATTGTAACCGGTTTTGTTAGCAATACCTGATGTCATCATTGCGAAACTATCACGACCATACTGAGTATAAGCCTCACCGGCACTAGCTCCTGCTGATACAGTTAAACCAGTGAAGAAGTTGCCACGGTACAATGTACCTGTCATACCTAATGTACCACCTTGTTGGTTCATACTGATACCATTATATGATTGATGAGAACCGTTATAACCAACAAATGTAGAAATTACGCCTTTAAAGCCATTGCCTAAGTTATACAACTCAGAATCGCCGCCATATAATGAACCATAAGTTACACTTGATACGCCAATTCCGCCTTTTAGGTTAACTTTTTCAAATGTAGTGAATGGTTTTACCCACATACCATTAGAAGTTTCAGGCAACTGACCTTTTCTATATACAGGTGTATCATTCAATGCATATACATTACCTTTTTCAGCTGTCATTCTCAACATTTGTGGATATTTGCTATATCTATCCATGTGATAGAAACCTGAATGTAATGTTTCTAATTGAGTTAAATGCCCGCCAACTTGAGTTGCTACAGATGATGCCATAACCGCTGGATTAATATTATTAATTGTCGGAGTATCTCCACCAACTCTACTAAATCCTAAGTAACCACCACCATAAGTTACATCATAGCGTTGGATAGGACCCATTACACTTTGAGCATCCTTACCTAAGATAATATTATCACCTTTTGCTAAAGCACCATAAGCAATCTGAACATTTGTATCTTTAAGCAATGAATCAGTTACAACATTCAAACCACCTTTGTTAATTACTAAATGTCCGCCATTAAATGTACCTGCTCCAACTTTATCTGCTGATTGGTTTTTCAAATCAACATCAATTCTAAAGTCTACATTACCATTTACTGTCAAGTTATTGAAATATAGATTTTCTAAACTTGGAGGATTTGGGTATGTTCCATAATTACCCTGAGCATCTTTAACAACTATTGTATTTTGTAAATTCAAAGACACTCCATCAGCAAATGTTGCATTATTAATAGCACCAAGTGTACTACCTGCAACGAATCCTAAAGATCCACCACCAATATTCAAATCACCTTTGAAATCTGAATTATTACCGCCTAGTACTAACGCACCCTCACCGGATTTGTCGATAGTACCTTCACCGGTCACACCTGATAAAGTAAAGTCTTTTTCATCATTAGTAATATTCAAACTAGCGTCTTTACCGATATTAGTAGAACCTGAAATATACTTGTCATTATCAGCATCAAAACTTACGCTACCGTCGTTGATATTCAAATCTCCTTTGAATCCGGAGTTATCACCGCCTAAGGCGAGGTCATAATCGCCTTCTTTGTTCAAGTCACCCAAACCGCTAAATCCATTAGATGAAACATCGCTATAATTATTGTCGATAGTTACACTTGAATCTTTACCGATATTAGTTGTACCTGAGATATAAGAATCATCAGCTTTACCTTGTTCGAAGGTAACATCGCCACCACCAACATTCAAATCACCGGTAAAGTCTTTGTTATTTCCAGATAATGTCATATCGCCATCACCTGTTTTATTAAATGAACCATCACCGGCGATACCACTTGAAATTGTTGAATTACCTTTATCAATAGTTACAATATAAGTAAATTCAGTGTCTTGACCATCAATGTAAATATCATTTTCGCCATCTTTATGGAAGTTATCACCGAAATCAGTGTTAGTAACAGTCATATCATCTTTAGTATAAATAGCACCACCCAATCCATCAGATGTATTGCCACTCATACTTCCACCATTGATTTCAAATGATTCAGATTCAGTGTTATTAATAGCACCACCATTACCTGATGAAGTATTGTTGTTAGCAACAACATTATTCAACTTAATATTCGCAGAATCATTGTTAGCATTAACAACAGAACCACCTTGATCATTGTTAGCACCATTGATAGTAACATCATTTACATTCAAATCAGTATCATTTGTAATTTCAAACAAGCTGTTACCATTACCATTAATAACGGTATTACCGCTGGTTGAACCATTAACAACAAAACTTCCGCCTGCTGCAGGTCCTAAATCACCACCAACAGTGTAAGAACCTTCAGAATTATTCATATCTTCATCAATGAATTGGAAACCTCTGTTGCCGTCTTTATCATTCATTGATTTCAATGAATCTGCATCTTCTGCTTTTTGAGCTGTTAAGATTAAATCTTGACCTTTTGCAACAACATCATATACATAAGCACTTGTTGCCCAAGTATCAATTGATTTTTCTTGGTCAAAGCTTAACTCGCCACCCAATACATTGATTGTGTGAGGTCCACCTAAACCATTTTCATTGATATTTTGAATATTCAAACTTGTTAGAGCAACACTAATAGCACTTCCGCCAGCATTAGCAACAAGCCTATCTGCAGTGTGAGAATTTGGACCATTGAAGTTAACATCCAATTTTACACCAGTATTATTAGTATTCAAGTTTGCAAATGTTTTTGTTTCCACACTGCTATTGATTAAATCAATTACAGAATTTTGAATTGTGTAATTACCATCGTTATAAGTATCATTAGCTAATGTAACTGTTGAATCATTAATTATCACATTATTACCAGAAACATTAGTAATATCATTACCTAACGCATAATTACCGCCATTGAATTGTGCGGTTGCATTTGCATTTTCAAATAAGAATGACACTTTTGAACTACTATCAAGAGTAATGCCTGTATTACCAGACGCTGCTGTGTAGTTCAACTTACCAGCACCAATACTAATATTAAAGTCAATAGCATCACCAAGTTGCGCACCTTCAATATTTAATTGGTTGCCATAAATATTAACATCACCGGTAAATCCTGCATTATCAGCAGCATTAAACGTCATAATGCCATCGCCGGAATAATTCAAACTGCCAGAACCGCTAACATTTTTTAATATTGCATCTTTATCAGCAGTATAATTTAATGCAGCTCCCCCAGCCAAATATGTTGAACCGTTGATATATGAATTATAATTATCATCAATAATTCCAACAGTACCACCGTTAACTGTTAATGTGCCTGTATAGCCAGAGTTATCTCCTGATAGCACCAAACTATTCATTGAATCATAAACACCATTAACGGCAATATCACCACTACCTGTTAATGTATTAATTAAAACATTTTGGCCTTGAGCGACGTTCAAAACTAACGAAGAATCAACATCAACGCTAACAGCTCCGCTTACAAATGAATCAGATTCTCCATTATCAGAGAAACTTACAACACCATCTATGATATTAAAATCGCCTGTAAAATTAGTATTATTACCGCTTAAAGTTAATGAACCACTATTAATAATTACATTACCATTGCCGGCAATACCACTTGATACAATATTAGCTCCACCAAATGTTACATCAGCTCCACCAGCAACATAAATATCATTTGCACCGGTATTATCACTATTGTTCATGAATTGAGAATCACTAATAGCAACATCAGAACCTGCATATACCGCACCACCTAATCCGGCAGTTGATTTGTTACCAGTGAATTTAGCATTTTCTATGCTTACAGTATTTGCCAATGCAATATTAATTGCACCACCGTTATCAGTAGCCGTATTATCAGCTAATATTGTATTAATTACTGATAATTTCGCATTTGCATTATCAACATTAACTACCGCACCACTTCCAGTTTTATTAGCGTTAATAATTTTTACACTATCAAGAGTTACTTCAGTCGCATTTGTTAAATCTAAACCGCTATATTGGTTTTGGTAATTAATAGTAGAAATTTTATCACCATCAATAACACCACCGATTGTAAATGCACCTGCAGATGTATTACCAGTATTAGCTATAACAGTGTAGACTGCATCTGCATTTGTTGTGCTAAATGTTCTTGCATCAGAACCAAATGCAGTTGTTGTATTAATTAATGCTAATGTATCACCTTGAGTTGTTGTATCGTATACTTCTTGTGTATCTTTAGTAAATTTAATTATAGCATTATTTAATACACTAGCTGTTGTTGTAACTGTTTTAGTTATTTCAGTATTTGAGAATTCATCAGTCCATTTAACGTCTTTATTAGTCAAATCAACAGATTCATAACGTTTAGTCACAACTTGTTTATTTAATTCATCAGCAACATTTGTACCTAATGCCAAATTGTAGTTATTAATATTTGATGCATCAAGAACCTTGACTTCATAACTGTAATTATCTGCACTATTTTCTGTTAAGTTTATATCGGTTAAAGTTAATGTGCCATTCTGTGCTATCGTTGCATTAATTACATCACTTACAGGGGTTGAACCGCTTAAGTCTACATCGATACTCGCGTTTCCACTGCCAGTTAATGTGCCTACGGTAT
>SUTS01000019.1 GCA_015152555.1 Cyanobacteria bacterium SIG26
GTGATGCTGCCATACCCATTTTGGTAGTCCTTTCATTCTCATTTCCTATAGACTTTATATCGGCATATCTCTATAAATTCTTTAATCTTTTTTGAAAGGTTGTTACATTTGTTTACATTTATGGGTTGGTGAATTCACCAATTTGTGGCATTGCACTTATATTATCCCAAGAAATTCAATCCGTTTTCAAAGTAATCAGTTCCATCACCCAAAATTTGAGTTATATATCCTTCATCATTATATTCAAATTCAACCTTAGAAGCGTTTACAAAACCTTCATCATTTAATTCACCGCTATATGTCCACCAATTATAATCCGGACGAGCCTCTTTATGATCATATTTACACAGTTCGTCATTTTCTCCGTCTTTCCTATTCCCATTATAACCATATTCTATTTGAAACCTTATTGCAGCAGCTTCATCGGCACCATCAACAGTTGTTGCAGAAGAATAATAATCATATTTATTATATACATCACGACCAATCGAATCATTATAATCAGCATCTACTTGATATGCAGAATACTCACCCCACGCACAAGTTGAATAATATACTAATTCTTTTATATCATCATCACTTAAATTATTCCAATTATCTTGGAAATATGTTTTTTGCTCTACTGATAAAATATTAATCTTGTATAAATCCTCAATCATCGTATACGGAATAGTACCATCTTGATACCCTTTTCCTTTTCCATCACCAGAATACCTATACGCAGTAGCATGAGTCAACTCATGAACAAGGGTGTTAACAAGTTCATACCACTGACCATCTAACAAAGTCGCATTTAATGTTATACCACAATCGTTTTCTACGCTTAAGTCTTTATCCATATCACTATATAGTAAAGTCATATCATAATATTCATCGTTGTTTTTATTATAATACGCATTCTCATGTTTCCAAGAATATGGATAATAAGAATAACCACCTAAAACACCCTCTTTAAAATACGTAGAAATAGCAATATTACCTCTTTGCGCTACATAACCATCGTAATAAAGGTTACTCTCCTGTCCTAACAATCTGTTAAGCGCATCAATTTGATAAGTCAAACCTGCGGTTTCACAATAATCACTAGCCAACTCAATTGCATAGTTCAATTTTTCCTGCTCAGTCATTTTCTTATAAGCATTCTGAATATTAGCAGAATGAATTTCAACTTCAATGTTATATTCATCAAGTTTGCCAATATCAAACCCGATATATTTTTTCAACTCTTGATACGATAAAGTATCATTCTCATCCAAATCTAAGTATTGCCAAACTCGATTTATAGAACCAAAAAAGTCATTATGAGCATCTTCCCAACCGTCATTTTGAGTCAATGCATACAATTGTTTTTTTGAAATCCCATTTTCACGTGTTATCTTGTAATCGGATATTTCACCCAAATAATCAAACAAAGATGCAGTATCTTTTATTGTGAGTTTTGAATCAATATCAACCAAGAACGATTCTACTTTATCAGGACACTGATGTTTGAAAATCAATTCTTTAATATTTGCGATTTCATCCTCAGTAAAATCACCCAATGTTGTTGTAGTGGTAACAACATTTTGTGTAGAATTTAATCCTAAAGGATTGTTTACCAATGCTCCGGTTGCATAAATTTTTTCTAATGCTTCATCAGAAATTGTTGAACCAATTGAATTAACCGAATATCCCTCGTCTACTCCACCGTTGAGCTCTTGTTTTGGAGGATTTTTAGGTGTCACAATATTAATATTTGAATCCACCTCAGCATCAGGAGCCTTAACCTGCGAAATTGTATATTTTAATAGAGATACATCGTTTAATGACATAGTAATTTCCTTTCAAATGCATTGACGGCATTTTTCGGAAAAACTTTAAAATAGACCACCCACCACATCATATCATATCATATCATATAAGGCATTATAGCTGGATTTGAGCCTGTTTAAAACTCGCATTTACATTTTGTTACAATTGAAGTATTTTGAGAATTTTGCGGATTATTTTACTGTGGAGGAAGAAACAATTCCCCTCCCTGGATGGTGCAAAATGAACAGGCGAGGTACGAGCCTTGTGAACTTGTATACCGAGGCGCAGCCGAGTGTTGAAGGGGGAAGGGTGGGGTGATGTTAATAATCAACTTAATAGATCCTGAATCAATTTCAGGATGACATGATGTGGGCTAGAGAATGAAGGAAGGAAGGAATAATATCACCCCATCCTAACTTACCTCTCAACAAAACAATATTTAATTATTTTACCCAACAAAATCCTATACGAGAAAATCTGAAAAATTATATCTTGAAAAATCAATAATAGGGTTATATAATATAGACTACAGTACATTAACAACACCGATTAAAACATTTAAAAATTCCGAGATTCTAAATGGAATAATTATTAGTGACACTGAAATTTGCTTTTTAAAAACTTATAAGATACATGGGGACGTTTTGGATTTGACAGGATGTTTGGTGAAAATAGGTTGCGTGTCCGAGCGCTGTTCTCGGTAATCAACGAGCAAAACAAATTAAATGCTGACAATGTAATTAAAGCAGACTTCCCTAGAGCAGCAGCTTTAGCAGCGTAGTTTGTAACAGCTACTCATAGAGCCCAGCTTGCCGGCTTTATGGGTCCATTATGCAAGACGCAGTGCGTTGATACAAAGTAGACGTATCAAGATAACTTTGTAGGGTTTAGAGTTTCCCGCAAATAAAACCTAGGGCTAATTTAGAGGGTTTAGTTACTTTCCTGAATTAGTCGAGAGAATAAGTAACTACACACGTAGATATCTGTTTTGATCCATTTTGGACGTGGGTTCGACTCCCACCGTCTCCAGATTTTTAATTAAAACAATTGTAGTTTGGGAGGAGAACCCAACAGACCGAGAGGTCTGCCTGAGGTTCGAGCAAGGAGCGAGCAGAGGGCGCAGTGACGGAAACGTTGAGTTTTCGGAATGAAGACCCGTTTAATGCGAACGACTCAAGACACCCCCACCGTCTCCAGTTTATTTTTTTTTGCATATTCAAGAAAAGACCCTGAAACAACTTCAGGGTCCAAGTTTTCTTTATTTTATTATTAAACCAACTTTATTATAGAAATTTCACAACATTTACAAACTGTTCTAGCGTGATGTCTAATCTTTTACCATCATACCTTTAGTTCCCACAGGTAACACGCAAGTGAAACCAAGTACATTTTTCTTAACTTCAAAACCTGCCGGTAAAACTTGAGTTCCGGCTCTCATACCAAAGAAGTTATTACAAACGGTATATCCACCAAAACCGTTGGGAACAAACTTTGCACCTTCAGGTAATTTTCCAGTTTTATTTACTTGTGCAATTTGTTCATCCGTAAGTCTTCCAAAAAACAATCTGGTTTTACTAATTTTTGGAGAGTCTTCAGTCGATTTGATTTCCACGGTATCAACTTTAGCATCACCTACAAAAGTCGGTGCAGCAATTTTATCCACCTTCTTTAAATTAGAGTAACCATAAGTTGAATTCACACTTCCCACAGCATTAATTGAGTCTACCATATACCTTATCCTTTCACCTATTAAATAGCAACATGTGCACTAAAGCATTTTTTACGAACTTTTTGCTACTCAATTAAAAATTTCATCTAAAATCGTAACAAATTGTAATATACACATACTACTTGACTTTATAATCTTTAGTGTATAATCAATAAAAAAGATAGTAGCACAGGTAAGGAGTATTAATTTATGAGACTCGATAACGTAAACAGTTATTCCCCAAATTTTAACGCAAGATTTTCACCAAAAGCAGAAGCTTACATCACAAATGCAATCAAAGAAGTAGCTCAAGATAGTTTCCACGGTAAAGCTGTAGCTGAAACTGCAACTCTATTGAAAAAAACTTGCGAATCTATGAACCCTTGCAAAGTGAAAAATGAAATTGATTTGAATTATGATAGATTTTTCTTTAAAGGAAGTAATTCTGAAAACGGTTACCACACAAGCGAAATGCTTTCAGGGAAATTAAGCGAAAATAAACAAGCTTTTGATATAGTTAAAACATTAGCTGAAACTATTTCAAACTTGAAAAAAGTTGCAATCAGAGAACAAAAATAATTTAGTAAGTAAAATTTTAATAAGACCCTTAAAATATTGTTAATTTCTTTTTAGAAATTAACAATATTTGTTATAATGGAAATATGAAAGAAATAGAAAAAAGTTACGAAGATTTTATATCAACAGTAAGCCATGAATTAAGAACACCTTTAACTTCTATTAGAGGGTTTTCACAGACAATCCTCTCATCTTGGGACAAATTGGATGATGAAAGCAAAAAGAAATTCATAAAAATCATCGAAGACCAATCTAATAGACTTATTCATTTGGTTGAAAATATGTTATCAGTAACCAAATTACAAGCAACAAATTGCAATTTGGTCTTCAATGAATTAGATATAAAATCCCCGATTGAACAAACGATTTCAATCATCCAAAACCAATATCCAACAAGAAAATTTGAATTTAATCACAAAAAAAATTTGCCAAATATATTTGTTGATAAAGATAAATTCCAACAAATAATAACCAATTTAATAGAAAACAGTGCAAAATATTCACCTGAAAATTCAACCATCAAAATCGTAACAAATTTTATTAACAACAATGTAGAAATCTATGTTACAAATCAAGGAATTGGAATTGAACAAAAAGATTACGAACGAATTTTCACAAAATTTGCCAGAATAGACAACCCTTTAACCAGAAAAGTACAAGGTAGCGGTTTGGGTTTATATATAACAAAAAATCTGGTAGAAAAAATGAGTGGCAAGATTTCTGTTGACTCAATTCCAATTGATAACAAATTAAGCGAAATAACCTTTAAGGTTACCCTTCCGGTACGAACAATTGAAGAACAAGCGAGGCTGAAATGCAATCAGTTACCTTAATCATTGATAAAAGATTAGAACTTTCAACCAAATATAAAAAACTTTTGGAATCCGAATCTAATCACGTAATCATTACAAAAGATTTAATAACTTCGATCAAACTTATTCAAGATAAAGAACCTGATTTGATTATCATTTCTGACAGTTTTGATGATGATTTATCGGATTTTTGTAAACAAGTAAGAGCCTTAACCTATAACATGAGGCCTGTTATTGTTGCCATGTCAAAATCAGCCGACTTTAACGACAGAATAAATGTTTTACAAAGTGGCGCAGATGATTTTTTATCAGAACCCGTGAACTCAGAAGAATTCAAAGTTCGTATGAACGCACACCTACGTCGAGAATTCGAATCAAATCTTGATATCAAACAAGACATGCCAAATAAAAATTACACAATGCGCGCAATCAAACGAAAACTATCAAGTAACATTGATTGGGCTATGTTATACATAAGTATCGAAAATTTTGACAGCTATAAACAAGCATACACCCAACTTGCGTCAGACAAATTATTACAAACTTATGGCGCAATAATAAAAGCTTCTCTAAACGGAAACGATTATGTCGGACAAATTGATGAAAATATTTTCTTGGTAATGACAGATACCATAAAAGCCGAAAGATTAGCTACATTTCTAACCTTTGCATTTGATTCTGTTGCGTCAAAATTTTACGCAGAACACGATTTAGACAGAGGCTATATGATACTGCAAGGTGACGAATATGCCGGTCGTCGTGCTGATTTTGTACACACGACAATAAGTGTAGTTACAAATGAGTTCACACGATATAAAGACTCCATCCAAATTTTAAACACATTAAAGCATATTCACGACATGGCAAATCTTCCAAATAAATCAAACTATTTAATAGAACGTCCTAAGATTTCAGCACAAAATGCCACCATTGAAAAAGAATACAATAATAAAATCCTTATCTTTGAAACAGATGAAGCTTTAGGGGTTTTATTAAACACAATCTTGAATCTACAAGGTTATCAAACTCAAATTGTACAAGAATACGAACTCCCCGAAAATTACGATATACCGGCAGTTATTATTATCGATGCGGGGGATCTTGAAAAGAAAAACGGACTTAACCTTTGTTATAAAATAAAACAGGAAGAACCGTTTAAAAATTCCAAAACCATTGTTACATCTATAATCCACGACAAGGAGTTGGTTTTAAATACTGGCGCGGATTTATATTTACCTAAGCCGTACGAAATTCCACAACTAATCAAATGGGTAAACAATTTTATAAAAGAGTTTAATAATTAACTCAAAATATCTTCTAAAATTTCAGCATTACGAGAAGCATTTTCGATCTGTTTTTTTGAAGCTCTACGCATATAACTTCTAAGCGCTTCTCTGATTAATTCACTTCTTGAACAACGTTCAGTATCTGCAAGCCCGTCAACTTTATTTAAAAATTCATCAGGCATTGTCACCAAAATCTTAGCCATATAAATAACCCTCTCTTCAATACAAATTATAACATATCAAAAAGTTTTATCAAGAGAGACAGCACAAACTATTTTATACCCAAGTAACCTTGCCAAAGTAGATATTGTAAGAAATATTTAAATCAATATGATAAATTAAAAAGGAAGGAGTTTATATATGAACGAAAATCAAAATTACAACGACGACAACGTAAAAGTTAGAGAAGGAATGTACACCAACTGCCCCGACAAACGTTCTTTTTGGAGAACATTATTAACAGGTTTAATGACATTTTTAGGCGCATTTTGCGCATTTTATGTTGTGGCTGATTGGCATTATAAACGAATGATTGCACCGCCATTTATCCCACATTCAAAAATGGAAAAAATGATGAAAAAAGATATGTATATGATGAATAAAATGATGAAAAAAGAAGGTATTTATTCTCGAAATGCGGCACACGTTATTCACCTTGAACAAAACGATAATGCTTATAAAATTTTTATTGATTTAAGAGCTTTTGATAACAACGAAAATAATGTCCAAGTAACTACTAACGGCAATGTCCTAACAATAAACGGACGCTCAGTTAAAAAATCAAAAAACAATGAACAAATCGCAGAATTCCAACAAAATTATTTATTTGGCAATAATGTAAAATTAAGCGATTTAACCAAAACAACCAACGGTAATTACTATATTGTAACAATCCCAACCGGTAACCCCTCTGAAGACGAAGAAGATATAGATTAAA
This sequence comes from Cyanobacteria bacterium SIG26, assembly GCA_015152555.1. Classification (GTDB taxonomy): domain Bacteria; phylum Cyanobacteriota; class Vampirovibrionia; order Gastranaerophilales; family Gastranaerophilaceae; genus Zag111. The sequence continues at coordinate 7,111 of SUTS01000019.1, forward strand.
TACCCGACAAAACTATTTATCAGATAAGCTATGTTATATCCATAGCTTATCTTTTTGCATGTAAAATTTTATTAATTTATATATTTCAAGTCAAATTATTTGCGTAAGAAATCTTTTAATAAAAAAGGTACAAGTATAAGGAAGTACGTTAAATGTTAGAAATAAATAATGTATTAAATAAGCTAGAGATTGCAAAAAACGATGCGCCACCTGGAATTCAACAAAATTTTGGGTTAAAAATGCGGGAAAAAATTTGGCATCATTAAAAGCCGATGCGGTATCTTTTAGCGGTTCAATAAAGTATTCTGATTTTTCAGATATAACAAATGCGATTATTAAAAACTTAAGAATAGAAGCAAAACATTACCGAACAAAAAGAGCTTTTGATTTAACAATTAATAAGGCATTGCAAGAAGAAGTTGTTGAAAAAACTTTTTTGGTTCTCATGTTCAGACAAATATTTTAAGAGATGTACAAGCATATTTAAAAATGTACGATTTGAAAAACTCAATGCCTGTATATACTCTAGAAAAATTGGATTTAAACCAAGTTTTATCTACAAAACTTTCGGTTTTCAAAAAAGAATTTGCAGATTTATATGCGTAAAGGGGATTCTATTGATTACTTAAGATATCGACCTGATGATGAAGTAAAAATCTTTGTTATAGATGAATAGAAACTTCCCCCCTTTCATAAATCCTCAAATTATGATAAAATAGTCTTATGAAAAGAGAAGATTTTATCAACGCAAAACGTATTGTAATAAAACTTGGTACAAATGTGTTACGTAACGATGAAGGTTATGTATCTCTACCAAGAATATATACATTTATTGAAGATATTGCAAATTTAGTACATTCAGGCAAAGAAGTAATCATAGTAACTTCCGGTGCCGTAGGATTAGGTAAAAAAAGATTAAATCTGGATGACACTTCCGGAACTGCAGTAAAACAGGCTTGCGCCGCAATCGGCCAAGGTAAATTAATGTCTATTTACGAAAATGGTTTTGACACTTATGGACTAATAGCTGCACAAATTCTTTTAACAGAAGATGATTTCTCAGTCAGAGAAAGATACCTAAGCCTCAGAACCACATTAAATAAAGTTATAGAACTGGGCGCAATTCCGGTTATCAACCAAAATGATACCGTTACAACATTGGACATTTTGCCAAGATGCCCTGAAGATGATATGCAAGTTTGCTTTGTTGATAACGACAAATTATCCGCGCTTGTAGCAAGCGAACTGGATGCAGATTTATTGATTATTCTATCAGATATCGACGGCCTTTATAATGACAACCCCAAAAATAATCCAAATGCCGTATTATTAAAATCAGTAGAAGAAGTAAATGACGATGTAATGTCAATGGCTTGCGGAGCATCAGAAGGTGGACGCGGAGGAATGGAAACAAAACTGAAAGCCGCAAGACTTGTTACTCGTTTTGGGGGTAAAGTACTAATTGCAAATGGTAAACAACCTTATGTTATTAAACGAATTTTTGAAGGCGAAGATTTAGGTACGATGTTTTCCCCACAAAAAGGAAATCTTCCTGATAAAAAACGTTGGATTGGTTATGCAACAAATATCATCGGTAAAATTATCGTAAATGACGGTGCAAAACAAGCACTTATTGAACAGGAAAAAAGTCTACTGCCTATAGGTGTTGTTGGAGTTAAAAACTCATTCAAAAAAGGGGATGTTATTTCAATTCTTGACGAAAACAACAATGAATTTGCGCGCGGAATCGTAAATTATGACTCAGAGTCATGCAAAAAACTTATCGGCAGACACTCAGATAATATTATTGATATTTTGGGATTCAAAAACTACGACGCAATCATAACACGTGATAACATAACAATATTATAATATCATTAAATTTTGGAGAAATAATGGAAACAAATTTTATAAATATTGCGCAAAAAGCTAAACAAGCTTCATTAAAAATTGCAGAAATAAATACCTCAATAAAAAACATGGCCCTCAATAAAATCGCAGAAGCATTTGAATTATCAAAAAGCGAAATTTTTGAAGCAAATAAAAAAGATTTAACAGATGCCGAAAAACTTGTTGAAACCGGAGAAATCTCAAAATCTACATTTAATCGACTAAAATTAGATGAAAATAAAATGCGTGATATGATTCAAGGAGTGCGTGATATTGCAAACTTAGACGACCCAATCGGTAAAACAATTTTTAAACGCGAATTGGATACAAATTTAATTTTAACAAAAGTATCCTGCCCAATCGGAGTTTTAGGCATAATTTTTGAAGCAAGACCGGATGTAATTTCTCAAATTTCCGCACTCGCTATAAAATCATCGAACGCCGTAATTCTAAAAGGGGGTAAAGAATCCTCAAACACTAACCGCAAAATATTGGAAGTAATTAATAATGCATTATCTCAAATAAATGAATTCCCGCAAAATGTTATACAACAGGTATTTTCACGCGAAGACGTTAATGAAATGCTAAAATGTGATGAATATATTAACTTAATTATTCCACGTGGCGGGAACAATTTAGTTAAATTCATTAAAGAAAATACTAAAATTCCTGTATTAGGACACGCAAACGGTATTTGCCATATTTTTGTTGATAAATCAGCAGATATTGATATGGCATCACGCATAGTTATTGATGCTAAAACACAATACCCTAGTGCTTGTAACGCGGTTGAAACACTACTTATCCACAAAGATTTTGGGAAAAAAGATGAATTATTAGCCTCACTTCAACTTTCAGAAATTCAACTCATTAAAAACCCAAAATCTTGGGATATTGAATACGGCGAAAAAATTTTATCAGTAAAAGAAGTTGATTGTATCGACCAAGCCATAGAACATATTAACAAATATGGCTCCGGTCACACTGATAGTATTATCACAAAAGATACTGAAAACGCAGAAAAATTTATGAATAACGTAGATTCTGCGGGTGTATATTACAATGCTTCAACACGTTTTGCTGACGGTTTTCGATATGGTTTTGGAGCAGAAGTCGGAATTTCAACTAATAAAACCCACGCAAGAGGACCTGTAGGCTTAGAAGGTTTAACCATTTATAAATACAAACTAGTAGGCAATGGCCATATTGTTGAAGAATATGCAAAAGGTGAAAAACAATTCCATCATAAAGATTTATAATTGTTATTGCACTGAATCAACTTTACTTTTATATTCAATCAAGCATTTTGCCAATTGATCAGGACAACTGGTCGGCTTTGGACCACATTGAATACCCTCAAGCCTGGAAATAACTTCATCAATATCCATGCCAATTACAAGTTTTTTAATCCCTTGTAAATTACCGTTACAACCACCAAAAAATTCTACATCTACAATTTTATTATTTTCTATAGCAACTTGCATAAATTGACAACAAGTTCCAACTGTTTTGTATTGAATTACCTGAGCATTTTCCATAATTTTTCTCCTTCTGATTTGCTAATATTTTAACATATAAATTTCATGATACGAAATCTTAACAATTCATAATTCATGTGGCAAAAAATATTTTTACAAGTTTTAAAACCGTATACTATTTTATGGGGAAAACAGATGAAAATAACAAATATAAATGCATTTAACCTAACTTTTAAAGGACAAAGACAAGACAGAAAAACAATTCAACAACTAAAACACGACAATTCTTATAATCTAAACTTACCGACACAAAGACGTATTAACAAAGCTATCGACAACTTGAGTAAAATCTCAGATGAAGATAACATAGAATTCTTACTGGATGTCTCACAAAATCTAAAATACGGAACTAACATTGATTTAGGCAAAACATCATACAATGATTGGCGTTTAAAACTTAACAACGCAGCAAAAGAAGCCTTATCAAAATCTGATACCCAAACTAAAATAAAATTAAAAGAAAAAGTAGAAAGAGCGTTTATTAGTGATAAATCTTTGTCTGATATTGAAAAAGAAATATTAACTCAAAGAGAAAATTTACTCAAACAAGTTGATAAAAATGCATTAAAAGATATTAAAAATAAAAATATTAAAGAACTTGAACGAAATTTGGATTATTTTATTGTATCCTCAGAAACCCCAACAGCTCAAAAATTATATATAATCAAACAATTAAACCATTTTATGAGCCCTGAATACAAAATCAATCCTCAGTTAGCTGATAAAAAAACCCAAGCATTAGCAGAGATTATAAATGATATCGTTATAAACACTCCGGAATCAGAAATCCCGAACATTAAAGCTATTAACCAACAAGCATCAGGTATTTGTGCAGCTATATCTATCTCAAGAAAACTAATGGCTTACGAAGAGAAGGCAAAATATGTTGATATGATAATGTCAGAACTTGATGCAAGCCCTGATTTACAAGTTTACGATATAAATAATTTAGGTAGCGGTAAAAAAGTACCTGTCAAAAAAGCATATATAGATTTTGATTATGCACTATCACGCGGATACCGAATTATTGATACATCATCAATGTATTGGATGACGGTTGCAAATTTAAAAGGTTCTGCTAATGAATCGGGCTCAACATATAATGGATTTGATAAACCAAATTTTGATACATTTAATGATTCTCATCTATACCCTGATATGTCAGCAGAATTAGAAAAAGAACACGATTATTACAGAGCATTATTAAAAGCTGAAAAAGCATTAAAAGCAATAAAAAAACAAAAAGCTCGCAATATAGACAAAATAAATAATAAACCTTATACAGATAAAGATAACTATGATTTAAATGCTAAATATTCACAATTATTAAAAACAAAAATTAGTGAACTTGCACCAAACGTTTCAGAATCACATATTCGCCAAGTCGCTAAAGAATTACTTGAACTTGAAGTTTCTGATTCAGAAGAGGCAAAACTGGTAAAAGGTTCTAAACGTAATTTTGTTTATACGCCAAATGAACCGACTTCTACAAAAATTAAAAGAATTAATGCATTTTTAACTGATGCGTTATCTGACAATAACATTTCTAAAGCTTCAAATGAAAAACTAGAAGAAATCATAGAATTAGCAGACGCAATTAATGGAATTAAAAAATCAACAACATCACCTTCTTATGCCGCTAAAAATGTCAGAAACTTAAAAAGCTTATATAAAGCAGCTGCAGCATATAGAACACAAACAGACTTCCAATTATCTATTCCTCAAAATTTAGACGGAACAATGCAGGATTTAAACATTCCTGACAGAGAATCTTTAATAATTGAAAATATGACAAATCTTGTCAACCAACTCCATAACGGCACAATTAATCCTGAACTTGAACAAAAATTGGCCGCTAATTTCGGTGTAGCAAATGAACCTGAAAAATTAGCAGAAATTTTAGAAGGTAACAGAGATACCATTATCTATGTTCTAAATGATATTTTCGATGATTTATATGCTTGTTCGTTAGCTATCAACAGAAAAAATGCACTTGGTACTCAGCTAAACGCTAAACAAAAATTATTAGAAATGGACGACAAAGCCACACTTATAGAAATGGCACACAAATTAGGTGTAAAAGAGAGTAAAAATATTGTTCTAAATGAAATTGAACGTTATAAAGAATTTTTGACCTCACCTGATTGTACAGATGAAGACTACATACAAATATACAACCAACTAGGATTTAAGTCTCAATTAGTTAGCTTCAAAGAAACTTTTGATGAACTAGGAAAAGTAATCTTTGATGAACCTAACCAAAATATAATCGAAGGATTCAATTTAATAAACGGCATTGCTGCAGACGCTTCCAGAAACGAATCTATAGACGTATACAATCGTATTGCACATCAATTTAACTCATTATCTCAAATGATAAAATTTCACCAAGATGCTCTAAGGGTTGAAGACAAAGACGGAAATATTTTAAACACTGTTGACCCCAAAGATATCGCAATGAAAAAAATGGAAAACATGGGCGAAATAATATCGATAAAAGATTTATCTTTATTACAGGATAAAATCACAAAAATCGAAAAAGCTTATGCTGATAGCGATGCGTTAAAAACGACCTTAAAAAGTCTTCCGTCAGAATTAACAACTTTAACACCACATGAAAAAAACATCTTAAAAAATATCGAAAAGAATATTAATGCTTGGTATTCAATGACCACAAGAAAGATGGATTTCCATTATACACAAATCAAAGAAGCATTAGAAGAACACCACAGAGCTCTAGGTATACATCAAGGAGATCGTTGGATTTTAGCTGAAGGATATTCAGGATTACAAGCATCAGAACAAGTCCGACTTTTAGAACACATGACAGATAGACCATATTATATTGAATATGACAACAAATATGCACTCGAAAGAATCCGTGATGTATCTGTGCATTCGGGGATTTCATCAACTCATACATCAACCACCGATATGGGCGCACACGCTCAATATATCGCAGACGTCAAAGCTGTACCTACAAAACAAGATGACAAAATTGTAATGAAAGATGCGTTTTTCCACGACAACAGTTGGGGTCCTGCTGAATTTGAAAACGTATGGATAGATGAAAACGGATTATTAAGAACCGATTATGCCAGAGGTATGGGCGGAGATGGTTATTTAACAGGAAAAGATTGGCAAAACGGAAGTTTTATAGATGACACAGTCAAAGGCGTGGGGAACCAAACTAGACCAAGCATCGAAAATAAAATGTTCAAAAAATTAGACCAGCACAATTATTATGGCAAATACCAACTAATGTATAATACCGTTATGCCTGGAAGATATCCAAACCCAATGCAATATGTTTCAATGTTTAGACAATATACACTATATTCTCCGACCAGAAACTTACCGGACTTAGTTGAACATGTTTCAAAAATGACTCGTTCTCAACTTAAAAATGCTATGAAAAACGCGCAAGATGCAGGTTTAACTTCATTAGAATTATATGAGAAATATTTAAAAGATATAAATGGAATTAAAGGTGTTCAAAAAACTATGACCGTTGAAGATTACAAAAATCTTCCGGCAAATGCACCGTTGAAATTATTACTTGAAAAATTAGCCGTAATTAAATCATATACTAACATTCCGGATTTAAAAATATTCTATAAGGAAAGTACCTCTCCAAAAGATATTGAAGCAATGAAAGCAAAAGTAAAACAAGAAGCTCATAGAAACTTCTATTACGTATTTGGAAAAGATATCGATATAATCAAATATATATATGACGAACTTGGTCAAGAAATCTATGATTTGTTACTAAATTACAACGATACTAATAAACTAAACCTTGACCAAGAAAAAATCAATAAAATATTTAAAGCTATTTTAAATGTCAAATCTTCTGAATTTGACGGAAGCGTTTCACATACTATAGAAACTATTACTAATAACACCAAAAAAGTATTAAACGACAAAACACCTAAAGTTGAAAATAAAGAAGAACAAATAGAAATTTTGGCTAACAAAGTAAGAGAAATCTTAACAACAAATATGGGATTCACGTTAGCTGATTTGAACAGCCCTGCATTTGAAACAGGTCGATTAGAAAACGTTATCAATTGGATTGATGAAATTTTTGACCCAAAAACAGATGCAGAGCTTGTTCAAATTTTTAACAAACTTCAAAACATGACAACTAAAGAATTCAAAGCTTTATACGATAACAAAATTGATAACAAAGCAATGGGAATAAAACCTGTTGAAGGTTATCAAATGTTTGAACTTCTTAAAGCTGAAAATGAAAAAACTCAAGATTCTTTCTTCAACATTCTATACCAACAAGAATACTTGAAAGAAGGCGAAATAAGCAAAACCAGACCTTCTTATGATTACGAAAGATTTTCACGTAACTTAAACGGTTCAGTATACGAAGGCAAACGTACATTTGACGATTTATATTCTGATTATCACTATTCATTATTATCACTTGTTTGGGATAAGAGATTTAAACCACATAAACATGCCGGATTTGAAAATCACAAAATATTCCCTGTGTTCCCTAAAGTTAAATACGAAGACGAATCTGTACAAGATTTGGCAGATAACATTTATGGCGAATTCATGGACAAAATCAGATACATAGATGCAATCAAAAACCAAGTTAAAACTTTTGAATTATTAAGAAACTCAATAGCTCGCGTAGACAAACTGGACGTTAATCAACCACTATCTAAATATCAACACGATAAAATTATTAAAGACTTAAAACAAATTATCGCGATTAACGATGGTGATGAAACTATGGAAACTCACATTAATAGTTTCAAAAATGCTATTGATAACGCAACAACAGTCCAAGAATTCAAAACAATACTTCACGATTCATATAAAGCGTTAAAGCATTATGAATTGACAACTGCAGGAACTCCATTGAAAAACCTAATTCCTGAACTTCTATCAGAAATAATAGAAAAGGAAAAAGAAATAATTACACAAACAATAGAACCTAAATATCAATCCAAAGCATTCGAAATACTTAATAAATGGGTTAGTGCAAAATCAAAAGCTTTTGCAAATAATGATATGAAAAAAGAAGAAAGCTGCGATATGATATTTACGGAATTTGTTGAAATTTTAGAAAAACACAGAATACTAAAATCTCCGGATAAAGTTTTAGAAACATATCTATTGCTTAATACAAAAGATGCAAAACCTTCTGATGTTATGCTAAAAAATAACGAAACTAAAAAATTTGAAAGCTTGAAAAAAATATACCGTGAAAATGTAGAAGGCCTACTACATTGCTCAAATCTTTCAGATATCCAATCTACAATTATGTCTTGTGCAAAAAGCGGTAACTTAAACATCGTTGCAGAAGCTTTGAAAAACTCTAAAGTAATAATGGAAAACGGAATGGTTTATCCATTAAACTCAAATGTCGCACTTTATGCCGTATTAAAACCTCTAATCACCACAGCCGAAAGTTTGAATACTGCACAAATGTTCTTAGAACAACTCGGATTAGCTGAAAGATATATCGAATTAACAAACGATATTACTAATTACGAAAACATCAAAAAAAGCATAAAACAAATCCACGAAATTCGTATAAATGTCTCTAACCAAGCCAAAATTGTCGAAGAAGAACTTAAAAAGATGACCAATCTTGATAATGTCGACGATTACAAAAAACGATTAGAAACATTAAGACTTAAGATTAAAAGACGTTGCAAAAAAGAAACTTATTTAAAATCTTCTTTAAAAATTTTCGATGCTGCAATAAAAGAAATCTTTGAACAAATTGACAAAAACCCTAATGGTTCTAAAGTTGCAATATTATTCTCTAATATGAATTTTGCAATACAAGGACTTGACAGCGCAGCCCGCCGACAAATCGATGCAATAAATGATAATCTTGATGAAATCCAAAATAACTACAATCTTGTAAAAGCATTGAATTTACCGGTAAATTCACCTGCAGAAAAAACCCGCCAGGAATATCTTAATAAAATGGATGATATCATAAAATACAGAGAAGAATGTGATATCTTATACAACAATCTTCCGGAGTAAGAAAACAAAATAGGGGTAAATGTTGCCACCAACCGCGGTTTAGTTTGTAATACCAATGTGCTCCGCAGGGGGGGGAAATGTAGTTACCAACCGTGGTTTAGTTTGTAATACCAATGTGCTCCGCAGGGGGTAAATATTGGGCTTTATTCCATTTGTTCATCCCTCGTCATTCTGAGGGCTTTAGCCCGAAGAATCTCATAAAATTATTCAAAAAAAATAATAAGAGATTCTTCGCTTCGCTCAGAATGACGATAGGTTAGAAGGGATGACACGATTTCTCCCTCTCCCTGGACGGGGCAAAATGAACAGGCGAGGTACGAGCCTTGTGAACTTGTATACCGAGGCGTAGCCGAGTGTTGGAAGGGGTGGGGATGGGGTGAATCATGTCGACCCCTCTCTTGAATTTCTAAATTCACTACCGTTCATTAAGAAATTCTTTTCTCCCTCTAAGGTAAAGAGAGGCAAGAAGAAGCAAAATCCTTGTACAAAACAAGGATTACAGCGTCTTAAAATTTAAATAGAGAACTTGTTTATGTCAATTATTTTGATTTTGATATACTTGATTCTAATTTGTTTGCCTTATCACAAGCCGCACGTAATGCTCCAGGTAATAGTTCTTCCTGTTTAAATAATTTTATATTCAAGACTTCTTTCAATAAACCTAAAAGAGCTTTTGCTGAAAGATATGATCTTCCAGTCGGACTTAATTCTTCTTCAACTTCTTTTGCATAACTATTCAATTTTCGGTCAAAAGAATTTGGATATACTACATCCTTCAAAGGAAATGCATCTACAATAAAATTATGGTGACGACTGTATACAATAAACCCACTATCTTTGATATTTGCGGGTGTTTTTTCTAACGATGGAGCATAATATACATCGTAATTAGTATTTTTAGCTTGTTGTTTCATCAAACGATTAAAACCTTTTTTGGCAAGTTTTACGCACTCATCACCAAAGACATCTTTTTCAAATTGCGCCAATACTTTACCTGTCGGTTTTACTAATGCCATTCCAAAAGATGGACGATTACTCATTAAATTAATATTTCTTATTTCCATTACTTATTTCCTTTCCTATATTTATTAATCCACCATTGGACTTTTCATTAAATAAATTTTTTCCAATAGACTTGCACGCTCACCGGCTTTTCTTAAACCAGATGGTAAATTTTCTTGCGGACGCAAAAACGTTTCAATAAATGATTCTTTTATCATTGAAATAATAGCAGCCAAAGAGGTAAAACCATGTTTTATATCCGAATCTCTTGTTTCATCTAATCTTTTTGCATAATGAGCAAAACTTCTATCAGATCTATTTGGATGATATGTACGCTCTTCATAAGATTCAATGATCTTATCAAAACTTTTTGTATCAAGAACTTCAAAATTCCCGTTTTTAAACTGAACATCAAAGCGAGTATTTTTAGATTGTTCTTTTATAAAATTATCCAAACCTTTACGCATTACATTATCAGAACATTTATAAGGATTGAAGACAATTTTTTCAAATGCTTTTAGGTCTTCACCCTTAGGCATTCTAAACGCCATTTGAAAACTTGTTTGGGTAACGTTATCATTTCTTATTTTCATAGATATACCTTCATTGACAAATTTTTTAAAACTAGTCAATGCCAACTTTTAATAGTTTCCCAAAAATTAATTTACAAAACTTATAATATTATCAATCTTATCCTGCAAATCACTTTCTATATATATTCTCAGTAAAGGCTCAGTACCGGAAGGCCTTACTAAAATCCAAGATTTACCATCTTCAAGATATAATTTTACGCCGTCCTTAAAATCTTTTTTCACTACCTTTAATCCAATTATATCTTCAACTTGGCCAAATCTATCCAATACAGGTTTTATATCATCCATATTTTCTAATTCTTTATCTACTCGAGTATTAATAAAAGAACACCCGACAAACTTATGTAATTCACGTTGTAATTCTGCCAAAGATTTGTTCTCATAAGCCATAGCTTCCAAAATCAATAAATTTGCTAAGACTCCATCTTTTTCCGGAATATGACCTTGAATACTTAACCCACCAGATTCTTCACCGGCAATAATAGGATTAAATTTTCGCATAGCCTCGCCCACATGTTTGAAACCTACAGGAGTTTCAATCACTTCAACCCCTAATTTTTCGGCAACAATATCCAACATTAAGCTTGCACCAACTGTTTTTACAAGACAACCGTCATATTTTTTATGCTTTTTCAAATGCATTAATAAAATCGCAATAATCTCGTTTGGCGTAACATATTCACCATTTTCATTTATAACACCAAACCTATCAGCATCACCATCATTAGCAAAACCAACATATTTATCGTGTGATTTAACATAATCAATCATTTCACGCATATATTTTGGTTTTGGTTCCGGCATTCCTCCACCGAAATTCGTATCATGATACATGTGGATACTATCAAATTTAATATTATTTTCCGCTAATAACTTATCAAAATAACCTATACTAGCACTATATAAGCCATCGAAGACAATTCTTTTGTCCATATCTTTTATAGCACTAAAATCAATAATTTCTCTAATATGCTTGAAATAAACATTTGAAAAATCCGTATAAATCAATTTACCTTTCACACAAGAAGAAAAACTTTTGCCAAAATTTGAAACAATTTCATCAGTAATTTCAGAAGTCGCAGGTCCCGCATAATCAGGAATAAATTTTATCCCCAGATATTCAGGAGGGTTATGAGATGCAGTAAACATAATTGCGCAAGCATCTAAATGTTTTGCATTATAAGCTAATACCGGTGTTGGTATAACTTTATCACTATACAAAACCTTAAACCCTAAATTTTTAAGAATTTCGGCACACTGCATAGAAAATTCTTTTGCCATATTTCTCGGGTCATAACCAATTATAATCGTTTTATAAATTCCATAATTATCAAAAACATACTTTCCAATCGCATTTGAGACAATCGCAACATTTTCTTCATTAAACTCTTGCCCAACAATTGCGCGCCATCCATCTGTTCCAAATTTTATTTTAGTCATCTCTACCTTCTTTTTTATAAATGACATTTCCCATCATTTCTGTTATAATCTTAATTGAAAAACGGAGTTAAGTAAATGTCAAATTTTGAAGATATAAAAAATATCGTTTTCTTAGAACCACAATGTTCTTTCTCTGAGATTGCAAAAGATGAATTTTGCGAAAAATACAAACTTAATTGTTACTCTACTCCAATGAAAACCATAAAACAAATCGTTGATTATGTTGCTCAAACCCCAGACACACTGGGTGTGTTACCGGTAGAAAACACTATGGATGGGACAATAAGGGAATCCTTAGATTGTCTTATTACTTCGAAAAACCCAAATATTAGGATTATTGCAGAATTAATCATACCAATTGAATACTGCTTATTGTCAAAAACCACAGAATTTTACAGCATAACAGGAATCATTGGTACACCACGACTTATTTCAAAATGCCAAGACTTCATCAATAATGAAATGCCATATCAACTTAATGTTATCGAAAAAGCAACAATGTTAGAAGCGGCATACGAACTATCCAACCATAATTTAACATATTCTACAATAGGGAATAAAAAAATTGCCGAAACTTGTATGTTAAATATCTTAAAAGAAAACATTCACGATGACAAAAATAATACAACAAGATATGTCTTAATCGGCGATATTGAAACAAAACCAACAGGTAAAGACATAACCACTATAGCATTTAGAACCAATCACACCCCAGGGGCTTTATTAGAAATTTTAAAAATATTTTTAGAAAACGGAATAAATTTATCATACATTTCTTCGCGCCCATCAAAGGTCGAACAAAATGAATACATATTTATTGTAAACTTTGATGGACACTTACAGGGCACCAATTTATTGAAAGCAATAAATGAAATCAAACCTAAAACATCATTTTTTAGATACTTAGGTTCATACAAAAAAGCCGGCTCCGTTTGTAATGTTTAATGTTCTGAAGAACAAAATCAATTTCATTGACAAAATCATTTTAGGTCGTAAAATTGCTTTGTTGTGAAAAAGTTATGGGCGATACTTCTTAGGCTATTATTTGTGATACCTCATGCTATTGGCGGAGAATTACAACAGCAAAATGATAGAACATACTGTAAAAAATACAACCATTTTAAAAATTCTAATGTTACTCATATTATTCAAAAAGATTTTAAACAATACAAAAATTCTAAAAGTATATATGGAGAATTATTATATTTAATTTGCGAAGTAGATGTATTAAATTATTTGCTATTAGAGAAGGTTAAAAATAATTTTGATAATTGTAGTAATAATCTATAATGTTGGGAATATATTGAAATTGAAGATTATCATTACAGTTAGTTAAATGAACCAACCAGATATGGTATTTGGTTTAGTAATATGGTGTATTTAAATAAATAATTTATTTTCCATTCAACAACTTATAATTATATTATAAAAACTAATCCCAAAAAACATAAAACAGTACTTATAATAATTTGTGTTAAAACAGTTAAACCTAAAATAAAACCAGACAAAATTAGAGCAAGAAATTTATGTTGGATATAAAAACTTTCAAAATATAATAAAAAGTTACTTATTAAATATATGATGATTATAAAAAAAGATAAAAAATAAATTTTTGGGAATATAAAATCAATAAAACAAAAAATAAATAATATTTGGAATATAGTGATCAATATAGTTATAATATTCATAGAATACCTACTCTTGTACAAATTCTTTAGAAAAAAACTCATTATTCTTCATGAACCAGGCCTGAAATGATTTACCCACTTTTGTTCTAGGGGATGACTTTATATCTTCAGTTAAATTTGGAGCATTAGATAAAAAATACAAAATAGTTCCATTACAAAATATTTGGATATAAAAAATAACAATAAAATTTAATATAAATGATAAAACCTTTGCGAATTTAGGATATTGATACATTTTATTCTGAGTAATATTAAAAATAAACATTACTGTTAACGTTGGAATAAAAAACGACATTCCAAATACAATATAAGTAAGAACAATAAAAAAATTAACATTTGTTCCTATAAATTGGAAGTCTAATGTTTTAATGCTTACTATAAAATAAACAACAACAGATAATAATGATAACAAAAATGAAAATATTATTGTAAATAATACAAAAGGACACTTTTTATACTTGTCAAACAACATAAATGAATGCTACCACACATATATTCAATGTGTCAATCTACAATATCTATCTAACATTTGCAGTTTGGGTGGGGGCGTTGCGGTACTTCATCATAAAAATCAAACTCCCGCCCATTCAAGGCTTAATTAGTCTTTTTTATTTATTCTCTTTTTAAATATTCTTATCAAATTATGCACTAAAATTACTGGATATATCAAGCAATAAGGAATAAATACTCCTGAAAAAAATAAATACCATAAAATATTTACTTCGTTACCAATTACAAACGTAAACTTTATAAATATAAACAATATT